>JANOZF010000295.1:0-1945 GCA_031429255.1 Rubrivivax sp.
CAACAGCCCCAACACCATCCCGCACACCCCATGAAGATCGCACTCGTCACCGGCGCAGGTTCCGGCATCGGCCGTGTCTGCGCATTGGCCTTGTTGAAGGAAGGCTGGGCCGTGGCCCTGGTCGGCCGTCGCCTCGAAGCCTTGCAGCAAACCGCGGCCGCGGCCGGCGACAACGCTGCCAACGCCCTGCCCTTGCCCACCGACGTGGGCCGTGAAGAACAGGTGGCGGCCGCCTTCGAGGCCGTCCAGCAGCGCTGGGGGCGACTCGACCTGCTGTTCAACAACGCCGGCCTGGGCCTGGCTTCCACCACGCCCGATCTCGTCACGGGCGAAGAATGGCGCCGTGTCGTCGACGCCAATCTGAACGGCAGCTTCTACTGCCTGAGCCAGGCCTTCAAGCTGATGAAGCACCAGTTGCCCATGGGCGGCCGCATCATCAACAACGGCTCGATCTCTGCCTATGCGCCGCGGCCCGGTTCCATCGCCTACACCGCCACCAAGCACGCCATCAGCGGGCTGACGAAGACCGCCGCACTCGATGGCCGGCCGTTCGACATTGCGGTGGGCCAGCTCGACATCGGCAACGCCGCCAGCGAGATGACCGCGCGCATGGTGCAGGGCGTGCCGCAGGCCGACGGCAGCATGAAGCCCGAGCCGCGCATGGATCTGTCGGCGGTGGTGGAGGCCTTCATGACCATGGCGCGCATGCCGCTGTCGACCAACATGCTTTTCGTCAACGTGATGGCCACCAAGATGCCCTTCGTCGGGCGTGGCTGAGGGAGCCCGGACCATGGCACACATCGGATTCGTGGGCGCCAGCGGCCTGATGGGCCACGGCATGGCCAAGCACTTGCTGGCCAAGGGCCACCCCCTGTCGCTCACGGTGCACCGCAACGCCGAACGCGTGGCCGACCTGCTGGCCGCCGGTGCCACGCACGCCGCCACGCTGGCGCAACTGGCTGCCGGCAGCGAGATCGTGTTCATCTGTGTCACCGGCTCGCCGCAGGTTGAAGCCGCGGTGCTGGGCGACGCGGGCCTGTTGGCAGGCGCCGGGCCAGGCTTGGTGATCGTGGATTGCTCCACCAGCGAACCCGACTCCAGCGCCCGCCTGCGCGAGCGCTGCGCGGCCGCGGGCGTGAACTTCGTCGATGCCCCGCTGTCGCGCACCCCGGTGGAAGCCGAGGCCGGGCGCCTGAACGTGATGGTGGGTGCCGAGCCCGAGGTGTTCGCGCGCCTGCAGCCTGTCATCAGCGCCTTTGCCGAGAACATCTTCCACATGGGCGGCCCCGGCGCAGGCCACACCATCAAGCTGCTGAACAACTTCATCGCCCAGGCCATCTGCACCGCCACCGCCGAGGCCTTTGCCGTCGGCCAGCGCGCCGGCATCGACCTGCACAAGCTGGTCGAGCTGGTCTCGCTGGGCCCCGTCAACTGCGGCCTGTTCCAGGCCATGGCCAAGACGCTGAAGGGTGACCTGAACGGCCTGCTGTTCGAGCTGGACAACGCGCGCAAGGACGTGCGCTACTACACCCATCTGGCAGAAGGCCTGTCCATTCCCAGCGTGATGGGCGAGGCCGTGCACCAGAGCCTGGCCATTGCCAGCGCGCTGGGACACGGCAAGAAGTTCGTGCCGTCGCTGGTGGAAGCGCAGGAGCAGCTCAGCGGCGCGAGGATCGTGCCGCGCTGAACCCGCCCTGTTCGTGCCGCAGCGCCTGCATGGGGTCCATGCGCGCCGCTCGCCGCGCCGACAGCGCCACGGCCTCGATCCAAGCCTGGCGCGACTTGCTGGGGCCAGCGCGAAGCCCGCTGGCAAGCGGCGTGTTCGACTCGCCGTTGCTGCAGTGGCGCACCAACGGCTGGTGGCCACGGTACACGGGCCGGCCCCCTGGCGCGGCAGGCCAGCGCACTGGTGCAACACGCGGGTGGAGATGTGCGCTGCAGGTGC
>JANOZF010000296.1:0-7236 GCA_031429255.1 Rubrivivax sp.
GGGTCATCAGGTTTGGCGCACCGACCGCGAAAAAGTCGCAGCGTGCGGCTGTGGATAAGTGGACAGTTCGAGCTGCGCTCGAAGCGGCCAGCTTGCCGTGGACAACGCTTCGCGTTGCCCACCGCGCCGACCTCTGCCCACATACCCACAGCCTCCCACAACGACGATAAAGAAGGACTGAAGTCATAAGACCGAAGCCCCAAGACGAAAGATACAAGGGGCTGGCGAAGCCGGACCTGGGGGACATGAGCGGAGCCCGGTACCCGTTGGCCTCGTCCCGCCACGGACCTTGACGCGCATGACCGCGGCAGGTCGGATGTGTGACTTCGGCAACATGCGCCGAGCGTCAGCAAAGCGCCGCAAGCCGCCTCTCTCGACCTCACCTTCCCAAGCGATTGAACGCAAAGCGGTATCAGAGCATCAACTTCAAGAAGCGCCCCGTGTGGCTGCCTTCGTGCGCCGCCACCTCTTCCGGGGTTCCGGCCACCACCACGTAGCCGCCACCGGCGCCACCCTCGGGGCCCATGTCGATCAGCCAGTCGGCCGTCTTGATGACGTCCAGGTTGTGCTCGATGACGACGATGGTGTTGCCCGCGTCGCGCAGCTGGTGCAGCACCTTGAGCAGCATGCCCACGTCGTGAAAATGCAAACCCGTGGTCGGTTCGTCCAGGATGTACAGCGTGCGCCCGGTGTCGCGTTTGCTCAGCTCCAGCGCCAGCTTGACGCGCTGCGCCTCACCGCCGCTGAGCGTGGTGGCGGCTTGACCCAGGCGGATGTAGCCCAGGCCCACGTCGAGCAGCGTTTGCAGCTTGCGCGCCAGGTTGGGCACCGCTTGGAAGAGCTTGTAGGCGTCTTCCACCGTCAGTTCCAGCACCTGCGTGATGTTCTTGCCTTTGTACAGGACCTCCAGCGTTTCGCGGTTGTAGCGCGCGCCGTGGCAAACGTCGCAGGGCACATACATGTCGGGCAAGAAGTGCATCTCGACCTTGATCACGCCGTCGCCTTCACAGGCTTCGCAACGCCCGCCGCCGCTGGTGGCGCTGACGTTGAAGCTGAAGCGGCCGGCGCCGTAGCCACGTTCACGCGCCGCCGGAACTTCAGCGAACAGCTCGCGTATCGGCGTGAACAGGCCGGTGTAGGTGGCCGGGTTGCTGCGAGGTGTGCGGCCAATCGGGCTTTGGTCGACGTTGATGACCTTGTCGAACTGCTCCAGCCCTTCAATGCGGTCGTGCGGCGCGGGCTCGGCGTGGCTTTGATAGAGCTTGCGCGCCACCGCGGTGTACAGCGTGTCGTTGATCAGCGTGCTCTTGCCCGAACCGCTGACGCCGGTGACGCAGGTCAGCAGGCCGACGGGGATGTCCACCGTGGCGCCACGAAGGTTGTTGCCACACGCGCCGATGATGCTGATGCGGTAGGGCGCCGAGCCAAAGCCGCCGGCCGCACGACGGCGCTTGGGCACCTCGATGCGCAGCACGTTGGCCAGGTACTGGCCGGTCAGTGACTCGGGGTTGTCGGCCACCTCTTGTGGCGTGCCTTGCGCCATCACGCGGCCTCCATGCACGCCCGCACCCGGGCCCATGTCGACCACGTGGTCGGCGCTTCGGATCATGTCTTCGTCATGTTCCACCACCAGCACGCTGTTGCCCAGGTCGCGCAGGTGCTTCAGCGTGCCGATCAGGCGTTCGTTGTCGCGCTGGTGCAGCCCGATGCTGGGCTCGTCCAGCACGTACATCACACCCGACAGGCCGCTGCCGATCTGGCTGGCCAGGCGGATGCGCTGCGCCTCGCCGCCGGACAAGGTGTCGGCGCCGCGGTCCAGGCTCAGGTAGTTCAGCCCCACGTCGTTCAGGAAGCGAAGACGGCTGCGGATCTCGCGCACGATCTTTTCCGCGATCTCGCCCTTGGCGCCCTGCAGCTTCAAGCCCTCAAAGTAGGACAGCGCTGCGGCCAGCGTGGCGTGTTCGACTTCATAGATGGGCTTGCCTTGCTCGCCGGCGCCGTCGGTCGTGGCGTGCTGCAGAAACACGTGGCGCGCCTCGCGCCGCAGCCGCGAACCCTGGCACTGCGCGCAGGGCTTGACGGCCTGGTAGCGCGACAGTTCTTCACGCACGGCCACCGAGTCGGTCTCGCGAAAGCGCCGCTCGAAGCTGTGGATGATGCCTTCGAAGGGGTGGCTGCGCTTGACGCTGCGCGTGGTCTTGCCCTTGCCACCGCGGGCGGATGTCTCGGCTTCGTAAGTAAATTCGATCTCGTCGCTACCCGACCCGAACAGCACCACCTGCTGCGCCTTCGCGGGCAGCTTCTCGAACGGCAGTTCGATGTCAAAGGACAGATGCTTGGCCACGCTTTCCAGGATCGAGTGGGTGTAGCTGTTGCGCCGGTCCCAGCCCTTGATGGCGCCCGAGGCCAGGCTCAGGCTGGGGAAACCCACCACCCGCTCGGGGTCGAACACCGTGACGTGCCCCAGGCCGTCACACGCCGGGCACGCGCCCACGGGTGAGTTGAACGAAAACAGGCGCGGTTCCAGCTCGGCCAGCGAGTAGCTGCACACGGGGCAGCCGAACTTGCTGCTGAACAGGTGTTCCTTGTGGGGCAGCAAGCGCCCCATCTCGTCGGTGCGCTGATCGAGTTCCACCGCCACGGCGCGGCCGTCGGCGATGCGCAGCGCGGCCTCGAAACTCTCGGCCACCCGCTGCTTGACGTCGGCCTTGACGCGCAGGCGGTCGATGACGACGTCGATGTCATGCTTCTCGTTTTTCTTCAGCACCGGCAGCGCTTCGGCTTCCACGACCTCGCCGGGCTTGCCGTCGGCGCCGACACGAAAGCGCACATAACCGCGTGCCTGCATGTCTTCGAACAGGTCGCCGAACTCGCCCTTGCGGTCGCGCACCACGGGCGCGAGAATCATCAGCCGCGTGTCTTCTGGCAGCGCCAGCACGGTGTCCACCATCTGCGCCACGCTCTGCGCCTGCAGCGGCAGGGCATGGTCGGGGCAGTAGGGCGTGCCTGCGCGGGCGTAGAGCAAGCGCAGGTAATCGTGGATCTCGGTGATGGTGCCCACGGTGGAGCGCGGGTTGTGCGACGTGGCCTTCTGCTCGATGCTGATGGCCGGGCTCAAACCCTCGATGACGTCGACGTCGGGCTTGTCCATCAACTGCAGGAACTGGCGCGCGTAGGCGCTCAGGCTTTCGACATAACGGCGCTGGCCTTCGGCATACAGCGTGTCGAAGGCCAGGCTGCTCTTGCCGCTGCCCGACAGGCCCGTGATGACCACCAGCGAATGCTTGGGGATGTCGAGGTCGATGTTCTTCAGGTTGTGCGTGCGTGCGCCGCGCACGCGCAGCGCCCGCGCTTCCAGCGACTCACGACGCGCACGGGCATCGGGCGCTGCGGTCACGGCCAGTGGCTCCGTCGCAGGCTGCGGGGCGGCCGCCTGCCCTGCGCCGCCCGGCTGGCTTGCGGGTCGACTGTCGGGTGAATTCGGCATGGGTGGGCTGGTCGAGTGCAACCGGCCATGATAGCCGCCGCACCCTGTCTCATGTGCATGCGCGCCACGGGCAGCGCCGGGCCGCCGCCTGGCGGCAGGAGACGGTCAAGACGCTTCAGGCCGTGCCCGCAGGCGCCGGCAGCGGCAAGGTGAGCAGGTGAAACGACAGCGCCTTGCCGTGCATGTCGAGGTTGAGGCTGTCGTTGACGCCGCCGTCCAGCACGTCATCGAGCACGAAGTTCATCGCCGCCAGCCTGGGCAGCAGGTAGCGCTGCACTTGCGTGGGTTGGCGGTGGGCAAAGTGCTCACGCACACGCTGGGCAGTGAGCTGCTGCACCAGCCAGTCGAAGTGCTGCGCGTCGAAGGCAATGACGCTGATGTTGATGCGGTTGCCTTTGTCGCCGGTGCGCGCGTGCGCAAACTCGTACAGCGTGTGGGTGTGCTGGTGCGCACCGTCGTGCAGGGCCGCGCTGTTCATGCCAGGAACTCGTAGCTGGCGCGCACCCGGTCGCGCGGCACCAGGCCGCTGCGCATGGACAGCCGCTGGCGCTTGTTCGTGCGCACGCCGCCACCGCCCGCCGGGCCGCAGGTCCAGAGCGCGGTCACCTCGCGCAGCAGGCGGTCGACGACGGCGGCATCTTCGTGCCGGCCGGCCACGCGCAGCCGCACGTCGTGCACAGGCGCGGCGCCAGGCGGCTGCGTCTGCAGCCAACGGTTGCTGTCGTCGCCCAGGATGCTGGCCACGCCGATGAGGTCGAACCGCAGCGGCATGTCGGCACCGCAGCGCCGCGTCATGACGTCCATCGCCAGCCGCGCCCGCGCTTCGGCGTTGGGGCCGGCATACGAGATCTCGGCCTCACCCAGCCAGCCACCGTCGAAGAAGACACAGGCCTTCAAGGTCGGCGTGTGCGCGTGTCCACGCACGCCACTCAGGCGCACGCGATCGGGGCCCAGCTGCGTGACATCGGCTGCGCTGATGTCGGCCACGACATCGGGCGTGAGGTAGCCCGCCGGGTCGTGCACTTCATACAGCAGTTGCTCCTTGACGGTGCGCACATCCACCAGGCCCCCGGTGCCCGAGGCCTTGCTGACGATGCAACTGCCGTCAGCCGCAATCTCGGCAATCGGGAACCCGACGTCATCGAGGCCGGGCACGTCCTTGCGGCCGGGGTCGGCGAAGTAGCCGCCGCTGACTTGCGCGCCACATTCCAGCAGGTGGCCGGCCATCGTGGCGCCGGCCAGCGCATCCCAGTCTTCCGGGTGCCAGCCGTGGTGCGCCAGCGCCGGCCCCAGCACCAGCGACGGGTCGGCCACGCGGCCAGTCACCACCACCTGCGCGCCGGCACGGATGGCGGCGGCGATCTCGAAGGCCCCCAGATAGGCGTTGGCGCAAACGAAGCGGGCCTCGTCGAGCTCACCGCCCAGGGCCTGGCGCAAGGTGGCCCGGTGCTCGCTGCCGGAGAGGTCGTCTCCGCTGACCACGGCGATGCGCGGCGCAGCCAGACCGAGCTCCTGCGCCAACGCCGCAATGCGGCGCGCAGCACCTTGCGGGTTGGCCGCACCGAAGTTGCCGACGATGGTGATGCCATGGCGCAGGCAGTCGGCCAGCACCGGGCGCAGTTCAAGGTCGAGCAGCGGCTCATAGCCCTTGTCGGGTGCCAGCCGTCGGGCCAGCTGCGCCGTGGCCAGGGTGCGTTCGGCCAGCATCTCGAAGATCAGCGCCGCCGGCCCGCCGCGTGCCACCAGGGTCTTCAACACCGGGGCGGCGGCATCGCAGCGGTCGCCCGAAAACCCGGCGCCGCAGCCCACGGCCAGCGGCTGCATCATCGAACCTAGACCGCTGGTCGCCATCGGCGTCGTGTGTGGTGTCGGTGCCGGGTGGCCGGTCAGGCGCCCAGCACGCGCAGGATCTCGGCGCCGTAGGCTTCGAGCTTCTTCGTACCCACGCCGCTGATGCCCGCCAGCTCGTCCAGGCTGCTGGGGCGCTGCCGCGCCATCTCGGCCAGCGTGGCGTCGTGGAACACCACGTAGGCCGGCAGGTTGTGTTCACGCGCCACCTCGCCACGCCAGGCCTTGAGCTGCAGAAACAGCGCCGTGGCGGCTTCGTCCAGCGCCACCGGTGGCGGCTTGCCCGCCGACGGGCTGCCCGCGCCGGCAGCGCCCGCACCCGCACTCGCACCCGCACCGCGCACACGCCCGGTGCGGGCACCACGCGCGGGTTTGCTTTCACTGGGCACGCGCAGGCGCACCTGCACCTCGCCACGCAACACCTCGCGCGCGCTGTCGGTCAGCACCAGCGTGCTGTACTCGCCTTCGGCGCGCACATGGCCCAGCGAGATCAGCTGGCGCAGCACCAGGCGCCACTGCTGTTCACTCACGTCGGCGCCAATGCCGAAGGTGGTGAGGCTGGCGTGCCCGTACTGCGCCGCCTTGTCGGTGGCCTTGCCGCGCAGCACGTCGATCAGATGCACCACGCCGAAGCTGCGCGGGCCGTGGCTGGCTTGCCGAAAGCGGTAGATGCAGCTGAGGGCCTTGCGCGCGGCCTCGGTGGCGTCCCAGGTGGCGGGTGCGTTGATGCAGTTGTCGCAGTTGCCACAGGGCTGGCTGGCCTGGCCGAAGTACGCCAGCAGCCGCACGCGCCGGCAGTCATGCGCTTCGCTCAAGCCCAGCAAGGCGTCGAGCTTGCCGCGCTGCAGGCGCTTGAAGTCCTCGCCAGCCTCGCTTTCGTCGATCATGCGGCGCTGGTTCACCACGTCGGCCAGGCCGTAGGTCATCCAGGCGTCGGCGGCCAGCCCGTCGCGGCCGGCGCGGCCGGTTTCCTGGTAGTAGCTCTCGATGTTCTTGGGCAGGTCCAGGTGCGCCACGAAGCGCACGTCGGGTTTGTCGATGCCCATGCCGAACGCGATGGTGGCCACCATCACCACCGCTTCGTCGCGCAGGAAACGGTCTTGATGGCGGCGGCGCAGGTCAGCGTCCAAGCCGGCGTGGTAGGGCAGCGCATTGATGCCCTCCTGCACCAGCCAGGCCGCCGTTTCTTCCACCTTCTTGCGGCTTTGGCAGTAGACGATGCCGGCGTCGCCGTCGTGCTCGTCGTTCAGAAAACGCAGCAGCTGCTTGCGCGGCTCGTCCTTCTCGACGATGGTGTAACGGATGTTCGGGCGGTCGAAGCTGGCCACGAAGAGGCGCGCTTCTTCGAGCTGCAGGCGCTGGATGATGTCGGCGCGCGTGTGGTCGTCGGCGGTGGCGGTGAGCGCCACGCGCGGCACGCCGGCAAACTGCTCGTGCAGCGCGCTCAGGCCCAGATACTCTTCGCGGAAGTCGTGCCCCCACTGGCTGACGCAGTGCGCTTCGTCGATGGCGAACAGGCTGAGCTGCCCACGCTCGTGCAGCGAGGCCAGCATGCCCATGAAGCGCGGCGTGAGGATGCGTTCTGGAGCGGCGTAAAGCAGCGTCAGGCGGCCGGCCAGCAGCTCGCGTTCGACCTGCCTGGTTTCATCGGCATCCAGCGTGCTGTTCAGGAAGGCGGCCTTGACACCGGCCTCGTGCAGCGCGCCCACCTGGTCGTGCATCAGCGCGATGAGCGGGCTGACCACCACCGCCACCCCCTGCCCGGCACGGTGGCGCACGATGGCCGGCACCTGGTAGCACAGGCTCTTGCCACCACCGGTGGGCATCAGCACCAAGGCGTCGCCGCCGGCCACCACGTGCTCGACGATCTCGCGCTGCGCACCGCGGAAGGCGGGGTAGCC
>JANOZF010000297.1:0-5353 GCA_031429255.1 Rubrivivax sp.
ACTTCGACTGGCTCGACAAGCGCTCGATGGACCCCGTGGGCTACAAGCGGGTGAACAAGCGCACCGGCAAGGAAATCCAGGCCGCCGACATCGTCAAGGGCATCCAGCAGGAGGACGGCGACTACGTGATCCTGAGCGAAGTCCAGATCAAGGCCGCGTACCCGAAGTCGACGCAGACCATCGAGATCGAGTCCTTCGTCAAGGCCAGCGAGATCCCGTTCACGCTGCTGGAGACCCCTTACTACCTCGAGCCCATCGGCAAGGGCGACAAGGTGTACGCCCTGCTGCGGGAGTCGATGCTCGAGGCCGGCGTCATCGGCATCGCGCGGGTGGTGATGCACACCAAGGAACGGCTGGCGGCGCTGGTTCCTGCCGGTGCCGCACTGGTGCTGAACACCATTCGCTGGTCGAGCGAGATTCGTCCGCTGGAAGAGTTGAAGCTGCCCGCGCAGGGCAAGACGGCGGCCGGCCTGAAGCCGGGCGAGCTGAAGATGGCGGCGCAGTTGATCAGCGACATGACGGGCCCCTTCAAGTCGGACGATTACTCCGACAAGTTCAGCGACGCCATCCTGGCGCTGGTGAGCAAGAAGATCGAAGCCGGCGAGACGGCAACCGTCACGCCGATCGCAGAGCCCTCTTCAGCGACCGCGACGAGCAACGTCGTCGACCTCACCGAGTTGCTGGCCAAGAGCCTGGCCAGGCGCAAGCCCGGGAGCGGTGGGGAGGACCACACTGCCAGCCGAGCCGCCAGTGCGAAGAAGGCAGCGCCCAAGTCAGCGCCCAAGTCAGCGCCCAAGTCAGCGCCCAAACCTGCGGCCACTCGAAGGGCCTGAGGGCCCGAGCGCCCTCGAACGTCAGAAGCGACCATGCCCCAACGGCGCCCGGCGTTGGGGGAAGTCGAGGCGGATGCCTTGAAGGCTTGCGATGAGGGACGGCACGGTGCGGGAATGCGCTCGCCGCACCGATCAGTGACTGGACCATGCCTCTTCGACAGGGGCCGGCGCCAGCTTGGCGCGCGAGGGCGCGGCCTGCGGTGGCGACATCTTCGCCTTGCCTGTGAACTTCAGTCGCGGGTGTTTCCCAGACGGGCCTTTACCAGGGTGCCCCGCGACGCGGTGATTCACCGCGGCAGCAAAGGGTTCGCTGCCGCTGTGGGTGATCTTGAACACCGCCACCGCCTGCACCAGTTGCTGCGCCTGGCTCTTCAGGCTATCGGCCGCGACCGCACTCTCTTCTACCAGCGCGGCGTTCTGCTGCGTGGCCTGGTCCATCTGGCTGACCGATTCGCCCACCTGCGCAACGCCGGTGCTTTGCTCAATGGACGCGGCGCTGATCTCGCCCATGATGTCGGTCACGCGCCTGATGGAGGCCACGATCTCCGTCATCGTCGCGCCGGCCTGGCCGACGAGCGCTGTACCTTGCTCGACACGCTCGACGCTGACGCCGATCAGCGTCTTGATCTCCTTGGCCGCCGCCCCCGAGCGCTGGGCCAGGCTGCGCACCTCGCTGGCCACCACGGCGAAGCCGCGGCCCTGCTCACCGGCACGTGCGGCTTCCACGGCCGCGTTCAGCGCCAGGATGTTGGTCTGGAAGGCGATGCCGTCGATGACGCTGATGATGTCGGCGATCTTCCTGCTGCTGTCGTTGATGCCCTTCATGGTCTCCACGACCTGGCCCACCACCTCACCGCCCTTGACGGCCACTGTGCAAGCGCCTTGCGCCAGCTGGTTGGCCTGCCGGGCGTTGTCGGCGTTCTGCTTGACGGTGGAGCCCAACTGCTCCATCGACGCGGCAGTCTGCTGCAGCGCACTGGCCTGCTCCTCGGTGCGCTGGCTCAGGTCCTGATTGCCCTGCGCGATCTGCGCGCTGGCCGTGGCCACGCCGTCTGCATTGCCGCGCACGTTGCCCACCACCTGCGCCAGGCTCGATTGCATGGTCTGCATCGCCTGCAGCATGCGCCCGATCTCGTCGTTCGACGTCACGTTGATGTCCGATGTGAGGTCGCCCGCCGCAATGCGTTCGGCCACAGCTTGTGCCGCCCGGGCCTGGCCGACGATCGACCGTGCGATGGCCGCGCCCAGCCAGAGGCCGAAGGCCAGCAGGGCAGCGACGCCGGCAAGCATTCCGGCTTGTGTCTGGCGAGCCTTGCTCAGCCGGCCGGTCAGAATCTGTTCCAGCGCTTTGCCGGCCGCCACGTTGGTGGCGAAGACGCCGTCGATCGCCGCAGTCGTCGCATTGAAGAAATCGGTGGACGGGTAGGTGTATTCCTTGGCGTCCAGGATGTTGTCGCGCGCCAGCTTGAGCAGCCCATCCACCTTGGTCCTGGATTGTTCGAAGGTGCCGTCCAGCGCGTCCTTGACCCTGGGGTCTGCTTCAAACGCCTTTTCCAGCGTCAGGCCGAGTTCGCGCAGACCCGTGCGGGCACGACCGGTAATCTCGGCGATGGTGGCTCGCTGCGGCGGGCTCAGTTCTTTCTTGGCGAGGGCCAGCGTGCCCAGCGCGCGAACCTGGCCCAGCGCCTCGGTCACGCGCGGCATCTGCTGCAAGGTCGCAATGACCGCGAAGTACGATCCCGCCTCGGGGTCCAAGGTGAGGCCGAAGTGGTCCGCCAGGCGATCGTGCAGTTCGATCTGGCTGCCGATCAGCGCAGTGTGGCGGCGGCTGCTCTCGTCGGCGCTGATGACCCGGCCCGCCACGGCGGCCACCAACGTCTGCCAATCCGCGGCCGCGCGCTGCCAGTCCGCCCGCACGCGCGCGTTGTCGACGTCGCGCTTGACCAGGGTGTCAAAGGCCGCGACCGCCTGCCGCAACTCCAATTGCTTGGCGGCACGCTGGGCCTCGAAGTCCGCGTTGCCAGCCAGCACGCTGGCCGACATGCCGCGGTGCTGTTGAGTCAGCTGAACGACGCGCAGCAGGCCACGCCCGGGCTCCAGGCCCGCGATCTCGCCCTCCAGGACGGCGACCTCCTGGTTCAGGCTGCGCACCTGAATCACCAGCGGAATTCCCGCCATGACGGCGGCGACCAATCCGAGGACGACGAACTTGTGCCCCAGGCGGAGGTTTCGGATGAATGTATGCATGAGGGATCGCAGTGGTTCTGACGTTGGTGGAGCGCTGCTGCAGCGTTTGCTCCCATGCTGGTTTCATTGGAATCGCATATTCAGACATATCGGCACTTCCGACGGGGGCTGTAAGCCCGATAAGCGAGCCTCTGGGCACGCATTCCGATGTCCGGCCCTTGTGCGCTGGCGGTCGCGTGCGATCGTTGCGTCAGGGGATTCAACGGGGTCCCGGCCTACAGCTGCGCAAGCCACTGGCTGACGGCCCCCGGGGGCCTGGAGGCCCACGATGAAGCCGCTGGCCAATGCCAGCCGCCCTGGCCGCCGCCGAGGTGACATGGGCCATGCAGGAGGTACGGAATGAATCGCCTATGGACGAAGGCCGCCCTGTCGGCGGTGGTGCTGTGGTCATCGGGTTGCGCGACGCCGCTGCTCGAAGTCGACCCGGCCGCGGCCGGCGCCGGCCCGAAGTGGTCGGCCGCCAGCGAGGCGCGGCGGCTGGACTTGAGCCAGGCCCTGCGCAACAGCAGCATCTCGGCGGTGCGCAACAAGGACGACCAGCTGCAGTTCAATCTGCCCAGCGACTTTGCCTTCGACAGCGACAGTGCCGACATCAAGCCCGACATGTTGCAAGACCTCGACCAACTGGCCTCCAGCCTGAACAGCCCCGCCGTCCGACGCATGCGGCTGCTGGTCGTCGGCTACACCGACAACCAGGGCTCCAACGCCGTCAACGATCCCTTGTCACTGGCCCGCGCCTACCGCGTGGCCCAGCAAATCCAGAGCCGCGGTGTCGATGCAGCCCGGATCACGGTCGAAGGCCGCGGTGAGCGCGAACCCATGGTCAGCAACACGCACAACTACGGCCGCGCGCTGAACCGGCGCGTCGAGATCGTGCTCATCGAGCCGTTGGCGACGCCTGCGGTCGGCGCGCCCCGGTGAGTCGCCTCTGGCCCGGCGCGCTGGGCTGACCGTCCGCTCCGCTGAGAGCGGTGTTGGCGACATGAATGGCACCCGCGTGCTGTTCATTTCGTCGGCACCCTCTTACGGGCGCAGCGGAATCGGCGTCCCCGGGTCCACCGGCACGGCGGTGACATTGTTCTGCCGCGAGCCTTCGATGACACGGGCCGGGTCGGCGAAGTGAGAGAAGATGCTCGCCCACCGAGACCAGCGGCATGGCGGCCACCAGCGTGTAGCCATCGGCAGGCGCCTTCAGCGCCGCCGTAAAGCCGATGCGGCCATCGGCGTCGTCACCCTGTGCGGCAGCAGCGGTTCAGCTCAGCGTGGCAGCCGGATTCCTCGGTGCGCCGGCAGCAAACAGCGTCTGCGCGAGCCGGGCATTGTGGGCACCACGGTCGCCCCAGGCGGCGTCGCGCACCGGGCGCGTTTCATGAAGATCTGCAGGTCCACCTCCCCGGTGTAGCCCATGACGCCGTGCAGCTGCATGCCCTTGCGGCCGGCGGTCCGCGCGGCAGCTGCTGCCGCCAGCTTCGCGGTCCGCACAGGGGGCATCGTCCCAAGGGACCAATGCCCGTCACCCGCGGTGCCGGCGGGAAACAAGAAGCCCGCGCGCGCGGGCCCGACTCACATGTCCATCGCCTGTGCAAATTCGATGCTGCCGCCAGCCTTCAAGATCGGGCAGCCGGAAGCCTTCTTGTGTGCGTCCTCAACGCTGCTGGCTTCGACCAGGCTGTAGCCGCTGGCTGGGTTGGTGCCGCCGTCGCTCGCCAGCGATCCGTCAGAACGCACGGTGTAAGACTTGCCGACGGGATTGCCACCGTCAATGACGGCCGCGCCGAGTGAGCCGAACCAGGCGCCCCAGGCGTCGTGTACGGCTTTGGCTTCAGCCGGATTGGTGGGCACCTTGCCGCCGTGATAGACGAAAACGTACTTGGCCATGATGAAGTCTCCTGGGGGGGGTGAAGTGAGTGCCGAAGAGCACTCGATATGGAGACTATTCACATGCTGGTTCGCCATCAACAGCGATATCGATCAAAATGCGGCGACTTGACTGTTGAGAGTTAACAGTGTCTGAGCACACAGAGGCTGATTTTTCAAGATTGGCGAGCGCCCTGAATGGCGTGCGCAAACGGCGCGCGGCGGCCACGGCGGCAGCGCCCGCGCGGCGCACTGCGGCACTGGACAAGCCGCAACAAGCGCTGCTGCGGCGTCTGCGCGAAACGGTGCTGGCCGAGATCCCGGCCTACACGGCTTCAGGCAACCCCGACGTGCTGCCCGAACTGGAGCGTCATGCGCTGGAACACCTGGCAGAACTGCACCGGCTGCTGGCGGGC
>JANOZF010000298.1:0-2947 GCA_031429255.1 Rubrivivax sp.
CCTTTCGAGCCGCGTGAGCTGGTGGCCAGGGTGCGCAGCATCCTGCGTCGGCGCGCCACGGGAAACGGCAACGCACCAGGGCAACGCCGCCATGCCAGCTTTCTGGGCTGGAGCCTGGACTGTGCCGCCAACATCCTGCGCAGCGCCGACGGCAGCGAACACCTGCTGGGCACCGCGGAGACCCAGGTGCTGCGCACCTTCGTAGAACGGCCGCACCAGATCCTGACGCGCGAGCAGCTGATCGGTCAGCGCGACCTCTCGCCGCTGGACCGCAGCATCGATGTGCGCATCTCGCGTTTGCGCCGAAAGCTCGAAAGCGACCCCCAAAACCCCAAGATCATCAAGACCGTCTACGGCGCCGGGTACATGTTTTCCGCCGCCGTGACCTGGACTTGACCCACCGGCAAACACCCACGAAATGACACTCCAAACATTGCTCGAACAATTCGGTCCCCGCGAGGCCATGGAATACGACGTCGTCGTCGTCGGTGCCGGCCCCGCCGGGCTGGCCACCGCCATCCGGCTGAAGCAGCTGAACGCCGCGCTTTCCGTTCTGGTGCTGGAAAAGGGCAGCGAGCCCGGCGCGCACATCATCAGCGGCGCCGTGATGGACCCGCGCGCGATGACCGAACTGTTCCCCGACTGGCAGGCGCGCGGCGCGCCGCTGCACCAGCCCGTCACTGGCGACGAGGTGCTGTTCCTGGACGCGAAGCAGTCGCGCAAGACACCGGACTGGCTGGTTCCGGGATGCTTCCACAACGATGGCAACTACGTCGTCAGTCTGGGCGCTGTGTGCAAGTGGTTGGCCGAGCAGGCCGAAGCGCTGGGCGTCGAGATCTTCCCCGGCTTCGCCGCCGCTGAGGTGCTGTACGACGGACACGGCGCCGTGCGCGGCGTCGCCACCGGCAACCTTGGCATCGGCAAGGACGGCCAGCCGCACGGCGGCTTCCAGCTCGGCATGGAACTGCTGGGCAAGTACACCGTCTTCGCCGAGGGCGCGCGCGGCCATCTCGGCAAGCAGCTGATCGCCAAATACAGCCTCGACGAAGGCCGCGACCCGCAGAGCTACGCGCTCGGCATCAAGGAACTCTGGGAGATCGACCCCGCGAAAGCCCGGCCCGGCCTTGTCGTGCACACCGCCGGCTGGCCGATGGACGAACACTCCTACGGCGGCGGCTTCCTCTACCACCTCGAAGGCAACAAGGCGACGCTGGGCTTCGTCACTGGGCTGGACTACCAGAACCCCTGGATCAGCCCATTCGAGGAAATGCAGCGCTGGAAAACGCACCCAACCATCCGCGCCCACCTCGAAGGCGGCAAGCGCATCGGCTACGGCGCGCGCGCTCTCGCCGCCGGCGGGTTGCTGAGCCTGCCCAAGCTGGTGTTCCCGGGCGGCGCGCTCGTCGGCTGCGACGCCGGCACGCTGAACGCGGCGCGCATCAAGGGCAGCCACGCAGCGCTGAAGACCGGCATGCTCGCCGCCGAAGCCGCCGCCGCCGCACTGCAGGCCGGCCGCTCGGGCGACGAACTCACGGCCTACCCCGAAGCGTTCGAGAAGAGCTGGCTCTTCGACGAGCTGAACCAGAGCCGCAACTTCAAGCAGTGGTTCAAGCAGGGCAACATGGTCGGCACCGTGATGACCGGCATTGAGCAGTGGCTGCTGCCCAAGCTCGGCTTCAAGAGCCCGCCCTGGACACTGCACCGCACCACGCCCGACCACGCCCGCCTGCACGCTGCGGCGCAGGTGGCGCGCATCGACTACCCCAAGCCCGACGGCGTTTTCACCTTCGACCGCCTGAGCTCGGTCTTCATCAGCAGCACCAACCACGAAGAGAACCAGCCGGCGCACCTGACGCTGAAGGACGCTTCGGTGCCGGTGGCGCTGAACCTGGCGCTGTACGCCGGGCCCGAGAGCCGCTACTGCCCCGCCGGCGTCTACGAATTCGTCAACACCGACGGCCAGGACAAGCTCGTCATCAACGCGCAGAACTGCGTCCACTGCAAGACCTGTGACATCAAGGACCCGACGCAGAACATCGTCTGGGTCACACCCGAAGGCGGTGGCGGGCCGAACTATGCGGGCATGTAGGTCTCCAGCCCGTTGTCGCACCGTGAGCTGAGTGGGCAGCCGCACAACCACACAGTTCGCAGCAGCGCATTCGACAACTCCCGAGCACTCGCCAATCTGTTTTCTCACCGGAAGCAGTCGGCACTCTGCCCCCCGTCGCGCAGCAGCTGAGAATTTGGCCCTGCCAGCGTGACCCGCTCCTACTCGACGTTGTGGGTGGCGAGTCCCTTCAAAGCGTCGACTTTGGTTTTGCGGGAGATGTCGCGGGCTGGGGCTGTGGTCGGAACTCATGTTCTTCGAACCCCGTGATTTCCCACGCGTTGGCTCCGGGGTCAGAGAACTCTCTACAGGTGTGTGAAGCGGTCGTTTTCCCCGACGCCGACGTCACTGAGCCGGAGACGATTCACCTCGCCAGCGAGCAGCACTGTCGGGCGCTGCCCGTTCGGTGGATACGCCGAAAGCCGGCTCCGGCCAATGACTCCTTATGGCCGCGAAGAGCCAGTGGCCGACAGAGGCTGTACGGCCGCTTACGCTGCAATGCCGACGCCAGGTCTGTCGCGGCGCCGGACGCTGCAAGCGCGCATCGTGGTCGCGACTCGCACTGCCGATTCGCCCAGACCCAACGCGTAGGCGACACACCGCGGAACGACAGCGACCCCAATCAACGTACCGCGAGACCGCGCATCGGCGCGCTCGGATCGACGCCGTCGAAATGCCAATCCAGGTGGCCTGCGCAAACTCCGCCAACTCCAGGCCGCCAACCTCGCCAATGACAAGCACCCAGACGTCATCAGGAACAGGCCCGGCCAGCAGCATGAGGGTCATCGCCAACAGGCTGCTGAAGCCTGGCACGTTGCGCCAAGGACCGTCGGCACAGGT
>JANOZF010000299.1:0-6649 GCA_031429255.1 Rubrivivax sp.
CGGGCCCTGCTCGACGGCAGCGTGCAGATCGACGGCGTCGACCCGGTGTGCATGACCCTGTCGCCAGAAGAGACCTTCTTCCGCGCCTTCCGGGGGCTGGAATTCGACATCAGCGAGCTCTCGTTCAGCAGCTACCTGGTCAAGGCCAGCAAGGGCGAGTCGCCGTACATCGCCGTGCCGGTGTTTCTCAGCCGTGCCTTCCGCCACACCAGCATCTGGGTGCGCAAGGACCGCATCAAGCGCCCCGAGGACCTCAAAGGCCGCCGTGTCGGGGTTCCCGAATACCAATTGACCGCCAACGTGTGGGCCCGCGCCATTCTGGCCGACGACTTCGGCGTGCAGCCGTCCGACATGCGCTGGGTGCGCGGCGGCATCGACACGCCGGGCCGGCCGGAGAAGATCAAGCTGCAACTGCCGAGCGACGTGCAGGTGGAAGACGCGCCCGCCGGCACGACCATCAGCGACCTGCTCGACCGCGGCGAGATCGACGGCTTCATCGCGCCGCGCCCGCCCAGCGGCGCCGCGCTGCACAACCCGCTGGTCGGCTGGCTGTTCGACGACCCCACCGCGACGGCCAAGGACTACTACCGGCGCACCGGCATCTTCCCGATCATGCATGTGGTGGGTGTGAAGAAGGAACTCGCCGCCCAGCACCCCTGGCTGCCCGGCGCGGTGCTGAAGGCCTTCACGGCGGCCAAGGCCCGCGCACTGGAGCAGTTGTCCGACACCTCGGCCACCAAGGTGACGCTGCCCTTCGTCGAAGAGCAGCTGAAGGCCGCCCGCGACACCATGGGCGCCGACTACTGGGCTTACGGCGTGCAGGCCAGCCGGCCCACGCTGGAGGCCTTCGTGCGCCACCACCATGCGCAGGGCCTGTCGGCACGGTTGATGTCCGTGGACGAGATCTTCCATCCCGCCACCTACGAGTCGTTCAGCGTCTAGGCACGGCGCCAGGGCGCGAGCCCTACCTGCCCATGAAGAGCTTGTCCCACAGCGCCTGCCACTGGTCGGCCTCATCCAGCGTGACGGCCGGGTCGCTCATCACGAAGGCCATGCCGCTGGTGTCGGACTTCACCAGCGTGCTCGACGGCGTGCGGCCCATCGCGCCCAGCATCTCCTGCGCCTCGGGGCTGAGCATGAAGTCGACGAAGAGCAGCGCCGCATGCGGGCGAGGTGCGTGGCGCGCCACGCCGATGCCCTGCGGTCGCGCGATGACGGGTTCCACGGCAGCCCAGTCCACGGGCGCACCGCGCTTCTTGAAGCTCTGCGCGTTGGCGTGGTAGGCCGTCAGGCCGACATCGATCTCGCCAGCGGCAATCAGCTGTGCCAGCAGCACGTGGCCCTTGCGCGTCTCGGGCTTCATCGCGCCGAGCTTGCGCATGAAGTCCATGCCGCGCGCCTCGCCCCAGGTCTTGACCACGCCGCCCATCCACTCGGCGTCGGTGGACTCCAGCGCGATGCGGCCCTTCCACTTCGGATCGAGAAAACCTTCGTAGGTCTTGGGCAGCTCGGCGGCCTTGACCTTGTTCGGGTTGTAGGCCACGACGAAGAAGTTCAGCCGGTCGGGCACCCAGCGGCCATGCCTGGGAATGATGCTGGCCGGCAGGTCGGTCAGATGGGGGCTGTAGAAGGTGGTCAGCACGTTCTCTCGCGCCAGGGACTCCATCTCGGGGCCGTTGGTCTCGATCACGTCCACGGCATGGCGCCGGGCCTGCGCCTCGGACACCGCGCGCTTGACGACACTGTCGCTGAGCGCGCGCCACAGAGTGACCTTGACGCCGGTCTTCTTCTCGAACGCCTCAACCAGCGGCGCGGCCTCGGTCGGCGCCAGCGATGTGTAGAGCGTGACGCTGCCTTCCTGGCGCGCCCGTTCGAGCAGCCGGGCGTTGCGGTCGGCGCCCCGGGCGCCGTAGATGGCGGCGTGCGGGTCGGGGGGCGCGGTTTGCGCCTGCGCCTGTGCCGGCAGCAGGCCGGCGGCCCATGTGGTGATCAAAGCAGTGATCCAGATGGCGCGCAACGTGGGTCTCCTCGGGGTTGGCTTTCTCTGGTCTGCCAGGCCGGCATGCGAACACGGGTGCGGGTTCGATGCAGTGGCTTTGACCTTGCCAAAAGTCTATGCTCAAATGCATGGCGGTTCAACCAAGAGAACGTCGTTCCCTCATACGGGACGATTGAACGCCCTGGAAACCGCCCCTGCCGCCCGCGCGGTCCACGCAAGGAGACTTCATGCCCCACGACAAGGATCTGACCCATTGGCATGAGCCTTCGGGCAACAAGAAGGCCGGCTTCGGCACCTTCAAGAAGCAGCCCACGCCCTACGACGCGTTCATGGAAAGCGAAGGCATTCCGGTGTTCCGCGACATCGGCATTTCCAAGGTGCAGAACCTGCCGCTCTTCCCCTGGAAGCGCACCGGCGGCAAGGGCCACTACATCCAGTTGCTGGGCACCGAGACCAAGTGGGGATGCTTCGTCGTCGAGGTGCCGGCAGCCGGCGCCCTGCACGCGCAAAAGCACATGTACGAAGAGATCTATCTGGTCGTCGAAGGCCGCGGCACGACCGAGGTCTGGCAAGAGGGCGACACGAAGAAGCATGTCTTCGAGTGGCAGAAGGGCTCGATGTTCTCGATCCCCATGAACGCCTGGTTCCGCATCGTCAACGCCACCAACAGCGGCGCGCTGCTGCTGGCTGGCAACACGGCACCCAACGTGCTGAACATGATCAACAACGTCGAGGCGGTGTTCAACAACCCCTTCGTCTTCCGCGACCGCTTCAACGGCGCCGATGACTTCTTCAAGCCGCGTGACGACATCGAACCCGACCCGGTGCGCGGCCTGGCGATGCGCCGCACCAACTTCATCCCCGACGTCATGAACTGCGAGCTGCCGCTGGACAACCGGCGCAGCCCGGGCTGGCGCCGCGTCGAGCCCTTCATGACCAACAACCAGTTCTACTTCTGGATCGGCCAGCACGAGCAGGGGCGCTACAGCAAGGCACACGCGCACACCAGCGCCGCGATCCTGATCTGCCTGAAGGGCAAGGGCTACACCTACACCTGGCCGGAGCGCACCGGCGAAACGCCTTGGCAGGACGGCAAGGCCGACCAGGTGCGCCGCGTGGACTATGAGCCCGTGGGCCTGGTCACCGCCGCTCCCGGCGGCGCCCGTTGGTACCACCAGCACTTCAGCGCCGGGCCCGAGCCCTTGCGCCTGACCGCCTGGTTCGGCCCGCACAACCCCGGCCGCGACCCCGGCGCGCCGGGCAGCAAGCACGTGGACTACACGGCCATGGATGTCACCGAGGGCGGCACGTCCGTTCCGTACTGGATGGAAGACCCGCACCTGCGCCAGGAGTACGAAGCCGACGTGCGGGCCAACGGCATCAGCTCGCGCATGGACCTGGCGCTGTACGTGAAGCCCGAAGGCGTGGCGGCCAAGAAGGCGGACGCCGCGGCCAGCGCCGCCGGATGATGCAGGACGCCGAGGGCGCAACAGCCGGGTCGCCCGAGGGCGGCCGGGTCTTTTTCAGCAACGTACGCCGCAGCCTGGAGTTCGAGGACGAGATCGTGCTCGTCAGCGTTGGCGTGGACATCGGCTCGAGCACCTCGCATCTGGTGTTCTCGCGCCTGCGGCTCGAACGCCTGGACAGCCGCTACATCGTGGCCGAGCGCACCGTGCTGCACGAGAGCGAAGTGCTGCTGACGCCGTATGCAGACAACTTCAGCATCGACGCCGCGGCGCTGCGCACGTTTGTCGACCGGCAGTACGCGCTGGCGGGTGTTCGCCCGGAACAGATCGACAGCGGCGCGCTGATCCTCACGGGCGTGGCAGTGCGGCGCAGCAACGCACGCACCATCGGCGACCTGTTCGCCGCACAGGCCGGCAAGTTCGTTGCCGTGAGTGCCGGCGACGCGCTCGAGACGACTTTGTCCGCGATGGGCTCAGGTGCCGCGGCGCGCAGCATCCGCGAGGGTTGCCGCGTCATGAACATCGACATTGGCGGCGGCACCAGCAAGATCGCGCTGTGCGAGGGCGGCACCGTGGTGGCGCAGACGGCGCTGGACATCGGCGCACGCATCGTCGGGCTCGATGACCAGGGCCGCGTCGCGCGCATCGAGGAAGCCGGCGCACGACTGGCGCATGAGGTGGGTCTGACGCTGCAAGTGGGTGCTGTTCCCGACGCAGCCGGACTGGAGCGACTGGTGCAACGCATGGCCGAGCGCCTGTTCGAGGCCGTGCGGGGCGGCCCGCACAGCGCAGGCACCGCGGCGCTGCTGCGACTGGGCGCTTTGCCGGCCGGCATGGCGCCGGATGTGCTCACTTTTTCGGGTGGCGTTGCCGAGTACATCCACGGCCGCGAGCAGCGGGCCTTTGGCGACCTGGGGCCCGCGCTGGCCCAGGCCGTGCTGCAGCGCCTGCGCGACTGGGGCCCGCGCATGGCGGTTCCCGGGCCCGGCGACCAGGGCATCCGTGCCACGGTCGTCGGTGCATCGCAGTACACCATACAGGTCAGCGGCAGCACGATCTTCGTCGAGCCGACGGGCACGCTGCCGCTGCGCAACCTGCCGGTCATCACGCCGCGTCTGCCTTTGCTTGCCGACACGCTTGACATCGAGGTCATCGCCGCCGAGGTGCGTGCCGCGCTGCGCCGCTTGGACCTGCACGAGGGTGAACAGCCCGTCGCCTTGTGCTACCGCTGGACGGGCAGCGCCACGTATGCGCGCCTGGACGCCTTCTGCCGCGGCGTGGCCGCTGGCTTGTCGACCGTGCTGGCGCGCGGTGGACCACTGGTGCTGGTGGGCGACGGCGACATCGGCGGCCTGGTGGGCATCCACTTGCACAGCGAACTGAAACTCGCGCAGCCGGTCATCAGCATCGACGGCGTCGTGTTGCAGGAGTTCGACTTCATCGACATCGGTGCGCTGCTGGAGTTGTCGGGCGCAGTGCCGGTGGTCATCAAGTCGCTGGTCTTTCCAGGCACGGCGCAGTTGGGGCGCGACCCCAGCGGCCACGACGGCCTGCAGCGCCGGGGCTGACCATGGACCTTGTGGCCATGGACATCCGCCTGCCCGACACGACCACGCATGCCTGGCAGGTGCTGCACCCGCCGGTGCAGCACCACGACCACGGGTGTCTGGAAGTCGGCGATGGCCACGCCTTGTACTGGGAACAGTGCGGCCACCCCGGCGCGCCCGCGGCGCTGTTTGTGCATGGCGGGCCGGGCGCGGGCTGTACGGCCGAAGACCGCCGCTGGTTCGACCCCCTGCGGTGGCGCACGGTGCTCTTCGACCAGCGTGGCTGCGGCCGGTCGCGTGCGCTCGACCCGCTGCGGGCGAACACCACGGCGCATGCCGTGGCTGACATGGAAGCGCTGCGGCAGCACCTTGGCCTTGACGCGTGGCTGCTTTTCGGTGGCTCCTGGGGCAGTACCTTGGCGCTGGCCTACGCGCAGGCCCACCCGCAGCGGGTGCGTGGCCTGGTGCTGCGCGGCGTCTTTCTCGGCACGCGCGCCGAGAGCCGCTGGCTGTATGGGGCGCAAGGTGCTGCACGCCGCCACCCTGCGGCGTGGCAGCGGCTGTGCGACGCGGCTGGCGTGCAAGCGGGCCAGTCCCTGCTGCCTGTGATGCAACTACGCGTGCAGGCCGACGATGCAGCCGCGCACGCCGCAGCGCTGGCCTGGTGGCGCTGGGAGCACGATCTGATGGACGCAGAGACCACGGCGCCGGGGCCACGCACGCAAGTACTCGAGCCTGCGCATGCCCTGCGCGCCGCGCGAGTCGGCGTGCACTACGCGTGTGCAGGCTGGTTCCTGGACCATGCACCCTTGCTGGCGCGGGCCAAGAAGCTGCACGGATTGCCTGGCGTCATCGTGCAGGGCGCGCGCGACCTCGTCACGCCTCCGGCCGCGGCGCGGGCGCTGCACGCGGCCTGGCCCGGGTCGCAACTCGTCGAGCTGCGCTGCGCTGGCCATGCCAGCACCGACCCGGCGATGGCGCGCCAACTGATCACCGCCACCCAAGCGCTGGCACCAACCGCGCACCCCCATCACCACCCGGAGACCTGAGATGTCCGATGCCGACGACACCCGTGAACGCGACACGGCACCGCGCCGCGGTTTCCTGAAATCTGCCGTGGCTGCGGCCGGTGCGGCAGCCGCCGCCACCGCCACCGTAGCCCAGGTCGCTGATGCACCGGCCAAGCCTGTGCGCGGCGAAGCCGCGGCGGCGCCGCCCGCCACGCCGGCAGCGCCGGGCGAGAAGCTGATCGAGCATCCCGGCTCGGACTTCATGATCGACGTCATCCGCACGCTGGACATCGACTACATCAGCACCAACCCCGGCAGCAGCTTCCGCAGCCTGCACGAGAGCCTGGTGAACTACGGCGGCAACAAGAAGCCCGAACTGCTGACCTGCCTGCACGAAGAAAGCGCGGTAGCCATGGCCCACGGCTACGCCAAGGCGGCGGGCAAGCCGATGGGCGTGTTCCTGCACGGCACCGTGGGCCTGCAGCACGCCGCGATGGCCATCTACAACGCCTGGGTCGACCGCGTGCCGGTGATGATGATCGCGGGCAACGGCGCCGACGCCAACAAGCGCCGCCCGGGCACCGAGTGGAACCACTCGGTGCAGGACGCCGCGGCCATGGTGCGCGA
>JANOZF010000300.1:0-7689 GCA_031429255.1 Rubrivivax sp.
CGCGGTGGGCCTGCAGATGCGGCAGCCCGAGTTGTTGATCCCGTACATGGACGCGGTGTTCAAGGCCATCTGGGTGCAGGCACGCGACCTGGGGCAGCCCGCCGAAGTGGCGGCCGTGGTGGCGCCGCTGGGCCTGTCGGCCGAAGCCTTCACGGCGCTGGTCTCCGACCCCGATGTGAAGGCTGCGCTGGTGGCCTGCACCGACGAGGCCGTGGCCCGTGGCGTGTTTGGTGCCCCGACCTGCTTCGTGGGCACGACGATGTTCTTCGGACAGGACCGCCTGGAGTTCGTGCGCGAAGCATTGGCATGACGGACGGGCGCGGCGCGCCCCGGCTCGCGGCCTGCGTCAGCATGCAGCCGCCGGCTGGCCGCCGACGAGCCTGGCCGCCTTCGGGGCGGCGCAGGCAGCCGGCGTAGATGGCCACCAGCGGCGGCGCAGCGCCATCACCAAAGCCGCTGCTGTTGCGCCAGTCGACAACTACGCTGCCGGAGTAGATTGAGACGCGCTCGTCCTCAGCAATCGCCACCGGCAGCTCTTGCCAGTACAGCAAATCGGTACTGACCGCGTAGCCCCAGCTCATGTGGCCCCACTGGCTGCCAAAGGGGTTGTACTGGTAGAAGAGGTGGTACTCGCCCTCGAGGAAGACGAGGCCGTTGGGGTCGTTGATTCAGTTGCGGCGGGCGCTGAAGTGCCACTGCAGCCGCCACGGGCCCTCGGTGCTCACTTGGCGGGCTCTTGCGCGGGCTCTTGCGCGGGCAGGTGCCGAGCCAGGAACTTCTCGACGCGGTTCCAGAAGTCGACGCGGCTGTCCAGGTTGCGCCAGCCATGAGCCTCGTTCTCGTAGACGACCCACTCCACTTGTGAGTTATGCGCCTTGAGCGCATCGCGCATGCGCTCGCCATGCACGATAGGCACCCGGTGGTCGGACCCGCCATAGGCCAGCAGCAGTGGCTGCTTCAGGCGGGCGGCCTGGCGCAGCGGCGAGGCGGCGGTGAGCTTCTCGGCATCGGCCTGCGGGTCGCCGATCATCTGCCGGAAGCTGTATTCGCGCACTTCCTCGTTGAAGTTGCTCCACGAGGTGTCGAACATCAGGAACGGGTCCGACACCGCGACCCAGGCCACGCCGCAGCGGAACACCTCGGGGTCCCGAACGAGGCCCATCAGCGTGGCGTATCCGCCATAGGACGCGCCGGCGATGCAGACCCGCTTGGGGTCGGCGTGGCCCTGCGCCACAGCCCAGCGAACCGCATCGACGAGGTCGTCCTGCATCGCCAGGCCCCACTGGCCGAAGCTGGCCTCGAAGTGGGCGCGCCCGAAACCCGTGCTGCCGCGGAAGGCGGGCTGCAGCACCGCGTAGCCGCGGCTCGCCAGGAACTGCACCTCGGGGTCGAAGGACCAGTTGGCGCCGCGCACCCAGGGCCCGCCGTGCACCAGCACCACCATCGGCAGCCGCTTGCCGCCCCCGGCTGGCAAGGTGAGGTACAGCGGCAGGGGCAGGCCGTCGCGCGCCTTGATCCGCTGGAAGTCTGTCTGACCCATCTGCCGCGCGTCGATGCCCGGCAGTTCCTGGCCCAGACGGGACAGCTTGCGCGTGCTGCGGTTGAAGAGGTAGGTCACGGTCGGCTGCACATCGGCAAAGGCCTGCACCAGGACCCAGGGCGAGTCGCCATGGTGCGGCACGCTCAGCCGGTTGCTGGTGGCGGGCAACAGCTGGTCCACGGTCTCCTGCAGCGCCTTCATCTCCGGGTCGAGCCAGTGCGTGACCTCGGCGTCGACGAAGAAACGCAGGCCGAGCAGCTTGCGCTCGTTGGCCAGGTAGGCGGGATGGACGTCAAAACCGGGCACCGCTACCAGGGGCGCTCCTTTGGGCCGCACCGTGGCCGGGTCAAAGGCAAAGACGGCATCCGTGCCCTTGTAGCCCGCGGATCCGTAGAGTGTGCCGTCAGGCCCCTGGAACTGCAGCGACACGCCGCCCTGGCTGACGGGGTCGAAGTCCGGCCCCTTGACCCAGCGGCCATCGCTGTGCAACACGTGCCACGCGCTCTGCCCTTGCTTGGAACTGAGCACGGCCAGCGGCTTGCCATCGCTGCCGAACATCCAGTGGCGGCCATGCAAGGGCAGCTCCATGTCGGTGCTGCGGCCGGTGCGGGTGTTGAGCCGCTTGACCTCGATGTAGTCCATCTTGCGCCGGCTCCACTCACCGGCCATGGCCACGTAGACATCGTCTCCGACGCCGTGACCCGGCGCTTCGATGAGGTAGTGGTGGGCGCTCAGCGGCGGCACACCCATGGGCGGTGTCGTGTAGCGGACCAGCCAACTCTCGATGAGCTGGCGCGTGCCCTCGCCGTCCACGTCCACACCGTACAGGCCCGGCCCGCCATCGGTGCGGTCCAGCGAGGTAAAGCGCACCTTGAAGCGGTACACGAGGCGCTTGTCGTTGACCCAGTGCAGGTCCAACAGGTCGCGGTCACTGGCGCCCCCGGCGACGACCGGTTTGAGCGTGTCCAGGTTCACGACCACCAGGTTCTGGCGCCCGCCCTCGGTGGCGGCGATCATCGCAACATGGCGGCCATCGGGTGACAGTTGGGCCCGCGTGATCACCGCTTCCTGGAAAAAGGCCTTGGCCGGCGGCGGTGCGGCGTGCACCACGGCAACCGTCAGCAGGCTGCAGGCCAGGGCCTGCAGGCGGTTCAGAGTGCTTGCGCGCATGAGTCTGGTCTCCCCTTTTGTTCTTGAGCATCCCGGGCTGCGGGCTCAGGACGCCGTCGCAATCGCCCACCCCCAGGGCGGCAGCGTCAGCGGCGCACCGGCCGCGTCTCGGCCCTCGCGCCGTTCGGCCGTTATGTTGACATGCACGTCCACCCTGCTGGCTCCCCGCTCGCGGCGGAACGCAACGATGGCCGGGTCCCGTGAAGTTCATGCGGTAGGCGTCGCCCGGAAACTTGGCCTGGCGCCGGTCCCACCAGGCCTTCAACGCGGACGCGCCCGCCTGGCCCTTGGCGATGTCGCGCAACTGGTCGAACAAGTCCCAGTCATAGCTCATGTCGAAGGCTTTGGCGTGCAGGTCGACCGCATCGCTTTCGGCGAGCATGAACACCGGCTTGATACGGTCGAGCTGCGCTCGCGCGCGCTCCCAGAAGGGCGTGGGCACGAGGCTGGCCACATCGCAGCGAAAGCCGTCGATGTCGGCCTCGCGCAGCCACCAGGCCATGGCCTCGGTCATCGCCGGCCACAGGTCTTGCTGTGCGCCGGGGGCGGTGTAGTCCAGGCCGACGACGTCGGTCCAGTACTCCACTTCAGGGGTGCCGGCCCGAAAGGTGACGGCATACACCTCGCCGCGCGCGTCGAGTTTGTAGCGGCGCTGGTGCGTGCTCACCCAGGGGTGGTCCCAGGCCGTGTGGTTGGCCACCCAGTCCAGGATGACCTTCATGCCCATGCCGTGTGCGCGCTGCACGACGCGCCGGAAGTCGGCCAGCGTGCCGAACTCGGGGTTCACCGCCGTGTAGTCGCTGATGCTGTAGTAGCTGCCCCTGCCGCCCTTTCGGTGCTTCACGCCGATGGGCTGAATCGGCATGAACCACAGGATGCCCACACCCATTTGCGCCAGCCGCGGCAGGTGCGCCTGGAAGGCGGTCAGCGTGCCTTCGGCGGTGAATTGCCGGACGTTCACTTCATAGATGCTGGCCTGCTTTGCCCAGGGCACATGGGGAAAGTCACCGGCGACAAGGGATGCTTGGGTCATGGTGTGAGGTGTGGATACGCAGCCGGCGCTGCCAGCTGCTGTGCAGGCCGCGGCCAGTCCCAGCGTGGCTTGTCTGCGGGTGATCATGTTCAGCCTTTCAGGCCGCCGGCGGCCAGGCCGGAAATCATCCAGCGCTGTGCCAGCAAAAACACCGCCGTGATCGGCGCGCCGCTGAGGATGGCCGATGCAGCGAAGTCGCCCCAGCGGAAATTGTGTTCCTGCACGAAGAGCTTGCTGCCGACCGCCAGCGTCAGCAGTGCCGGGGCGGAGCGGGCCGCGGTCATCTCATGACCCCTTCAGCCGCTGCGCCGCCACATGCAGCGCCTGCGCCGGCGTCTGCCGGCCTTCGGTCAGGTTGGTCAGCGCGCTCTTCATGGCGGACCAGAAACGCGAGATCTCCGGATTGCTGGGCGTGGGCACGCCGTCGCGGGCCGAGTCCACGATGCCGGCGATGCGCGGCCCCATGACCGGGTGAGCCAACAGTTCTTGCAGAAACGCCCGGCTGGCCGGCGCCCCGATGGACTCGGCCCGGTCGATGCTGCGCAGCCCGCGCTACGACAGCATATGGTTTTCGACGAATTCCACCGCCACCTCGCGCTGGCGTGTGGCCCGACTGACGAACACGCCCTTCACCCCCACGAAGGGCACGGCCGGCTTGCCGGCTACCGCCGGTATGCGGGCCACGTCGAAGTCCAGACCCATACGCCTGAGGTTCACCCAGGCCCTGGGCCCGTTGATCATCATGGCCACGCGGCCCTGCGCCACCGCAGCTTCTATTTCGGCGTAGCCGCTGCCCACCGGCATCACGCCTTGGCGCACCAGGCGGTTGAGCAGTTCGGCGCCGGCCAGCGCACCTGCGTTGTGGACGCCGTTGTCGCGGGCGTCGTAGGTGCCGTCGGCGCGTGGCTTGAAGGCAGGGCCGCCACCGGCAGCCAACAGCGGCCAGCTGAAGTAGGTGTTGGTGTAGTCCCAGAGAATCGCGCCCTTGCCTTCGGTCGCCAGTTGCGCGTGCAGCGCAAACACCGCGTCAAAGTCCTTGGGCGGGGTCTTCACCAGCGCCTTGTTGTAGATCAGCGTGACCGCTTCAAGCGCATAGGGGTAGCCCCAGACACGGCCGCGCTGCTTGAAGCCCTTCCAGGCCAGCGGGTCGATGTCGTCCACCATGGCGCGGCTGGGGCTCACCGCGTGCAGCAGGCCCGAGGCCACCCATTCACCCAGACGGTCGTGGGCGTAGACCAGCAGGTCCGGCCCCTTGCCTGCCGCCGCACTCTGCTGAAAACGCGACGTGATCTCTTGCGGGTCGGGCGTTTCCACCACCAGCGGCACGCCGGTTTCTTCGGTGAAGCGTTCGCCCAGCGAGCGCACGCCCTTGGCGCCTTCCACGGTGAACCACAGCACCAGCGGCGCCGGTCTCTGCGCCTGCACCACGCGGCTGACGCCCAGCGCCGCAGCCGCCGTGCCGGCCTTCAACAGTCGCCGCCGTATCATCGTTTGCGACTTCAAGAAACGGCCCCTCTGTGCAAGGCACCGCTGCAAACCCTCCCTGGCTCGACGACCAGGGACGCTGCTTCAACCCGACGGCTCGGCTGTCGGTGATGCCCACTGGGGCTGGCGGGCTTTGCGTGGTGGTGGATGGTGCATTGGCCAACCCGCAGGGCATGCGAACCTGGGCGGCCGCGCAGACCTACCGGCCGCCTGCGGGCTACCCCTATCCCGGTCGCGTGTGCGACGTGACCGGCGAGCTGAAAGCGCGGCTGGCCGACTTCTTCACGCAACACGTGCGCACGCTCCTGGAGGTGCGCCGCGCGCTGGCCCTGACCCTGCGCCTGTCGGTGATCGACACACCGCCGGCGCAACTGGCACCGGTGCAATGGCTGTGTCACCGCGACCGCCTGGCCGACCCCGACAACAGGCTGCTTTACGTGGCCAGCGTGCTGTATCTGTTCGAAGACCCGACCCTGGGCGGCACCAGTTTTTACGCGCCGCGACAATCGATGGCAGCAACCGAGCGCATCGTTGCCGACAGCCAAGGTCTTGCAGCGCAAGATTTCAGCACGCGTTACGCGCTGCAGCCGGCGTACATGGCCGGCAGCAATGCGTACTTCGAGAGGACCGCACAGGTCTCGGCAGCATGGAACCGGCTCATCTTCTACGACGGCAGCCAGTTCCACTCAGCCGACGCGGACGCCACGCGGCTGCTGGCTGACCCGCTGCAGGGGCGGCTGACGCTGAACAGCTTCATCACCTGCAGCACGCGCTTGCGCTGAACGACGGCAAATTGCACGATTCAGCAGTCGTCCTGCACGGCCTTGCTGACACCGGATTGCTGCGCACGGCAGCGCTCGGAATTGCGCCTTTGCTCGCGCAGCTGGGCTTCTGTGTCGCGCCGCTTGATCTGCTCGGCCGTCAACACGATCTTCTTGGCATGGTCCAGATCGGTCTGCAAACCGGCCGCGGCGGCCGGGCGCTCGATGATCGCCACATGGTCGGCTCCCAACGGCAGGTTGGTATAGAAAGTTTCCTTGGCTCCACTGGGCCAGACCGCGGTGACCAGCGGCGTGCGTACCGACAGCGATTTACCGTCGCCCGCGTAACTGCGCGTCACCGGCGCCACGCCGATCGACTGCCCACCTTCAAACAATGTCGCCCCTTCGGGCTTGGTGTCGTAGGTCAACACGACCGAGGTCGGCACGGGCGGGGTTGCGCAGCCGGCCAGGCCTGCCAAGGTCAGCAACGCCAACAGCCCGAACCGGGCACTGCCGAGCATGAGTCGGGATTCAAAGGTCATGGCGTGTCCTTTCAAGGAGCCACGGCCGCGGCCATGGGCTCGGCCGCACACTGGTCGGCAATGAAGCGGGCGTGCGTGGGCATCGCTTTCACGCAGGCTGCGATGACACCGCTGACTTCGTCCAGATACTGCGCAATCTCGTCCTCGGTGCGCAGGTCTGCCAGCGGATGGTACGACTGCGGCTGCACCCGCTGGCCGTGCATCACCTGCAGCCAGCTGAGCTTGGTGAAGAGCTCGTTGCCCTCACGGTAGACGCGGCCGTGGGCGCGGAACAGGTCCATGCGCTGCTGCAGCGTGGCCGGTATCTCCATCGTGCGACAGTAGTTCCAGAACGGAGAATCGCTGCGCTCGGTGGCCTTGTAGTGCAGGATGATGAAGTCCCGCACCCACTCGTATTCCTGGCTCATCACGCGGTTGTACTGGTCGCGGTCGGCCTCGGCAAACCCGGCCGCCGGAAACATCGTCAGCAGGTGCGCGATGCCCATCTGCACCAGGTGGATGGCAGTGGACTCCAGAGGCTCGATGAAGCCGCCCGACAGACCGATGGCCACCACGTTCTTGTTCCACGCCTGCTTGCGTTTGCCGGTCTTGAAGCGGATGGTGCGCGGGTCGGCCAGCGGCGCGCCGTCCAGGTTGCTCATCAGCACCGCCGTGGCTTCGTCTTCGCTGATGTAGGCGCTGGAAAAGACATGCCCGTTGCCGATGCGGTGCTGCAGCGGAATGCGCCACTGCCAGCCGGCCTGCCGGGCGGTCGATCGGGTGTAGGGCGTCAGCTCTGGCGCCGAAACGCAAGGCACGGCCACGGCGCGGTCACAGGGCAGCCAATGCGACCAGTCGTCGAAACCGGTCTTCAGCGTCTCTTCGATCAGCAGCGCGCGAAAGCCCGAGCAGTCGATGAAAAAGTCGCCCTCGACGAGCGCACCCGACTGCAGGCGCAGCGCCGTGACATGGCCGTCGCCCTCGCGCGTTTGTACCTGCTCGATCTTGCCTTCAATGCGCTGCACACCGCGCTCGACGCTGAAGCTGCGCAGGAAGCGCGCGTACAACGAAGCATCGAAATGAAAGGCATACGCGATCTGCGACAAAGGCGAGTCGGGCATGTCCAGCCGCGGCCGCATGAACTTGTTGGCGTGGCAGGCCGCGGTGTTGATCGAGTAC
>JANOZF010000301.1:0-8320 GCA_031429255.1 Rubrivivax sp.
TGCTGAAGCGCCAGAACACGGGTTACCCACCGGGTGCTTCGCACCTGTGGACAGCCCGCTCTGTGCACTGGATGGTGCAGCGAGCTGTCCACAGGCAAGCCCCGTGGATAACCCTGCAACTGTGGCAAGCCGACAGAAAAACGTCAGAGCCTAAACCGTCCGCGGAAGTGGGGTAAGTCCAACGCGCTGGACAGGTAGCGCACATGGCATGCGGTCAGTACCTGCTCGCGCACGCTGAACTCGGGGAAGACGCTGGTGGTCTGGAAGGTTCGCGCCAGTCCGAGAGGAACACGTTCGCTCACCGACAGCCTGGCCACACTGGCGCCTGCGAAGCGGATTTCGCCGCTCGACGGCGGAAGCGTGCCCGAAATGAGGTTCACCGAGGTGGACTTGCCCGAGCCGTTGGGGCCAATCAGGCCGACGATCTCGGCCTCACCGACCGAGAACGACAGGTCTTTCACCGCCTGCACGCCACCGAAGCGCTTGCCCAGTGCGCTCAACGCGAGCAGCTGTTCAGCCACGGAAACCCTGTTCAATGCCGCTGGACCATTGGATCTGCACGGTGCACTCTGCTCCAGACCGATGGCCGCGACGTCCGTCGCAGCTTCCAGATTGATAGTAGACCGGTCGTCTAAAAAAGACAGGAGGAAAACCCGAGGAATCGATCTACCGCCCGGTCAGCGGCGGCGCGTGCTGCGCGCGGGAGGGGCCAGCATCGCGAAGAACATGCCAGCAAACTGGTCCAGGGGTTCGGCATTCCGCGTCAGCTTGGCGCGCAGCACCGCCCCTTCCCAGCCGATCCAGAAGAAGCGCGAAATGGCAGCGGCATCGCTGTCCGGCGACAGTTCACCCGCTTCGATGGCTTGCTGCAAGCAGCCTTCGACACGCCGCTCCCATGCGATGAGCACGGCCTCCAGCTGCTCACGAAACGCGTCATCGAGACTGGCCAGTTCCTGGCCGAGGTTGCCGATCAGACAGCCGCGCCGGTAACCGTACTTCAACATGCCGCGCTTCGCGTCCTCGACGAACGCGCGCAGGCGTGACAGCGGGGACCTGCTCTCGTCGTCGAAGATTCGCGCCATCTTGCGCGCGTAGTAGTCGACGTAGTTCTGGATCACCGCTTCGCCGAACTCATGCTTGTTAGCGAAGAAGTGATAGAACGAACCCTTCGGCACGCCCACGCGCTTGAGCACCTCGTCGATGCCGGTGACCTGGAACCCGCGTTCGGTCAGCAGTTCGGTCCCGCACCAGACCAGCGCTCGCTTCGTGTCGCCCCGCTCCACGGCGCGCTCGCTGCGGCTGCGCACCTGGGGCTGCGGCTTCTCGGCAGCGGCCGGCTTCTCGGCGCGGCGAACGTTGGATGATTCGCCGTCGGCCTGTGCAAGTCCTCGTCTCATGAAGTCCAGACTAGACCGGTCGGCTCTGCAAGTCAATGGCTCAGGCCGTCGGGCAGACTGGACCTGATGTCCTGCGCCGACGCCGGACCCGGCAATGCCAACGGGATCAGCGCATTCGTGCCGGGCACGATCCTGATCTGCATTCGCCCTTAGCATCGCCGCGTGACCGAGCTCACTGAACACGACGAAGCCTTGCTGAGCGGCCAGCGCGGTGACGCGGCGGCATTGGCGATGCGCGTGCTGGTGCGTTCGGCCGCACTGATGGGCGCCGAACGCCTGCTGGACATCAGCAGCGCCCACATCGACGGCTGCCTGTACCACGGGCAAGCGTCGCTGGACTTCGTCGAGCGCATGGTGGCCGGTGGCGGCAAGGTGGTGGTGCCGACCACGCTCAACGTCGGTTCACTCGACCTGATCCACCCGGAACTGTTCCGTGGCGACGAGGCCCTCAGGTCGCAGGCGCAACGGCTGATGCAGGCGCATCTCGAACTCGGCTGCGAATCGACCTTCACCTGCGCGCCCTACCAAAGCCGCCACCGACCCCGGCTGGGGCAGCAGATCGCCTGGGCCGAGTCCAACGCCATTGTCTTTGCCAACTCGGTGCTGGGCGCGCGCACCAACCGTTATGGCGACTTCATGGACCTGTGTGCTGCCTTGACCGGGCGTGCACCGGCCTGCGGCCTGCACCTGGCGGAAAACCGACTCGGCGAGCTGCTGTTCGAACTGCAGGACTTCCCGGCCGGGCGCGCCGGGCGCGACATCTGGTTCGCTGCGCTTGGGCTGTTCGCCGGCAGGCAGGTCGGGGGGCGCATTCCGGTCTTCGCCGGACTGCCGCCCGACACCAGCGAAGACGAACTGAAGGCGCTGGGCGCCGCTTGTGCATCCACCGGCGCCGTCGGGATGTTCCACGCCGTGGGCATCACCCCCGAGGCGCCCACCCTGGCCGCAGCCTTCGGTGGTCGGCCGGCGCCGAAGACGGTGTGGGTCTCGCGCGCGCAGTTGCAGCGCACGCGCGCCGCCCTGAGCCATGCCCGGCCCGGCGACCGGCTGGCCGCGGTCAGCGTCGGCACGCCGCACTTTTCGCAGACCGAATTCGACCAGTTGCTGAGCCTGCTGGTCGAACACGAAGCCAGACCTTCTGTCGACTTCTACGTCAATACCAGCCGCTTCATCCTTTGGCAGCTCGGGCAGTCCGGCCAGGCGCAGGCGCTGCAGGCGCGCGGCATCACGATCGTGACCGATACCTGCACCTACATCACGCCGGTGATGCGCCAGACCCGCGGCCTGATCATGACCAACTCAGGCAAGTGGGCGCACTACGCGCCGGCCAACATCGGCGTCGAGGTGGCGTTCGGCAGTCTGCGCGAATGTGTGCTGTCTGCGATCCGCGGCGAGGTGGTGCTCGATGCCCATTGACGCCACCGGTGGGTCGTGGCCGGCCGACGCCATCGTGTCGGGGCAGGGGCGCGGCGCGCCGCTGCTGCTGGCCGAGCCGCTGAGCTTCTGGGGCGGCTACGACGCCGAGCGGGGCTGCGTCGTCGAAGCGGGCCATCCGCAATGCGGTGCCCAGCTGGCCGGCCGTGTGATGCTGATGGAACGCGCCAAGGGTTCGAGTTCGAGCAGTAGCGTGCTGGCCGAAGCGATCCGCAACGGCACCGGGCCGGCAGCCATCGTGATGCGCGAACGCGACCTGATCGTCGGGCTCGGCTGCATCGTCGCCTCCGAGCTCTACGGGCTGCAGGTGCCGGCGGTCGTCGTCGACGAATCCACGTGGCAGGCGCTGCTTGGCCTCGCCAGCGCCGGGCCCTGCGAGTTGCAGATCGATGCCGCCCAACCCGGACCTTGCCTGATGCGCGTCTTGCCGTTCAATGCCGACAATCCACCACCGTCCAAAGGAACCCCTACATGACCCTCGATCGCAGAACCGCCTTGAACGGCATTGCCGCCAGTACGCTGGCGCTGGCGCTGCCCACCACTGCCCGGGCGCAGGCCGGCGGCACGCTGGAGCAGATCAAGCAGCGCGGCAGCCTGCGCATCGGCGTGACGCAGGCGCCGCCGTGGTTTTCCAAGGACCCCAGGACGGGCGAGTGGTCTTCGGGCTTTGGCATCTCGATGGGCAAGGCCATGGCCAGCGCGCTGGGCGTCAGGCTCGAGACGGTGGAGGTGACCTGGGGCACGGCCATCGCCGCGCTGCAGGCCAACAAGATCGACATCCAGTACATGCTCGACGCCACGCCGGAACGCGCGCAGGCGGTCGACTTCCCGCAGGCGCCGCTGCTGTACTACTCGCTGGCGGTGCTGGCGCGTGACGACTTGCCGGTGGTGCAGTGGAGCGACCTCGACAAGGCCAGCGTGCGCATCGCCGTGCCCCAGGCCAGCAGCATGGACAAGTTCGTCACCGAAAACACGCCCGCGGCCACGATCCAGCGTTTCCCGGGCAACGCCGAAGCCATCGCCGCGTTCCAGGCCGGGCGCGCCGACGCGGTGTGCCTGTTCCACCCGCCGCTGCTGGTGGCGCGCAAGACGCTGGGCACGGGCAAGATCGTAGTGCCCAAACCGGCCAAGTTCCAGGCCTCCAGCGCCGCGCTGCGCAAGGACGACAAGCCGTTCCGCGACTTCGTCGACAACGCCTTCGCCACCCATTACAAGAGCGGCCAGACGCAGAAGTGGTATGAGGAATTCCTGACCGGCTTCGGCCTCGATCCGAAGGCCTCGCCGCCGGTGATGAAGGAAATGCTCTGACACGGCCTTGAAGGAAGCGCCGGGCCGCACGCCACACAGGGTGCAGTGATGTACCAGTGGGATTTCACGCCGGTGCTGGCCAACTCCGGCATGCTGGCGGCGGGCCTGGCCAACACCCTCAAGCTCACCGCCACCGCGCTGGCCTTCGGCATTCCGCTGGGACTGGGCCTGGCGCTGCTGCGCCTGTCGCGGCAGCGGGTGTTGTCGCTGCCGGCCGGCTTCGTGGTCGAGTTCTTCCGCACCACGCCGCCGCTGGTGCAGCTGTTCTGGTTCTTCTTTGCGCTGCCGATTCTGATTCGGGTCGAGATGACCCCCTTTGTCGCGGCGGCCATCACCTTCTCGATCCAGTCCTCGGCCTTCTTCGCCGAGGTCTTTCGCGCCGGCATCGTATCGATCGAGCGCGGCCAGTCCGAAGCGGCGCGCGCACTGGGCATGAGCAGCGCGCAGGCGATGCGCCGCGTGATCCTGCCGCAGGCCGTCAAGCGCATGATCCCGGCGTTCATGGAGCGTTCGATCGAACTGATGAAGACCACCACGCTGGTGGCCACGGTGTCGTACGCCGATCTGCTGTTCCAGGCCAATGAACTGGCACAGAAGACGTTCCGGCCGCTGGAGGTCTTCACCGTCACGGCACTGATCTACTTCGTGGTCATCTATGCCGCCAGCCTGGTGGTGCATCGCATTGAGCGCCGCCTGGCCGTCAGCGGCGAGACCACGGTGCATTGATGGCCGCGCGATGAACCACCGCTGGAACTTCGACGCCGTCTGGGCCAATCCCGAAGCCCTGCTCGCCGGCGCGGCCGGCACGCTGCGCATCTTCGCCATCTGCCTGGTGCTCGGCCTGTCGCTGGGCTTGCTGGTCGGCCTGGGGCGGTATGCCACGCGCCGGTGGATCTACCTGCCGGCCAGCGCCTTCGTCGAGTTCTTCCGCAACACGCCGGTGCTGGTGCAGATCCTGTGGTTCTATTTCGCGCTGCCGATGCTGCTGCCGGTCGAGATCAGCCCGCTGACGGCGGCGGCGCTTGGCATCTCGCTCAACTCGGCCGCGTTCTCGGGCGAGATCTTCCGCGGTGGCATCCAGTCGCTCGAGCGCGGCCAGTGGGAAGGCGCGCAGGCGCTGGGCATGACGCAGCGCCAGGCGATGCGCCGCATCATCCTGCCGCAGGCCGTCAAGCGCATGCTGCCCGCGCTGACCAACCGTGCGATCGAGATCTTCAAGATGTCCACGCTGGCCTCGGCGGTGGCCTACGTCGAACTGCTGCAGCAGGGGAAGCTGATCGCCTCGATCAACTACAACCCTATCGAGGCCTACACCGTGATCGCGCTGCTGTTCTTCGTCTTCCTGTACCCGCTGGTGCAGGCCACCTACTTGCTCGAGCGCAAGCTGCGCGAGGGCGATTGAGATCCATGACAAACGCTGCCGCGCCGGCCCCCGCCTCCACCCCCAGCTCCACCCCAAGCTCCACACTCTTGCGCGTGACGGCGCTGCGCAAGCAGTTCGGGCCGGCGGAAGTCCTCAAGGGCATCGACCTGTGCGTGGCGAGCGGCGACCGCATCGCCATCCTGGGCGCGTCGGGTTCGGGCAAGAGCACGCTGTTGCGCTGCCTGAACTTCATGGAAAGGCCCAGCAGCGGGCGCGTCGAACTCGGTGGCAGTGTGGTTGGTAGCGAGCGCACGATGCGCGACGGCAGCGTGCTCACCGAGTACAGCGAGCACGAATTGACGCGCGTGCGCCAGCGCGTGGGCATGGTGTTCCAGCAGTTCAACCTGTTTCCGCACATGACCGCGCTGGGCAACGTGATGGAAGGCCTGGTGACGGTGCAGGGCATGGCGCGCGCCATGGCCACCACCAAGGCCCGCGCGCAGCTTGCACGCGTGGGGCTGGCCGACAAGGCCGACGAGCACCCGGCCCGGCTTTCCGGTGGCCAGAAGCAGCGCGTGGCGATTGCGCGCGCCCTGGCGCTGGAGCCCGAGCTGCTGCTGTTCGACGAACCCACGTCGGCGCTCGACCCGGAGCTGGTGGGCGAGGTGCTGCGCGTGATCCGCGCGCTGGCCGACGAAGGCCGTACCATGCTGCTGGTGACGCACGAAGTGGGCTTTGCCTACCACTTCGCCAGTCGCGTGCTGTTCATCGCCGACGGCGTGATCCACGAACAGGGCACGCCCGATGAAGTGCTCAAGCATCCGCGCCAGCCCCGCACCCAGGCCTTCCTGGCGCGGCACAACGAATTCAATTTCTGACCCTCCTCCATCCGGTACCCGACGATGAACGCCCCCAGCTCCGAGAGTGCCCAGGGTTATGCCGCCGATGCGCGCAACGACGGCGTGCTGGTCTATGTAAACGGCGAGTTCTTCCCGCGCCACCAGGCCATGGTGTCGGTGTTCGACAGCGGCTTCGCGCTTGGCGACGGCATCTGGGAAGGCCTGCGCCTGGTCAAGGGCCGTTTGATCAGCCTGCAGGCGCATCTGGACCGGCTGTACGAGGGCGCGAAGACGATCGCACTGGACATCGGCATGGACCGCGCGGCACTCGAAAAGGCCCTGTGGCTGACGCTGGAGCGCAACGGCATGACCGATGGCGCCCACATGCGCTTGATGATCACCCGCGGCGTGAAGAAGACGCCCAACCAGGACCCGCGCTTCGTGATCGGCGGCGCCACCATCGTCATCGTTGCCGAGTACAAGCGTCCCAAGCCCGAGACCCGCGCCTGCGGCCTGTCGCTGTTCACCTCGACCTTCCGCACCAGCGGGCCGGACGTGTTCGATCTGCGGCTGAACTCGCACAGCCGGCTGAACCTGATCCAGGCCTTGATCCAGGCCATCAACGCCGGCGCCGACGAGGCGCTGATGCTCGACCCGCGCGGCTTCGTCGCCAGCTGCAACTCGACTAACTTCTTCATCGTCCGCGGCGACGATGAGCTCTGGACCTCGGGTGGAAACTACAGCTTCAACGGCATCACGCAGGCCAATGTGATCGCCGCCTGGCGCACGGCCGGCAAGGAGGCGCGCGAGTGCGACTTCACACTGGCCCAGGTCTATTCGGCCAAGGAAGCCTTCGTGACCGGCACGCTCGGTGGCGTGACGCCGGTGACGCGGATCGACGGGCGGCCGATCGGCGACGGCAGGCCCGGCCCGGTGACGGCGCAGGCGAGCGCGTTGTACCTGCAGGCCTGTTTGCAGGATTGACGGCTGCATCTTCGTCTTCCGAGTTGCCGTCCAATCTTGCGACCTGCGGGCTGCGCACAGGCGGTTCAAACGGCCCCCGCTTGCCGCAGTGACCCTGCAAACCTGGGGCACAGGCCGACCCGGCGCCCCTTGATCTTGGGACACTCAGGCGGCCGAAGTCGGGGCCTTGCATGAGAGCGGATCCGGTCGCTTGCGACATCGGGACGCGGGCAGGCGTGCGTGGCGGCGCCCGCGCCGGCAACCCCAGGTGCTCGAGGATGCGCTGGGTGGCCGGCGTCGGCAGGATAGCGACGACACAACTCGCCCCCGCAGTTCGTGCAGTGCCGGGGTCGAGCTCAAAGTCGCGCCCTAGCAACTGAACCAAACTCATCAACGACACGCCTTGAACCAGCCCTCCACCAGTGCCCGGTTATGGCCGTCACTGTGAATTCGCGGCCGAGCCAGGAAGCTGACTTCCGATGCGATGGCCCGGCCCGGCGAAGTCAGCTTGCGGCGACCTCAGGGAAAACCCGTTCCCGGTCATTATGAAAAGGTCGCAGTTATGACAAGTGCGCGATCATCGGCCGTCCTCTCGCCTATGAAGACAGGCTCGCCTGAGCTGAAATGCTTCTCATAAATCCTGCACTGCGTGGTGTGGCGACATGCGCGGGCATCGTCGTGGATGCGGAGGTCTCCAGTAGTGGTGGCGCTGGTCGTACGAGGCAAGCCGAGCCACCGCAGACCGCCTCAGGACATGGACAGCGCCGTCGGCGCACCGCTTGCCGCCCTGGGCGGCGAAGAAATTATGAATAGGTCCAACAAGCCGATTGCCCGTCCGTACAAGGGAGTGCGCGCCAACTTGGTGGGCGAACTTTTCATAACTGGAGACTTTTCATAAAGCAGAGAGTCTTTTGCCTGGCGGACGCGGCGCGCAGTTGATGGCCAAAGAGACGGCGCCGCCCCGCGTTCGGTAGGCAACAGATCCCGTTGGACTGAACCGCCCGCGCAGGCGGTGG
>JANOZF010000302.1:0-10068 GCA_031429255.1 Rubrivivax sp.
GTCACAAGGTGGGCCAACCAGGCTGGCCAGTCGGCTGGCGGTGCATCAAGCACCGCCATTCGGCATTGGTTCTGGCGCCCTGGTCATCCCCGGAACCCACACCGGGACAGGGCCTGACCGACCCGCAGCACCCGCACCCGACTCCATCGACCTTCGGAACCACTCACCATGAAACTCGCACAGGAAATCCGCGCCGGCAACGTCATCATGCAGGGCAAAGACCCGATGGTCGTGCTCAAGACCGAATACAGCCGCGGCGGCCGCGGTGCCGCCACGGTGCGCATGAAGATGAAGAGCCTGCTCAGCGGCTTCGGCGCTGAAACCGTCTTCAAGGCCGACGACAAGATGGAACAGATCATCCTGGACAAGAAGGAGTGCACCTACTCCTACTTTGCCGACCCCATGTATGCCTTCATGGACGCCGAGTACAACCAGTTCGAGGTGGAGTCCGAGAACATGGGCGACGCCATCAACTACCTGGAAGACGCCATGGCCGTGGAAGTGGTCTTCTACGACGGCAAGGCCATCTCCGTGGAACTGCCGACCACCGTGGTGCGCGAGATCACCACCGACCCCGCCGTCAAGGGCGACACCTCGGGCAAGGTGCTGAAGCCAGCCAAGCTGGTGGGCACCGGATTCGAGATCAGCGTGCCCATCTTCGTGGAAAACGGCGACAAGATCGAAATCGACACCCGCACGCACGAGTACAAGAAACGGGTGTGACCGGGTTTCCTCGACGTGAACAGGGCGCCGCGAGGCGCCCTTTGTCCGCTGGTAGCGCCGCGAGGCGCCCTTTGTCCGCTGGTAGCGCCGCGAGGCCCCCTTTGTCCGCTGGTAGCGCCGCGAGGCGCCCTCTGTTCAATGGCCGCGTCCCGAGGCGCCCTGGCTCCGACCGCCGCGCTGCCAGTCGTCTGCTGTCTGTGTGCATCATGCGGTCATGAGCTTTGACTTCGAAGCTGCCGTCGTAGCGCCCTTTCGCATGCAACCCGGCCTGCGCCGAATGCAGGCGGGCGCGGGGCAACTGACGCCGCTGGCACCGGGCTCGGGCCACCAGCGCGAGAAGCTGGCGGTGTTGTCGGCCTTCGCGCAGCAGGCCCTGCTGGCGCGGGACGGCTTTGATGCCAGACCTGCGTTGCAGGCGCTGTTTGAGCTGGCGGCGCAGGTGCATCCCCTGGCCTGGGCGTGGGACGGCAGGCGCGGCCAGGCGATGCTGGCAGGCACCAGCGTCGACTGGGGTGGTGAAGTGCAGCAAACCAGCGTCGGCAGCTTTGGTCTGGGCGATGAGGTGGCGCGCTGCTTGCACCAATTGGCGCCCGGCTGGCGACTGGTGGGCCTGTTCAGTCTGGCCTTTGCCGAGGATTTCGCCATCGTCGACGGCCGAGATGCGTCCATTCCCTGGCTGGCCGTGACGCTGCCCAGCCACTGGGCACCGGAAACCAAGGTGGGGCGGCACTTCGCGGAGGTGCACGCACCGGTGGCCGACAACGCTTTGCTGCTGAATGCCAGCGAGTCGCTGATGCGCCTGGTCTGCGGCAACGAGCGCTGGGAACGGTTCGTGTGGACGGTCACCGACCACCCGCGCCTGCATGCGCACCCGGACCGCACCGACCCGTTGCGCTGGCAGCACACCGCCGTGCCCGACGCCTGGTGGCGCACCGAACACCAGACCTTCATCCCGCTGCCGCAGCTGGGCCAGTCCGTGTTCACCATCCATGTGCAGGTGCAACCGCTGGCCGCAGCGCTGCAACCGCAGGCGCGCGCGGAGCGTTTGCACGATGCCATCGCCAGCATGAGCCCCGCGGTCCTCGCCTATCGGGGCCTGGACTCTGTTCGCGGGCCCTTGCTGGCATGGCTGAACACGCGCGCAGCCGAGCCTGGCCCAGCTTGAAGACGTCTCCCATCACGCCGGCACGCATCCGGTTCTGCGGCGATGACACGCAGCCTCCAGCAGCGCCCGGTTTCAACGACTTCTATCCTCCGCAAGACGGCGCGTTGACACGCGCACGGCAGGTCTTCATCGCCGGCAATGCCCTGCCCGCGCGGTGGCAAGGCCAGCGTCAATTCGTGGTGCTGGAAACCGGGTTTGGCCTGGGCTACAACTTCCTGGCCACGTGGGACGCGTGGCAACGCGACACTCAGCGGTGCGACCGCCTGCACTTCATCGCCATCGAGCGGCACCCGCCCAGCGTGGCAGACCTGGAACGGGCGCATCTGCGGTCGCCACTGCCCGCGCTGGCCGCCGAGCTGCTGCGGGCCTGGCCCGCGCCGACAGCCAATGTGCACACCATGACCTTCGACGGAGGCCGGGTCACGCTGCTGCTGGCGCTGGGCGACGTGGCGGCGCTGCTGCCGGCGTTGCGGGCGCCCGTGGATGCTTTCTTCCTGGACGGCTTTGCGCCAGCACACAACCCGGACATGTGGCAACCCAGGGTGTTGAAAGCCTTGGGGCGCATGGCGGCTCCGGGTGCCACCTTGGCCACGTGGACCACCGAAGCCACGGTGCGCGAGGGCCTGGCCACCGCCGGCTTCGCCGCCCGACCAGCAACGGACCTTGGCAGACCACACGACGTCGCGCTCGCCGTCCACCAGCCCCGTCACCTGCGGCAGGCCCGGCCTGCGACGGCGGGTGCGCAACCGGCCATCAGCGGCCGCACAGCGGTGGTCGTCGGCGCCGGTCTGGCCGGTGCCGCAGCGGCGCAGGCCCTGGCCCGGCAGGGTTTCCAGGTGACGGTGCTGGAGTCGCAGGCCGAGCCCGCGTCGCAGGCATCCGGCAACGTGGCCGGCCTCTTCCACGGCACGGTCAATGCCGACGATGGCACCCACGCCCGGCTGCACCGGGCCGCGGCCTTGTTCGCCGCGAGCATCTACGGCCCGGCACTGGCCGCCGGTGTGCCGGGTGAACAGCGAGGCCTGTTGCGACTGGAAGGGCGCGCCGAAGGCTTGGCCTGGATGCGGGCCCTGGTGCAGCGCCAGCACTGGCCTGCAGGCTACGTGCAGGCGCTGTCGGCGGCTGAAGCCAGTGAACGTGCCGGCATGCCGCTTTCGACGCCTGCCTGGTTCTATCCGGGCGGCGGCTGGATCAGCCCGCGCGCCTGGGTAGACCATGCGCTGTCGACGCCAGGCGTGCAGCTGAAGGTGGGCCAATGCGTCACCACCGTGCGGCGCGGCGGCTCTGGCTGGCAGGCATTGGGCCCGGACGAACGCGTGCTGGCACAGGGCCAGGTGCTGGTACTGGCCAGCGCGCAGTCCTGCGGGCAGCTGCTGCAGCCACTGGGCCATCCGGCGTGGCCGCTGGCCCACACCCGTGGGCAAATCACGCAGGTGCCGGCGCGGGGCAGCCCGCGCTTGCAGCTGCCGCTGGCCGGTGACGGCTATGTCTTGTCGCTGCCAGCCCTGTCAAGCAGCGACGAAACGTCAGACTGGTTGTGCGGGGCCACCAGCGCGCCGGGCGAACCGCATGGAAACACCTTGCCGGATATCACTCTCGCCGACCATGAGCACAACCTTTTGCGCTTGCGGCGGCTGACTGGTGAAGAGCCCGGCCTGCCCACGTCTTCGCTGCGAGGGCGGGCTGCCTGGAGGCTGAACACGCCAGACCGGCTGCCCATCGCGGGCGCCATGGCCTTGGCCCAGTGGCCCGGCGGGCAGCGGCAGGACCAGGCCCGGTTGCTGCCCAGGGAGGAAGGGCTGTTCGTACTGACGGCGTTGGGCGCACGGGGCCTGACGCTGGCGCCGCTGCTGGCACAACTGGTAGCGGCGCAAGCCAGCGGCGCACCCTGGCCGCTGGAACAAGACCTGGCCGACGCGGTTGACCCCGCGCGCTGGCGGGTGCGAGCCGCCAGGCGCGGTTCAGCAGGCAGTTAGCTCCTGGCGTTCGCTGGGGCTTCAGCCTGGGCCGGGAGCAGCCGGCTCATCAGGCCCATCGGTATCATCAGCGTCGTCTGGCAAGGGGGCCAGACCAGCAGCCTTGCGCGCCGCCTTTTCCCGGTCTTTCTCTTCTTTCTTCTTCTTCTTTGCCAGCTCGCGTTGGCGCTTTTCGAAAGAGTAGTTGGGTTTGGCCAAGACGAGGTCCTTGTGCGGTTGGAAAGCGGTGGCGTGCGGTTGGCACACCGGTGCAGTGATGAACCCGATTAGAACACCAGCTAGGAGCCTCGGCGGCAGAAGGACGTCGGCTGCAACATGCCAGAAAACGGCGCTCTCCGATATCGCCTGCTGCGCCCCATGGGACTGCGCTGGGCTCACAGATCGATACCGAAGGGCGCTCGTCTTTCGCCCGTTTGGCTGCGCCGCTCTTCGAGAACGCTCGACGCCCTTTGCCGCCCTCGCTGCTAGAAAGTCAAACGCCTGACGCCCTGGGTCGTGCCCAGCAAACAGACCTGGGCGCGGTTTCGCGCGAAGATGCCGACCGTCACCACCCCCGGCCATTGGTTGATCTCTGACTCCATGGCCAGCGGTTCGCTGATGCTCAAGCCGCGCACGTCCAGGATGGGGTGGCCGTTGTCGGTGAGCACGCCCGGGCGCAGCGTGGCCACGCCTCCCATCGCCACAAAGCGCCGTGCCACCTGGGCCGCAGCCATGCCGATGACCTCCACCGGCACCGGGAAGGCCCCCAGCACGCCCACCAGCTTGGATTCGTCGGCGATGCAGACAAACCGCGTGGCCAGATCGGCGACGATCTTCTCGCGCGTGAGTGCGGCACCACCGCCCTTGATCATGTGGCCACGGCCATCGATCTCGTCGGCGCCGTCGATGTACACCGGCAGCGAGCTGACTTGCGTCGCCTCCACCACTTCGATGCCATGGCGCCGCAGCCGTTCGGTGCTGGCCACAGAACTGGACACGGCCCCCGCGATCTGGTGTTTGATGGAGGCCAGGGCGTCGATGAAGTGGTTCACGGTGGACCCGGTGCCCACCCCCACCCAGGCACCTGGTGGCACGAATTCGAGTGCCGCACGTCCGACCAGGGCCTTGAGTTCGTCTTGTGTCATGGCCTGCATTATCCGAGTGCTGGCTTGCATCGGCCTGAGACAATCGCCCGATGTCGTTGCTGCCCTACTCCCTGACCCGCCCTTTCCTCTTCGGCCTGGACCCCGAGGCCGCGCACGACCTCACGCTGGGCAGCCTGCAACGGCTGCAGAACACGCCCGCGCAGTGCCTGTGGCAACAGGCGCGGGTGCAAGACCCCGTGCAGCTGTTGGGCTTGCGCTGGCCCAACCGTATCGGTCTGGCGGCGGGACTGGACAAGAACGGCCAGTGCATCGACGGTCTGGGCGCGATGGGCTTCGGCTTCATCGAAGTGGGCACGGTCACACCCAAGGCCCAGCCCGGCAACCCGAGGCCGCGCATGTTTCGGCTGCCCCAGGCGCGCGCACTCATCAACCGGCTGGGTTTCAACAACCAGGGGCTGGCCGCGTTTGTCGCCAACGTGCAGCGCGCCCACAGCTTTCGCGCCAAGGGTGGTGTGCTGGGCCTGAACATTGGCAAGAACGCCAGCACGCCGATCGAGCGCGCGGTCGACGACTATCTGCTGGGACTGGACGGCGTGTATGCGCATGCCGACTACATCACCGTCAACATCTCCAGCCCCAACACGCAGAACCTTCGTTCGCTGCAGAGCGACGCCGCACTCGACGCGCTGCTGTCGGCGCTGCAGAAACGCCGGCAGGCGCTGGCGCGGCAGCATGGCAAGGACGTGCCGCTGCTGCTGAAGATTGCACCCGACCTGGACGATGCGCAGATTGAGGTGATTGCTGCCACGCTGCGCAAGAACGAGATCGACGGCGTGATTGCCACCAACACCACGGTGGCTCGCGACGCGGTGCAAGGTCTGCAGCACGCCGCTGAAACCGGCGGCCTGAGCGGCGCGCCCGTGCTGCAAGCCAGCAACCGGGTGATACGCCTGTTGCGGCAGGTACTCGGGCCGGTGTACCCGATCATCGGCGTGGGCGGCGTGATGAGCGGTGCGGACGCGCGCAGCAAGATCGAAGCCGGCGCCGACCTGGTGCAGATCTACACCGGGCTCATCTACCAGGGGCCGGCTTTGGTGACCGAGGCCGCACGCGCAGTGGCTGCGATGCGCGCATAGAGGCGCGACAACGCCATTCTGAAGGTAGGCGGCGGCGTGGTCGCGCCCCCGCCGGTTCGTCGATGCATCAATGCATCAATCGATCAATGCAAGGGCACACCCGTCTTGCTCTGCAGTTCCTCGAAAGAAACACCAGGCGCCAGTTCCACCACCTTCAGCCCGTGAGGCGTGATGTCCAGCACGGCCAGGTCGGTGATGATGCGATTGACCACCGCCACGCCCGTCAGCGGCAGCGTGCAATTGGGCAGGATCTTCAGATCAAAGCCGCCGTCCTTCTTGCGCGCCACGTGCTCCATCAGCACCACCACGCTGCGCACGCCCGCCACCAGGTCCATCGCGCCGCCCATGCCCTTGACCATCTTGCCCGGAATCATCCAGTTGGCCAGGTCGCCCTTTTCGCTGACCTGCATCGCGCCCAGGATGGAAAGGTCGATCTTGCCGCCACGGATCATCGCGAAGCTGTCGTGACTGCCGAAGATGCTGCTGCCGGCGATGGTGGTCACGGTCTGCTTGCCGGCATTGATGAGGTCGGCGTCGACCTGGTCTTCGGTGGGAAAGGCGCCGATGCCGAGCATGCCGTTTTCGCTCTGCAGCCACACCTCGATGTCGCTGGGCACGAAATTGGCCACCAGCGTGGGCAAGCCGATGCCCAGGTTGACGTAGTAGCCGTCTTGCAGTTCCTGCGCCGCGCGGGCGGCCATTTGATCGTGTGTCCAGGCCATGGTCAGACTCCCGCCTTTTCGCTGATGGTTCGTTTCTCGATGCGCTTTTCAGGGGTCGCGTTCAGCACGATGCGCCTGACGTAGATGCCTGGCAGGTGGATCGAATCGGGTTGCATCGCGCCCAGCGGCACGATCTCTTCCACTTCGACGATGGTGAGCTTGCCCGCCATCGCCACCGCCGGGTTGAAGTTGCGGGCGGTCAGGCGGAACTGCAGGTTGCCCGAGGTGTCGGCGCGCCACGCCTTCACCAGCGACACGTCGGGCACCAGGCCGCGCTCGGTCACGTAGAGCCTGCCGTCAAATTCATGCGTTTCCTTGCCTTCGGCCACCAGCGTGCCAACGCCCGTTCGGGTGTAGAAGGCGGGGATACCGGCGCCGCCGGCACGCAGCCGCTCGGCCAGCGTGCCTTGGGGCGTGAATTCCAGCTCCAGTTCGCCAGCCAGGTACTGGCGCTCGAATTCCTTGTTCTCGCCCACGTAGCTGCTGATCATCTTCTTGATCTGGCGCGTGCGCAGCAGCTTGCCCAGCCCGAAGTCGTCGACACCGGCGTTGTTGCTGACGACGGTGAGGTTCTTGACGCCGCTGTCGCGAAGCGCGTCGATCAAGGCCTCGGGGATGCCGCACAGGCCAAAGCCGCCAACGGCCATCAACTGGCCGTCTTGCACGACACCAGCCAGCGCAGCCGCGGCGCTGGGGAAGATCTTGTTCATGAGGGAAAGCTCCGTGATGAAACGCCGGCGCCCCATCCAACGCGCGGCGTCGTTACCCCGCGGTGGCAGGCACCTGGCAGAGGTCAGAGCGTACTACTTAATGCATTACGTAGTCGTTACGTAGAATTCACTAATCCACTGTCGAGGGTCGCCATGAAAACCCCTGCTCCAGCCGAGATCACCGACCTGCGGCCCTTGCTCACCGAGGCACTGGCCACGCTGTTCGCGCCCTGGGTGACCGAGCTGAACCTGCAGGTCTTGCAGGCCTCGCCCGGTCAGGTGCAACTGGCGCTGCCGGTGGCGCCCCGGCACGTGCACGGCGGCGGCGTGGTGTGCGGCCAGTCGCTGATGGCCGCGGCCGACACGGCGATGGTGTTGGCCGTGATGACGCGACTCGGCAGCTTCAAACCCATGACCACGGTGCAGTTGCAGACCAGCTTTCTGCGCGCGGTGCCGGGCGGCGCCGGTGGCGCCGTCGGACTGACGGCGCGTGTGCTGCGCATGGGTCGCAACCTGGTCTTTGGCGAGGTGCATCTGCACAGCCCCGACGGCGCGCTGGCAGCGCACACCACCACCACCTACGCACTGTTGTGAGCCCGCAAGAACCGGAGATGGCCGCGCTCGACTACCGCAGCGCATTTGAACTCGCGCCCATCGGCCTGGTGCTGTCGCGCAAGCGGCAGGTGATCGACTGCAACCAGGAACTGCTCAACATGTTCGGCGCCAGGCGCGAACAGCTGGTGGGTCAGTCACTCGAGATCCTGTATCCCACCGCGGTCGAGTTCGAGCGCACGGGGCAGCGCATCGCCGCGCAACTGGACCGATGGGGCCGCTACGCCGACGAGCGCGTGATGAAGAGGCTGGGTCCGCTGCAGCGGACGCGGTCAGCCACCGGGCCTGACACCACGGCAGGGGCAGGCACAGAGTCAGCCGTGGCGCAACTCTTCTGGTGCCACGTCAGCGGCCGCGCACTGAATCCTGCAGACCCGCATGCCGCCGGCATCTGGGCCTTCGAGGACCTGTCGGCCCGTCGTGCCCTCAAGTTCGAACTGACGCCACGTGAACGCGAGATCGCCGCGCTGCTGATCCAGGGCCTGACCAGCAAACTGATTGGCCGGCAGCTGGCCATCAGCCCGCGCACGGTGGATGTCTATCGGGCGCGCCTGATGCGCAAGACCGGTGCTGCGACGACGCCGGAGCTGGTCATGCGGCTGCTGTCGGACCCCGCCTGAGGGCCGGCGCACAGCACTTCGGCTACACCGAACCGTCCCAGACCATCCCATACCACAGGTTGGGCTGAAGGCCGACCCTGCGACCTAACATCGACGGCAACAGACCACAAAGACGGGGATCGGATGTTCGAAGCGGTTGGGGTGCACGCGGCCGTGTTCATGGGGCCGTACCTGCCTCGTGGCGTGGCGCTGGGCGACCTCATGGGGCTGCGGCTGTCACGAAGCAACCTCCAGCGGTACGGGCAGACTGGACGAGAAGGCAAGGCCATGATCGAGAACCGGCGCCGACAGCGCCTGTTGTCGTGGCTGTCGGGGATGGTGACCGACGACGCACGCACGACGCCGCTGTACCGCAACACGAGGTCATGGATGGCGGTGCCCTTGAAGGTTCAGACCAACGTATCGGGAGTGCTGCGGGTGAGTCACCAGGAGCCGGATTACTTCGACGAAGATCGCACCCGGCTGCTGTCGGCCGTCGCCGATCAGACGGCGTCGGCCTTGAGCCACGCCAATGCGTTGGCGCTGCAGCGTGACGCGGCGGCCGTTTACGAGCGCAACCGTATCGCGCGTGAACTGCACGACGCCGTGTCGCAGAAGCTGTTTGCCGCCAATCTGCTGGCCGGTGCCCTCGCCCGCTCCTCTGGCGCCGATGAAGCCGTGCGTGAACAGGCGCAGGTGCTCGAGCGGCTGAACCGCAGCGCGCTGGCCGAAATGCGCATGATGCTGTTCGAGTTGCGACCCGATGCCTTGGCCAGCGTGCGCATGCCCGAGTTGCTGCAGCAGGCGGTGGAGGCCCTGGTGGGGCGCGGCGGCGTCGAGGTCACCATCGACATCGACGATGCGGCGCCCTTGCCCACCGCGCAGCGCATCGAGATCTACCGCATCGCGCAGGCCGCACTGTCGAACATCGCTCGTCACAGCGGCGCCAGCCATGCACACCTGCAATGGAGCACGCCTACCGACGGCCCCGCCGTGCTGCGCGTGAAAGATGACGGCTGCGGCTTCGTGGCCGAAGCCGAGCACCCCGGTCACTTTGGTGTGACCAACATCCGTGAACGGGCGTCCAGCCTGGGCGCAAACCTTGTGATCCAAAGTGCGCCCGGAGAGGGCACCGAAATCATCCTGACCTTGAACCGAAACGAGAAAACGCCATGAGCCCGATCAGAATATTTGTCGTTGACGACCACCCGATGATCCGCCATGGCCTCGTTGCCATGCTGCGCTCCGACTCCAGCCTGATGTGGGTGGGCGAGGCCGCAGATGGCGCCGAGGCCCTGCGCCTGGCGCCGCACGCCGCGCCCGACGTGGTGCTGGTCGAC
>JANOZF010000303.1:0-5604 GCA_031429255.1 Rubrivivax sp.
GGCCGCCATCCCGATCCGCCACCAACCGTGGCCCGGCTGCTGGCGCACCGCGGGGGGTGGGGGCCGGGGGTGTTGGGGGGGCGGCGGAGTTAATTAAAGGAGGAGGCCCGGGCGCAGCCCGGGCCGGGGGACATGAACGCAGCCGCCCACCCAACACCCCAGGCCACCACCCACCGCGGTGCGCCAGCAGCCGGGCAACGGTTGGTGGCGGATCGGGATGGCGGCCTGACTCGGCGCGACTGCAGGTATGTAGTGCAGGCGCGTAACCCTGGCGCCCTAGACTGCACCGGACACCAATGGCGCGTATGACCCTCCCCTCTGGCCCGCAACCGCCCATGCCCCCACCGCTGTGGCACCAGCGTGAATTCATGCTGCTGTGGAGCAGCCAGGTCATCACCACGCTGGGCGCCTCGGCGGCCAGCATCATCTATCCGCTGCTGATCCTGGCCCTCACCGGTTCGCCCGCACTGGCCGGGGGCGCCTCGGCCTTGCGCATGGCGCCCTACCTGCTGCTGAGTCTGCCGGTGGGTGCGCTGATCGACCGCTGGAACCGCCGCCGCGTGATGGTCGTCTGCCATCTCGGGCGTGCGCTGGTCGTGTGCACGCTGCCGCTGGCCATGCTGCTGGGCACGCTGCACGTGGAACACATCTACATGGTGGCGGTGCTGGAAGGCGCGCTGCACGTGTTCTTCAACATCGCCGAGACAGCCGCGCTACCGCGCGTCGTCTTGGGCGCGCAACTGCCCCAGGCCACGGGCCAGAACCAGGCCGGGTTTGCGGCGGCACTGATCGCCGGGCCGGCACTCGGAACGATGCTGTACCAGGCCGCCGGCCGCGCCCTGCCCTTCGTGGTGGACGTGGTCGCACACGTGGTGGGCGCGCTGGTGCTGTGGCGCATGCGCACCGACTTCAGACCGGCGCCACCGCGCGCACGCCCCAATCTGCGCGCCGAGGTGGCCGAAGGCCTGCGCTGGCTGCTGAACCAGCGGCTGGTGCGTGACATGGCGCTGATCACCAGCGTGTCCAACTTCGTGTCCGCCGCCTTGCCTTTGATGCTGATCGTGCGCGCCAAGGAGCTCGGCGCCAGCGAGTCGCAAATCGGGCTGGCCTTCTCACTGGGCGGCGTCGGCGCCATAGCCGGCGCCTTGCTGGGCGGTCACATCCAGCGGCGCTTTGGTTTTGGGCAGGTGATCATCGGCGTACTTTTCATCCAGGCCTTGCTGTTGCCGATGCTGCTGCTGTGCCCGGGGCCGTTGTGGCTGGGTGCGGTCTTCGCTGGCTTGATGCTGATGGGCCCGGTCTACAACGTGGTGCAGTTCGCCTACCGCATTGCACTGATTCCCGATGCGCTGCAAGGGCGCGTCAACAGCAGCTTCAGGCTGGTGGCGCACGGCCTGCACCCAGTGGGTGCCTTGCTTTGCGGCTGGCTGCTGGAGCACTCGGGCAGCGCCAGCACCGTTCTGGTCTTCACCTTGTGCGCCCTGGCCGCGGCCGCGGGTGCTGCGCTCGACAAGGTGGTGCGCCAGGCGCCCCGCACGCAGCACAGGCCGCAGTAAGGCGCGCTTGACGGCTGCCGCCGAATCAGTCCAGTCAGCTGTGCAGCACTGCAGGCTTTGGCCCGACCGGCGCTGAGGTCGAAGCCCTGGTCTTGCCGCTTTCAAAGGCCCTGATCGCCCGCATGGGATTTTCGAAGGCGAGTTCATTCGCCTCCGCCAGTTGCTCGTGCAGCGACGGCTCAGGCGGGAAGCGGCCGGCCTCGTGGCGGACCTTGGTGGAGGTGTGGCGATGCAGACTTGCCTTCATGATTTCACTCCAGCGCGTGTTATGCCGTCCGACAGGTGATCGATGGAGGCGTGTTCGCCCATCGCAACGGGCTTGCCAGCCACCGCCGAGGCAAGGGCGCCGGAAAGGCGCACCATCTTGCTGTCCATCGGTGTGGTCACCTTAAGCCGGCAGCCCGCCGACGCGTGTAGTCCATTGCCGCATGCAGCTGTAGGCCGCCGGGCATTGCACGCCTGCATGGCAGCTGCATGGCGCCGGCAGGGCCCGGCGCCCGCAGAATGCCCCCATGAAAAAGCGATTGCCCACCACAGCCTGGGCCAAGACCCTGCAGCGCGGTTTCGTTGCGATGACGCGGCTGGCCACGGCGTCGGGCACGCGTGCGCTGAGCCAGGCGCTGAAGCCAGTGCGCGCCCGGCGCCAACCCCCGGCTGGCGATGGCTCGTGGCTGCCGGGCCTGGCCGTGGGTGCCCATGGCGCGCGCCGCTTCAGGCTTTACCGCCCGCCTGGCGTGCAACCGGGCGAGCGGCTGCCGCTGCTGGTGATGCTGCATGGCTGCGGGCAAGACGCCAACAGCTTTGCCGCCAGCACGCGCATGAACCGAATCGCGATGCGCGAGCGCTTCATGGTGCTGTACCCCGAGCAGGACCGCCTGGCCAACAGCCAGGGCTGCTGGAACTGGTTCGACACCAACGCCGGACGCGCCTATGGCGAAGCGGCCTTGATCATGAAGGCCATCGATCAAGCCTGCGTGCTGTACGCGGCCGATCGCACGCGCGTGGCCGTGGCGGGCCTGTCGGCAGGCGCCAGCATGGCGGCGCTGCTGGTGGCACGCCACCCCGAGCGCTTCAAGGCGGTGGTCATGCACTCGGGCGTGCCGCCCGGCACGGCGCACTCCACGCTGTCGGCCCTGGGCGCCATGCAAGGCCGTCGCACGACACGACCGCTGCCCGCCACGGATGGCGCGCAGCTTGCGCACTGGCCGCCGTTGCTGGTGATACACGGTGATGCAGATGCCGTGGTCTCGCCCCACAACGGTGAGGCTGCCGTTCAAGCCTGGGCCGATGCCGGGGGCGCGCACGCCAGCGCCGCACGCAAGGTGCAGCGCGGCAAACGCCACCCGATGGCGGTGACCGAGTTCAAACGCAAGGGCAGCATGGTGGCCACCCTGGTGGCGGTGAAAGGGCTGGCCCACGCGTGGAGCGGTGGCGCTTCGGGCAAGCCCTTCAGCGACGGCCAGGGGCCTGACGCGTCTCGCATGACCTGGGCCTTCGCGGCCAAGCAGTTTCGGGCCTGAACCTGGCGCATCGGCTGCCCGCCAGACGAGCAGCGTCATTCACGACGAGACAGCTTTCTGCAACACCGACGCCGCCCTGGCCACCCGGCGGCATGTGAAAACCCTGCCGGCCACCCGCCAGACGCCACACTGGCCGCTCGGGTCGGCCACCTTTACCAACGTTAACGCGGCCGCGGTCACCCCAGGTCCCGCGACAAACGTTTTGCAAGGGCGGAACTGGCATCCAACCAGCAACCCCCGCGATGAGGAGATCGACACATGAACTTTCGCAAGCTCGCAACCGCCACCTCCCTGCTGCTGACCGCCGTGCTGGCCGCCAGCAGCGCCCATGCCGGCCCCAATGTTCAGTGGCAGGTCTCGGTCGAGACACCGGTCATCAGGCTGCCGGGCCACGTGGTGCTGCCGCTGCCACCGATCCTGGTGCCACGCGTTGTCAGCACGGCGCCACAGCGCGAGGGGCGCGACTATCGTGAACCCAGACGCTGGGATGTCGATGGCGACGGCGTGCCGAACCGGGTCGATTACGTCTACAACCCGCGCTGGGACCGAGACGGCGACGGCATTCCCAACCGCCACGACGCCTACCCCAACGACCCCCGCAATGGTCGCGCCCTGCCACGCCACGCAGACCGCCGTCACGGTGAACATTGGGGCGAAGAGCGCCACGACCAGCGTCGCGACTGGCGCGACGAACACCGCGGCCGCTGATCGGTCACCGCCTCCCCCAGTCGGCGACCGCTGGGCCAACGGAGGCTCGTCGAGGGAACCCTTCGGGACGGGCCCGGTCGGCGCCAGGGTGCGTCACCGCCTGGAGCGGTGGCCCTGAGGCTGGCCCGGGGCGCAGAGGTGCATCTGCATCACCGCAGGCGCGGGCGCGGAAACTGTGCCACGCCTACCGCCGCTGGGCCCGGTCTGGCTAGCCCGGCAGGCCCAGCCTGTGCGCGGCCTCATCACACGCGGCCTGGGGTCGTTGCACGTCGATCCACACCGTCCGCAGCCCTGCGGCGCGGGCGCCGTCGATGTTGCGCTGCTGGTCATCGACAAACACGCACTGTGCAGCCGGCAGCTGCAGTTGCTGCAGAGAAAGCGCATAGGTCTGAGGGTCGGGCTTCAGGAAGCCGGTGTAGGTGGCGTCGACGCTGAGTTCGAAGCGGCTCAGGCACTTCAGGCGTTGGCGCAAGGCCACGCCGTAGAACAGGTCCAGTTCGTTGGACAGGATGGCCAGCCGGTACCCGGCACCATGGGCGGCTTCGACCAGGGGGGTCAGCACCGGCAGTGACGACCGAGCCGCCGACGTGGTTGGCCAGCTCTTGCAGGCAGAAGTCCATCACCGCGCAGAAGCGGCCGGCGGCAGCCAGCGCTTCGAAGGCGCGGCCGCCCATGCCGGTGCTGTGAAACACCGCCACCTCGTCGCCGCGCGACTCCAGCGCTGGCTTCAGCGTCGTCATGTAGGCCAGGCAGCTCTTGCCGAGCGACGTGATGCCCACCAGCGGCCAGTCACTCAAGGGCGGTTGCGCCGCGCGCACCGCACCCACCGCCGCACCGGCAGCCTGGGCCAGCTCGCTGTTGGCGGCAGCCCGGCGTCGAGAAAACAACGCACCAATGCCATCGCGCTGGCCGGCGTTTCTTCAGCCGGCTTCAGCACCACGCTGCAACCGGCTGCAAGCGCCGCGCCCAGCTTGCGCGCAGGCAAGTTGACCGGGAAGTTCCAGGCCGTGAAGGCCGCCACCCGGCCGATGGGCGCAGAGGTGACCGTGTGCGACTGGATACCCGGCACACGCGGCGGCGCCGTGCGACCGTATTGCCGGCGCGCCTGCTCGGCCTGCAAGACGATGATGTCGGCCGACAGCTGCACTTCGCGCAGCGACTCGGCAAGCGGCTTGCCTTGCTCCAGTGTCAACACCGCCGCCATCGCGGGCGCCCGTTCGCGCATCAGCGCGGCGGCGCGGCGCAGCACTTCGCAGCGTTGCAGCGGTGACTGCGCGCGCCACAGCACGAAGCCGCGTGCGGCGGCTTCAGCGGCGGCCCGCACCTGCTCGTCACGTGCCAGCGGCAGCAGGCCCACCACGCGGCCATCGACCGGGTTGAAGATTTCACGCTGCCCAAGGCCACCGTCGGCCAGCCATTGGCCGGCCGATGTGCAGCTGCAACGGCGGATACAAGGCGGCGGTCATGCAGGGGGCACGTGCAGCACCAGCCCGTCCATCAGCGGGCTGGCGATGATCTGGCAGCTCAGCCGGCTGCGCGCCTGGCGCGGTGCGGGTGCGCTGTCCAGCATGGCGTTTTCGTCGTCGCTGGCCGGCCCCACACGCGCCGCCCAGGCTTCGTCCACCACCACGTGGCAGGTGGCGCAGGACAGGCAGCCGCCGCAGTCGCCGTCGATGCCGGGCACGCCTTCGAACGTTGCGGCCAGCATCAGATTGCTGCCTTCGGCCACGCCGGCCGTGATGCGGCGGCCGTCGGGCAAGATCCAGGTGACTTGACTGCTGCTCATGGTCGATCAGGGCCTCGGTTCAGCTCGGTTCAGC
>JANOZF010000304.1:0-34585 GCA_031429255.1 Rubrivivax sp.
GCAGCAGCGTGTGGAGGGCCCGGTGTTCGCGGTGCACCAGAGCGATGCCGTGCTCGACGGCATGGACAACTGGAACAAGGGCACCCACGGCAAGAGTGGCCTCACCGACCGTGTGCGTGCGTCCACCACCAGCGAAGCCGATGCCCAGGCCCAGGTGATCGCTTTCCTGCGCCAGTACGTGCCCAAGGGCAAGAGCCCGATGTGTGGCAACAGCATCTGCCAGGACCGCCGCTTCCTGGCAAACTACATGCCCGAGCTCGAATCGTTTTTCCATTACCGCAACCTGGACGTCAGCACTCTGAAGGAACTGGCGCGGCGCTGGAAACCCGAGGTGCTGGGCGGCTTCAAGAAAGCCCAGGCGCACACGGCGCTGGCCGACATCCACGAGTCGATCGACGAGTTGTTGCACTACCGTCTGCATCTGCTGGTGGTTTGATTCCGGCGTGGATGGGCAAGCCCGTGCCGACAGGCGGCGGCGCCCGTGGTATGGCCTGTCATCAGCTTGTCGCAAAGGCGACCTAGACTGCTGTGATGAATGACCTTTCAGGCCCCGTGCGGGGCCCGGAGCCGAAAGCCGCGGCGGCCGAACCTTCGCTGCCCCTGTTGAACCGCGAACGTGCCATCCTGAGCTTCAACGTGCGTGTGCTGGCTCAGGCGCGGCGCGCCGACGTGCCGCTGCTGGAGCGCTTGCGCTACGTCACCATCGTGTCGTCCAACCTCGACGAATTCTTCGAGGTGCGCGTGGCCGACATCATCGAAAGCAGCGGCCGCGCCGGCTCAGGCGTGACGCGGGCTGACTGGGCCGCCGTGGCCCAGGCCGCGCACGAGCTCATCGACGCCCAATACGAACTTTTCAACGATGGTGTGATGCCGGCCTTGCAGGCGGCCGGCATCGTGGTGCTCAACCACGCACAGCGCAACCGCCGGCAGCGCGAGTGGGTGCGCCAGTTCTTCGAGTCGCAGGTGCGCCCGCTGCTGGTGCCGCTGAGCCTGGACCCCAGCCACCCGTTTCCGCAGGTGGCCAACAAGTCGCTGAATTTCATTGCGCACCTGGATGGCCACGACGCGTTTGGCCGCGACAACCCGATTGCCATCGTGAAGGTGCCGCGCGCGTTGCCGCGGGTCATTCGCTTGCCGGCCGCACTGTCGGGCGGGCAACAGGTGTTTGTGCTGCTTACCAGCGTCATCCGGGCCCATCTGGCCGAACTCTTTCCAGGCCGCCACGTGGAATCGTTTTCGCAGTTCCGGGTGACGCGTGACTCCGATCTGGATGTCGATACCGACGACATCACGAACCTGCGGCAGGCCCTGCGCCGCGGCCTGAGCACGCGCCACTTCGGCCGCGCCATCCGACTGGAGGTGGTGAAGACTTGCCCGCCCCAGCTGTCCGATTACCTGTTGCGCCACTTCGACTTGCCCGAAGTGGCGCTGTACAAGGTCAATGGCCCGGTGAACCTGGTGCGGCTGAACGAGTTGATCGATGCCGCCGACGGCCAGTCATTGCGGTTCCCGCCGTTCGAGCCGCGCTGGCCAGCGCAGGGGCTGCCCCGCGACGCGTCGATGTTCGAGCAGCTGCGCCTGGGTGATGTGTTGCTGCACCACCCGTTCGAGAGTTTCGAGCCGGTGATCCAGTTTCTGCGCGAGGCGGTGCAGGACCCGAAAGTGCTGGCCATCAAGCAGACCATTTATCGCACCGGCGCGCAGAGCGTGCTGATGGACCTGTTGATCGAGGCCGCGCGCAAGGGCAAGGAAGTGCTGGCCGTGGTGGAGCTGAAGGCCCGCTTCGACGAAGAGGCCAACATCAACTGGGCCGAACGACTGGAAGCTGTGGGCGCGCAGGTGGTGTATGGCGTGGTGGGCCTGAAGACCCATGCCAAGATGCTGCTGGTGACGCGCCGGGAAGGCGCGGAACTGCAGCGTTACCTGCATCTGTCCACCGGCAACTACAACCCGCGCACGGCACGCCTGTACACCGACGTGGGCCTGCTCACGGCCGACGCGCAGCTGGCAGCCGACGCCGACGCCCTGTTCCTGCAACTGGCCAGCCAGCTGCGCGCGCGCAAGGCCCGGCAGCTGCTGACGGCACCCTTCGCCTTGCACAAGGGCATGGTGCAGCACATCGAGACGGTGGCCGCGGCGGCGCGCGCCGGTCGCCCAGCGCGCATCGTGGTGAAGATCAACGCGCTCACCGACCCCGCGTTGATCAAGTCACTGGTGCGTGCCAGCCAGGCCGGTGCCAACATCGACCTCATCGTGCGCGGCGCGTGCATGTTGGCGCCGGGTGTGGCGGGGCACACCGAGAACATCAGCGTGCGTTCGGTGGTGGGTCGTTTTCTCGAGCACACGCGCGTGATGTATTTCAGCTGGGGCCCTGGCCCCGATGACGAGGTGCTCTACCTGAGCAGCGCCGACTGGATGAGCCGCAACATGTTTGGCCGCATCGAACTGGCTTGGCCGGTGCGCGACCGCGCGCAGCGCCAGCGCGTCATCGACGAGTGCCTGGTGCCGTATCTGCATGACCAGCGCGACGCCTGGACGATGGACAGCCACGGCGCCTACCTGCGTGCCGCCACGCAGGGCGCCAGTGCGCAGCAGGCGCTGATGCAGAACGGCATCGCCGGCTGATGAGCTGATGAGCTGATGGGCTGCTGTGTGCCGCCGTGACGCTGCCGCTGCGCCAGTGTCACTGCGACGCCGTCAGCCAGATCGCTCGCCTGGTTGCAGCACCAGGCGCAGCGGTCCGTAGCGTTCCCACACGGCCGCCTCTTCGTTCAGCAGATACAGCGTGCGTGGGTGCAGTTCGCCCCAGCGTGCGCTGTAGGACAGCCGCGCCTCGGTGCCCACCGCCGCCAGCCTGAGCGCGCGCGTGTTCACCTCACCCCTTGCGTGGCTCTTGATCACGGCCAGCCGCAAGGCCAGCACCTGCCAGGCAAAAGTGGGGTCGGCGAGCTGCGCCTCGACCTTGCGCAGGCCACCGCGCTGCGCCAGCACCAGGTCGGCCACACGCCGCTGCTGGTTCTGCGAGAAGCCGGCCAGGTCGGCATGTGCGGTCAGGTAGGCGCTGTGGCGGTGGTGGTCGTGGTGCGACACCATGAGGCCGGCCTCGTGCAGCGCGCAGGCCCAGCGCAACTCGCTGCGCGGCTGGCTGTCGGCGTCGGGCAGCGTGGTGTCCAGGAAGGCGAAGGCCAGGCTCGTCACACGTCGGGCCTGGTCGGTGTCGACCAGGAAACGCCGCTGCAGGTCGGCCACCGACGCATCGCGCACGTCCTTGCCGCCGTCTTCGTGGGCCGCCAGCAGCCGCCGCTGCAGGTCCACCACAACGCCCTGGCGCAACGCGCCCTTGGCAGGCTGCAGCGAGTCGATGCCGAAGTGCGCCGCCAGCGTGTACAGGATGGCCAGGCCCCCCGGCAGCACAGCGCGGCGGTCGGCTTTCAGCCCGGGCAGCTTCAGCTCGTCTATGTGACCGGCGTCGATGCAGCGCTTGATGCACCAGCGCAGCGCCTCGGGCGTGATGCGCCCGTCGGTGAGGCCCTGCGCCTGCAACAGTTGAGACACCGCGCCCGCGGTGCCAGAAGACCCCAGCGCTTGCTGCCAGCGGTCGGGCGCAAACACCTGCAGCGCCTCTTCGAGCTCGGCTCCAGCGGCCACCTGCGCGGCGCGAAAGCCGCTGCGGGTGATCTGGCCGTCGGGAAAGAAGCGCATCGACAGGCTGACACAACCTACCGCAAAGGACTCCGCCACCAGCGCCTTGTTGCCGCGCCCCAGAATCATCTCGGTCGAGCGGCCACCAATGTCCACCACCAGGCGCGTCTGGCTGCCCGGCTGCAGGTGTTCGACGCCGGCGTAGATCAGCCGCGCTTCTTCCCGGCCCGAGATGACCTCGATCGGGTACCCCAGCGCTTCTTGTGCGCGCAGCAGGAAGTCGTTGCGGTTGCGCGCCTCGCGCAATGTTTGCGTGGCCACGGCGCGGACCTGGGCCGGGGCAAACCCGTCCAGACGACCGGCGAAGCGGCGCAGGCATTCCATGCCGCGGTGCATCGCTTCTTCGGTCAGCAGGCCGTGACTGTCGAGCCCTGCGCCCAGGCGCACCGTCTCCTTGATGTAGTCGATGCGCCGGTATTGACCTTGGTGAATCTGACCGATTTCCAACCTGAAGCTGTTGGAACCCATGTCGATGGCAGCCAGCGGGCCGCCGGGATTGGCACTTTTGTACATGGAGGGGATCGTACCCGGGGCCTCCGGCTGGCCTGCGCCTATTCGCATCACCCCGCAGTCTGCAAGGGGCCCCGCGGCGCCCCAGGCGGCGCGACACATATCTGCCTGCGCCCGGCGGCGCGCCACACACCTGCCTGCGCCCCGGGCGGAGCGACGCACGTCCCGCTGCGCCCGCCATGGCGGCGGGCGCGTCGGCGTCAAACGGTCAGCGCACCACCAGCACCGGCAGCGTGCCGTGCGTGAGTACCTTTTGCGTCTCGCTGCCCAGCAGCAGGGCGCTCATGCCGCGGCGGCCGTGCGAGGCCATCACGATCAGGTCGCAGCCGCCCACCTTGGCCTGCTCGACGATGGCTTCCCAAGGATGAGCCGCTTCTACGGTGAAGGCCTCGCAGGGCACACCGGCAGCGGCTGCGGCCTCGGACGCGCGCTGCACGCGGGCGCGCGCAATGCGCTCCTGCGAGTCGAAGAATTCCTGCGGCGCGATGGGCTGCGTCTCGGACAGCGCGCTGTACGGGAACGGTTCCTTCACCGCCAGCACCTGCAGTCGGGCCCCAGCCAGCTTGGCCAGTGCCAGCGCGGAAGCCAAGGCCTTTTCGGTGATGAGCGAGCCGTCGGTGGGCACGAGGATGCATTTGTACATGAACTGACTCCTGACTGTTGGGTGGGTGGTGGCGACGGTCAGCGCCGCTGGTCACCAGTGTTCAGTGCCAGTGCATTGTGCAGTTTGACGCCGATCAACGGCGTGAGTCGAAACGCGGTGCCGTGCCGAGAAAAACCCGGTCAAGGCGCGGAAGCGGGCCCCTTGACCATCGGCCGCCTCGCGTCGCTGCACCATTCGCTCCACGAGCCGGAATACAGCGCCGTCGGGTCCCATCCGGCGTGGCTCATGGCCAGCAGGTTGTGGCACGCGGTGACGCCCGATCCGCACTGATGGATGACGCCGCTGTCCTGCGCTGGCACGTCTGCTGTCGTGGCCAGCGTCGCGGCAAACTCGGCGCGCAACTGCTCCGCCGGTTTGAAACAGCCGTCACTGCCCAGGTTGTCCTTGAAGAAACGCTGGGTCGCGCCCGGGATGTGCCCGGCCACCGGGTCCAACGGTTCCACCTCGCCCCGAAACCGTTCAGCGGCACGCGCGTCCAGCAGGCGCAGCTGCGGCTGTCCGAGCAGCGCCAGCAGGCCATCGGCGTCGATGCTGGGCATGCCGGGCGTGGCCGTTGCGGGGTAGGGCGCTGCCGCGTCGATGGTTGGAGGCGCGTCAATCACCAACGTGCCGCCGACTCGCGCCCACGCTGCACGGCCGCCGTCAAGCACCGCCACGTCGCGGTGGCCCATCCAGCGCAACAACCACCACGCGCGTGCGGCGTAGGGCATCGCCTGGTCGTCATACGTCACAACCTGCACGCCAGGTGCGATGCCCCATTGCGCCAGCGTCCATGCCAGGTCGCCACGGGCGGGCAAGGGGTGGCGCCCGTTGCGGCCGGTCTTGGCACTGGACAGGTCTCTGTCCAGATGTGCATAACGCGCATGCGGCAGGTGGCCCGCTTCATAGGCGCGCTGGCCGGCCTGCGTGTCGGAAAGGTCAAAGCCACAGTCCAGCAGCACCAGGGGCTGGTTCTTTGCCAGCAGCGACTGCAGCGCGGCGGCCGAGATCAAGGTCTGATGTGACATGGGGGATTCCTCAGGCAAAGTGGTGGGACGGGCGCGGTGGGGTGATGAGAACCATACCGGCCAGCACGAACCGGGCAATCCACGCCGAGGACATGGCATTCAGCGTCATCGCCGTGGCCAGCGGCAGGCCGCCGATGACCACGAACCACAGGCACAGCGCTGTGGTGCCGAAAGCGCTGCGCCACAGATGCATGCCGGGCAAGCGGGTGCGCCAGCCGATGCCACGCGCGCGCATCACGGCTGCCATCATCACCAGCCCCACCAGGGAGCGGTAGAAGACGATTGCCCCCGCTTGGTAGTGCGTCGAAGCCCACTTCACGCCCACCCCCATGATGGCGTACAGCAGCGAAGCCAGCGCCATCAGCTGCGGTGGCGACCCCGTCAGCGCAAATCCGTGCACCCGCGCCGGCGAGGCCGCGGCGGCATCATGCCGCACGGCTCGACCGGCTGTGCTCCTGCAAGGCCGCTGCGCCGCCCATTTCACGCCGGTACCACTCGTGAAAGTGCTGCATGCCGTCTTCCATCGGGCTTTGATACGGGCCGACTTCGTCGTCGCCGCGCAGCATCAGCGCCTGCCGCCCTGCATCCATGCGCAGCGCGATCTCATCGTCCTCGATGCAGGTTTCCATGTAGGCGGCCTGCTGCGCGTGCACGAAGTCGGGCTCGAAGGCGGCAATCTCTTCGGGGTAGAAGAACTCCACCAGGTTCATGGTCTTGCGCGGACCCTGCGGGAACAGCGTCGACACCACCAGCACGTGCGGGTACCACTCCACCATCACGGTGGGATAGCAGGTCAGCCAGATGGCGCCTTGCCGGGGCTGTTGCCCGTGGTTGAAGCGCAGCACGGCGTCGTGCCAGCGCTGGTACACCGCCGAGCCGGCCTTGGCCAGCGACTGGTTGACGCCCACGGTCTGCACCGAGTGGTGGCGGCCGAACTCCCAGCGCAGGTCTTCGCAGGCCACGAACTGGCCCAGCCCGGGATGGAACGGCCCGACGTGGTAGTCCTCCAGGTAGACCTCGATGAAGGTCTTCCAGTTGTAGTCACAACTGTGCATGTGGGCACGGTGAAAGACGTAACCACTGAAATCCAGTGACGATGCGTCGCCCAGCGCCGCCAGGTCGGTGGCCATGTCGCGTCCGTTGCGTTCGAACAACAGGCCGTGCCAGTTCTGCAGCGGGTAATTGCGCAGGTTCAAGCAGGGGTCGTGATCGAAGTGCGGCGCACCCACAAGCTGCCCGTGCAGGTCGTAAGTCCAGCGGTGCAAAGGACAAACGATGTTTTCACGCGTCTGCCCGCGGCCCTTGAGCATCACCGCCTGCCGGTGCCGGCAGACATTGGAAACCAGTTCAACGCCATCACGCGTGCGCACCAGCGCCCGGCCCTCGCCCTCCTGGGCCAGCGTCACGTAGTCGCCGACCTCGGGCACTGCCAGCTCGTGCCCGACGTAGCGGGGTGATCGCTGAAAGATGAGGTCCTGTTCGCGTCGGAACAGCCCCTCATCGAAGTAGCTGGAAACCGAAAGCTGGGTGCGGCTGGGCGCAAGGGATTCGAGACTGATGCTCAGGTCCGACATGATCCGACCGGATCCTCCTGGGGTGACGGGGGTGTTAACGGGCTTGGCATGGTGCGCCCGGCGCACGGCGTTTGAGCCTGGGCTGGTGCGTTTGAGGCCCTGGCAGACCCTTCCAGCTTGTGGGTATCGATTCTAGCCGGCGGCCGCCTTGGCCCTACCCGGCCCCCGGGACGAGACCGCATCGGCCGCACGGCGGCTACGCTCGCTCCGGGCGCCGCACGCTGCCCCGTGGCTGCGTCTGCCAAATAGGGGTGCTTGGCGGCGGAGCTTGCCTGTGCACTGTCTAGAATCCGCGTTCACTTTTCACTGCTTGAGATGGCCCGTACCGCAACCACCGTTCCTGCCGCTGCTTCCGCTACCGCCTCGGCGCCAGAGCCTGAGAGCTATGAGCGCGCGCTTGCCGAACTGGACACGCTGGTGCAGCAGATGGAAGGTGGGCAGATGCCGCTGGATCAACTGCTGTCTGCCTACCGCCGCGGCGCCGAGTTGCTGGGTTTTTGCCGCCAGCGTCTGCAAAGCGTCGAAGACCAGGTCAAGGTACTGGACGACGGCCAGCTCAAGAGCTGGGGCAGCAATTGACGACCTCGGCCTTCGACGCCTGGGCCCTGCAGCAACTGCTGGAGGTTGAATCAGCGCTCGAGCGTTGGGTGCCGGGCGATGCGCCTGCCGAGCTGGGACTGGCCATGCGCTATGGCGTGCTCGATGGCGGCAAGCGACTCCGCCCGCTGCTGGTGCTGGCGGCCTGCGAGGCCGTCGCCGGCAACCGGGAAGCGGCCCTGCGTGCAGCGGTGGCGGTGGAACTGATCCACGCCTATTCGCTGGTGCACGACGATATGCCTTGCATGGACAACGACATCCTGCGCCGCGGCAAACCCACGGTGCATGTGCAATTCGGCCAGGCCCAGGCGATGCTGGCCGGTGACGCGATGCAGGCCCTGGCCTTTGAGGTGCTGACGCCCGAAACGGGCGTGGCGCCGGCGCTGCAGGCGCGGCTGGTGGCGCTGCTGGCGCGTGCCGCAGGGCACGCCGGCATGGCCGGCGGGCAGGCCATCGACCTGGCCAGCATCGGCCAGCCGCTGGACGAGGCGGCGCTGCGCAACATGCACGAAAGAAAGACGGGCGCCCTGTTGCGTGCCAGCGTGCTGATGGGCGCTGCCTGCGGCTTGACGAGCAGTCTGCAGTGGCAGGGTCTGGCTGACTACGGCTCGGCGCTCGGGCTGGCCTTTCAGGTCGTCGACGACATACTGGACGTCACCCAGGCCTCGGAAACCCTGGGCAAGACGGCTGGCAAGGACCAGGAACACAACAAACCCACCTATGTCACGGTGCTGGGCCTGTCGGCAGCGCGCCAGCACGCCGACGACCTGTGTGTGCAGGCGCATGTAGCGCTGGCTCGCTCGGGTCTGGAGCGCCAGGCAGCACTGCTGGCCACGCTGGCCGACAAGGTGGTGGAGCGCGAACACTGATGAGTCAAAACCTGCTGAAAACGATCAACAGTCCCGCCGACCTTCGGCGACTTTCGCGGTCCGAGCTGCGCACCGTGGCCAACGAGCTGCGCGAGTTCGTGCTTCAGACCGTCAGCGAAACCGGCGGCCACCTGAGCAGCAACCTGGGCACGGTGGAGCTCACGGTGGCGCTGCACTACGTGTTCAACACGCCCAACGACCGGCTGGTGTGGGACGTCGGCCACCAGACCTATCCGCACAAGGTGCTGACCGGCCGCCGCGACCGCATGCACACGCTGCGCCAGCTGGGCGGCATCGGCGGCTTCCCGCGCCGTGACGAAAGCGAGTACGACACCTTTGGCACGGCGCACAGCAGCACGTCGATCAGCGCCGCGCTGGGCATGGCTTTCGCGTCCAAGCACAAGGGCGAAGACCGCAAGGCGGTGGCCATCATCGGCGACGGCGCCATGACCGCCGGCATGGCCTTCGAGGCACTGAACAACGGCGGCGTCAGCCACGCTGGTGTCCACGCCGACCTGCTGGTGGTGCTGAACGACAACGACATGTCCATCAGCCCGCCGGTGGGTGCGCTGAACAAGTACCTGGCACGCCTGATGAGCGGCAACTTCTACGAGGCCGCGCGCCAAGGCGCCAAGGCCGTGCTGAAGAACGCACCGCCGCTGTTTGAACTGGCGCGGCGCTTTGAAGAGCACGCCAAGGGCATGGTCGTGCCAGGCACCATCTTCGAGGAGTTCGGCTTCAACTATGTGGGCCCGATCGACGGCCACGACCTCGACGCGCTGATCCCGACGCTGGAAAATCTGCGCTCCAAGCGCGGCCCGCAGTTCCTGCACGTCGTCACCAGGAAGGGCTACGGCTCCAAATTTGCCGAGGCCGACCCGGTGAAGTACCACGCCGCGTCGGCGAAGTTCAACCCATCCGAGGGCTTCCCGCCCAGCAAGCCGGGCAAGGCGACGTTCACGCAGGTCTTCGGGCAATGGCTGTGCGACATGGCCGAGGCCGACAACCGCCTGGTGGGCATCACGCCAGCCATGCGCGAAGGCTCGGGCATGGTCGAGTTCCACAAGCGCTTTCCGTCGCGCTACTACGACGTGGGCATCGCCGAGCAGCACGCGGTCACCTTCGCGGCGGGCCTGGCATGTGAGGGCCTCAAGCCGGTGGTGGCCATATACAGCACCTTCTTGCAGCGTGGCTATGACCAGCTCATCCACGACGTGGCGCTGCAGAACCTGCCGGTGGTGTTTGCGCTTGACCGCGCCGGGCTGGTGGGCGCCGATGGCGCCACGCACGCCGGTGCCTACGACATCGCCTTCGTGCGCTGCGTGCCCAACTGCAGCCTGCTCACGCCCAGCGACGAGAACGAATGTCGCCAGGCGCTGACCACCGCCTTTCGACAGAACCACCCGGTGGCCGTGCGTTACCCGCGTGGTGCCGGTGTCGGCGCCGTGGTCGAGAAAGAGCTCAACAGTTGGGGTTGGGGCAAGGGCGTGGTGCGGCGGCAGAGCAGCCTGCGAGCTGCGGGCCCGCTCACGGCGGGCCGTGCCGAATCAGGCATGCCGCGGCTGGCGATCCTGGCCTTCGGCACCTTGCTGCACGCTGCAAGCGCGGCGGCCGACAAGCTGGACGCGACGCTGGTCGACATGCGCTTCGTGAAGCCGCTGGACGAGGAACTGGTGCTCGAGCTGGCGCGCAGCCACGACGGCTTCGTCACGCTGGAGGAGGGTTGCGTGATGGGCGGCGCCGGCAGTGCCGTGCTTGAATGCCTGTCGGCAGCGGCCGTCACGCTGCCGGTGCTGCAACTGGGCCTGCCCGACCAGTTTGTCGAGCATGGCGACCCTGCCAAGCTGCTGGCGCTGTGCGGGCTGGACGCGGCGGGCATTGAAGCGTCCATCGTGCAGCGGTATGCGGGCCGGCCGGTGATGGCGCCGTTGGCGGCTGCGAACGCCTGATGCAGTGGCCTTGCCCCCGGCAGGCGGCGCGCTGGCGCTGCGCGATGGGCGGGCCTTGTCACTGACGAGACCTCGGCATTCGCCTGTTTGACGTACAACCCTTTTGAATGCCTGGCAGCTCCGGGCTGTCATGCTTCGGACCCAAGCCGAGGCCTCTTGCGATGAACCAACTGACCAATACACCGCACATTCCCGACACCCAGAGTGAACGTGACGAGCGCCACCTGGTGATCCAGCGCGTGGGTGTGAAAGACGTGCGCTACCCGCTGCAGTTGCGCGTGGCCGGCGCCGTGCAGACCACCGCTGCGCTGTGGTCGCTGGACGTGGCGCTGCCAGCCGAAAACAAGGGCACGCACATGTCGCGCTTCGTGGCCTGGCTGGATGCGCTGGACGAGCCGCTGGAGCTGTACACGCTGCGCCAGCGCCACGCGCTGATGCTGGACCGCCTGGAGGCCAAGGAAGGCCGCATCGAAGCGGCCTTCAGCTTCTTCCTGCGCAAACGTGCGCCGGTGTCGGGGGTGCAGAGCCTGCTTGACTACCAGGGCCGCTGGATTGCCGAGACCCGGGCCGGCACCACCACCGTCTGGGCCGAGGTGGCGGTGCCCGTGAAGAGCCTGTGCCCGTGCTCGAAGGAGATCTCGGACTACGGCGCTCACAACCAGCGCTCGCTGGTGACGCTGCGCGTGGAACTGTTGCAGCCGGTGCCCTGGCATGAACTGGTGCGCTTTGCCGAAGACTCGGCTTCCAGCGAGTTGTGGCCGCTGCTCAAGCGCGCCGACGAGAAGTGGGTTACCGAACACGCCTACGAAAACCCCAAGTTCGTCGAGGACCTGGTGCGCGACGTGGCACTGCGGCTGAACGCCGAGCCTCGCATCGGGCGCTACCGGGTCGAGGTGGAGAACTTCGAGTCCATCCACAACCACAGCGCCTACGCCTGCATTGAAAACCTCTGAGCAAGCGGGTCTGCCTGCGCGGATCTGATCCGCCGCCATGGCCAAGGGCCTGGCGGCACCTGTGAGCCCTGCAGCGGGGCCCGGTTTGTACCGGGCCCCGTTTCCTTTTGGCGTCACCCGACTGCGTGACGACGCCGCTTGCGCCCCGAAGTGCGCTGCCAGCCGTGATGGGCTTCACGAATGGGGCCGCGTGTAGGAATTTGCCTGACAAGCGCGTTGGCAAAAGGTGGACTGCAGTGACGGAGATGCGCTGATGTGCCAGCCTATTTCTGCGCTTTACAGTTTGTTTCATCGACTCCCCCCACCCAGCAACCACTGCAGAAAGCGCCACCATGACCTCCGACCAAATCCTTGCCGAAATCCGCGAAGCCAACCTGTCGTACCTGATGCTGGCGCAAAGCCTGATCCGCACCGACCGTGACCAGGCGCTGTTCCGTCTGGGCGTGAGCGAGGACACCGCCAACCTGATCGGCGCGCTGACGCCGGCACAGATGATGAAGATCGCCACCGGCAACACGCTGCTGTGCCGCTTCCGCATGGACGACGACACGGTGTGGAACCTGATCACCAGCCACGGCAAGGGTTCGTCCAACGACGGCATGTCGCGCCTGCACGCTTCGATCCTGCTCGCCGGCCGCCACCGCGAAGCCGCCTGACCCGCGCTGCACGCCGCAAGCCAGATCCATCACAAGACCACACGAGGAGTATCCCGATGGCACGCACCAAGAGCATCCTGACCGAAGCCCGCCAGATCGAACGCGCGGTGATCTTGATCAACCTGGGAGCACGCCTGCAGGTGCTGGAAAGTGAAACGGACCTGAGCTACGAGCGCCTGCTGCGCCTGTACAAGGAAGTGGCGGGCAAGAGCCCGAGCAAGGGCCAGCTGCCCTTTTCAACCGACTGGTTCATGACCTGGCAGCCCAACATCCACGCCAGCCTGTTCCTGAACGTGCACGAGTACCTGAACAAGGTGGCGGCGCTCGACGAGATCGACACCGTCATCAAGGCCTACCAGCTGTACCTGGAACAGATGCAGTCCGAGGGGTTGGAGCCGCTGCTCAGCGTGACGCGGGCCTGGCGTCTGGTGAAGTTCGTCGACAACGGCATGCTCACGATGACCGCCTGCAGCAAGTGCGGCGGCCACTTCGTGACGCACCCGCACGAGATTGCAAGGCACTACGTGTGTGGCCTGTGCAACCCGCCGGCACGTGCCGGCAAGGGCAAGCTGGCGGGGGCGCTGCAGCTGGGGGCCACCAAGTTTGATCACGCACACGCGCTGCAGGCCCGGCATTGATATGAAGCGGCCGGCGACGGCCGTCCGCACATCGCCGCAGTGCCTGGCTCGGCCATCTTGCGGCGAGGGATGTTGAAGAGTTCACAGTTGCAGCCGCCACTTCCCTCAAGTCAGGCTGCACAGTTGTCGAAGTTCGATGGGTCAGTGGTAGTTTCATTGTTCGTCTCCTCCTGGCACAGTTCTCTGTGCTTTCAAGCGGGTCCTCCGGGACCCGTTTTTTTTTGCCTTTCGCTTCGTGAGCACGCGCAGACAGGTGCGGCAGCGGCTGGGATGGGGCGGTCAGGGGTCAGCCCTTGCAGGCGAGGCGTCAGCTGAGGCTGCTTTTGCCGGCATATCGGCCGATGGGCCCACCCGGATCGAAGTCACAGTGCGCCCACGCTCCCCGCCCGTCCGTCGGCTCACCGCGCCGCACCCGCCAGAACATGCCCGCCACACAACCTGTCCCACCGCCGCAGCTCGAAACGGGATCGGCCGCCGCGCCCCCTGCGCCCGCTGCGCCCGCGAGGCCATCGGCGCGAGCGGCGTTCGGGCTGCCCTGGCCGCTGCCGGCCGTGCTTGCGTGGTCAGCCGGGTGGCTGTCGTGGCAGGGTGCCCGGCTGCTGGGCGTTGAGCCGGCCCTGGCCCTGGCTGCAGGCTGCTGCGCCAGCGTGCTGCTGGCCCTGTGCTGCCGCGGCACTTGGCGCCGTGGCCTGGCGGCGCTGGGATTTCCGCTGGCAGCCTGGCTCGGTGGCGCGGCGCAGGGGCTTGCCGCGGCCTGGTGGCTGCTGCCCTTGTTGCCGTTGTTGCTGGTCTACCCGCTGCGCGCGTGGCGCGATGCGCCTTTCTTTCCAACACCGGCAGCCGGCCTGCAGGGCCTGGCCGAGGTGGTGGGCCAGCCGGGCGACGTGCTGGACGCCGGCTGCGGCCTGGGCCATGGCCTGCGCGAACTGGCAACCTTGTGGCCGCAGGCGCGGCTGCAGGGCGTGGAGTGGAGCCCGCTGCTGGCCACTGCGGCGCGCCTGTGGGTGCCGCGCGCGCGCATCCGGCGCGGCGACATGTGGTCGAAGTCGTGGGCGCCGTTCGATCTGGTCTATCTGTTTCAGCGCCCTGAGAGCATGGCCCGCGCCTGGCGCAAGGCGCAGCAGGAGATGCGCGCCGGCGCCTGGCTGGTGAGCCTGGAATTTGCAGTCCCGGGCGTCGAGCCAACCGCCTGCCTGGCGGCGCCGAACCGGCGCACGGTGTGGATATACCGCCTGCAGCCGGCCAGTTCTGGCTCAACCGTCGCGCCCGTTGGTCGATAACACGGCCACCCCTCGTGGGTTTGTGCAGGGCCCAGCCGGGTTCTGCTGACCAGTTTGCCCGGACGCAAGAGCCATGTTCGTCATCATCGGTTGGGTTGTCGCCCTCGGGGCCGTCTTCGGCGTGTTCATCGCGCACGGCGGCAACATGGGGCCGATCATCGAGGCGCTGCCCTGGGAAATGGCCCAGATCGGCGGCGCCACGCTGGGTGCCTTTCTGGTCAACAACCAGATGGGCGTCATCAAGTCCACGCTGGCCGGCACGGGCGCCTGCTTCAAGGGCAGCAAGTACACCAAGGCTCGCTACATGGAGCTGCTGGCGCTGCTGTTCGACATTCTTCAGAAGGCCCGCAAAGAGGGCTTGATGTCGATCGAAAAGGACGTCGAAGACCCGCACAGTTCGCCGCTTTTCCAGAAGTACCCGGGCGTGGGCAACGACCACCACGTCACCGAGTTCGTTACCGACTATCTGCGCATGATGGTGTCGGGCAATCTGAACGCGCACGAGATCGAGTCGCTGATGGACGCCGAGATCGAGACGCACCACCACGAGGCCCACGCGCCGGTGGGCGCCATCCAGCGCGTGGCCGGCGGTCTGCCGGCCTTCGGCATCGTGGCGGCGGTGCTCGGCGTGATCAAGACCATGGGCTCGGTGGGCCAGCCCCCCGCCGTGCTGGGCGCGATGATCGGATCGGCGCTGGTGGGAACCTTCCTCGGCATCTTGCTGGCGTATGCCGTGGCCGAGCCTCTGGCCGGGTTGCTGGAGCAGAAGGTCGAAGAGAGCGGCAAGGAACTCATCTGCATCAAGACCACGCTGCTGGCCAGCATGCAGGGCTACGCACCGCAGGTGGCCATCGAGTTCGGCCGCAAGGTGCTGCTGTCCGGCGCGCGGCCCACGTTCAGCGAGCTTGAAGCGCATGTCAAGAAGAAGTGACGGTGCCGCAGGCGCTTTGGGGGGACTGAACCATGGCTGGTGATGCCAAGAAGCTGCAACCCATCATCATCAAGCGCATCAAGAAGGGCGGCCATGTCGCCCACGGTGGTGCCTGGAAGATCGCCTACGCCGACTTCGTGACGGCCATGATGGCCTTCTTCCTGCTGATGTGGCTGCTGGGCTCCACCACCGAAGGCGACAAGAAGGGTATTGCCGACTACTTTGCGTCGCCGCTGAAGGTGGCGATGTCCGGGGGCTCGGGCTCCGGCGACTCTTCACACGTCGTGAAGGGCGGCGGCGAAGACCTCACACGCAGCACCGGCCAGGTCAAGCGCGGCGAGATCGAGTCCAAACGCAGTACCGTGAACCTGCACCAGCTGAAGGACCAGCAAAAGCGCGCCGAGGTGGCGCGCCTGGAAGACTTGAAGCGCAAGGTGCAGGAAAGGCTGGGCCAGAACAACAAGCTCGCTGGCTTGAGCTCGCAGATACGGCTGGACATGACGGTCGACGGCCTGCGCATCCAGATCATCGACCAGGACCAACGCCCCATGTTCGCCAGCGGCAGCGCGGTGGTGCAACCGCACATGCGCGAGCTGCTGCGTGAAGTGGGTGCCGTGCTGGCCGACGTGCCCAACCGCCTGACGTTGGAGGGCCACACCGATGCCGTGCCCTTCCCGGGCAGCGCCGAGGGGCGCGAGCGCGGCTACAGCAACTGGGAACTCAGCGCCGACCGCGCCAACGCCTCGCGGCGCGAACTGCTGGCCGGCGGCTTGGCCGAAGAACAGGTGCTGCGCGTGCAGGGCCTGGCAGCCAGCAACCCGTTCGACCGCACCGATGCCACGGCGCCCAGCAACCGGCGCATCAGCATCATCGTGATGACCCGCGATGCCGAGGACAACGTCTTCCGCGCCGGTGCCAGTCAACCCATCGAGACGGAAGCCACGCCGCCGGCTGCCGCGTCCAGCCAGCCGGGCTCAAGTCAGCCCGGCGGCTACCGATAAGACCGTTCACCCGCCACCCCAGCGACATTTGATCGAGGTTTGCACGCATGAACAGCACCGACCTGAAGTTCCTCGTCGTCGACGACTTCTCCACCATGCGTCGCATCGTGCGCGGCCTGCTCAAGGAGATGGGCTGCAACAACGTGGAAGAGGCCGAAGATGGCACGGTGGCCCTGGCCACGCTGAAGGCAGGCAAGTTCGACTTCGTGGTGTCGGACATCAACATGCCCAACATGAACGGGTTTGACCTGCTCAAGGCCATCAAGGCCGAAGACAGTCTGAAGCACCTGCCGGTGCTGATGGTGACGGCCGAGGCGCGCAAGGAAGACATCCTGCTGGCGGCGCAATCGGGCGCTGCCGGCTACATCGTGAAGCCCTTCACCAAGGCCACGCTGGAAGAGAAGGTGCAGAAGATCCTGCAAAAGATCGCTGCGGTGGCCTGAACGCTGGCTGCTCACACCTGCCCTGCAACCCCAGCCAGCGAGCAAGCCCATGAAGATGGACGGCCCAGTGACCTTGCAACCCGAGGTGCCCGTGGCGCCCGGCGACGTGTTCCTACAGCTTGGATCCCTTACCCGTATGCTGCATGACACCCTGACCCAGCTCGGGGTGATGCCCCAGCTGCAGCTTGCCACCGACGGCCTGCCCGATGCGCGCAGCCGGCTGAGCTACATCGCCGAAAAGACGGCGCAGGCCGCCGAAAAGGTGTTGACCTCCGTGGAACAGGCCAAGGCCGACCATGCGGCCATCAGCGCTGCTGCCCAGGCCATGGCGCAAGCCATCGTGGCCGACCCTGTGAAGGCGGTAGCCAGCGGCGCGGTCTACAACTTCGTGCGCGAAGTGGAGGTGCGCACATCGAAGATCGACAGCCACCTGACCGACATCATGATGGCGCAGGACTTTCACGACCTCACCGGCCAGGTGGTGGCCAAGGTGTTGACCCTGGCCAACGAGCTCGAGGACAGCCTGGTCAAACTGCTGGTGCAGGTGGTGCCGGCGGAGCACCGCGAAAAGATCGACCCCAGCACGCTGAATGGGCCGGTGGTCAACCCCGAGGGTCGCACCGACATCGTGGCCAATCAGGGCGAGGTGGACGACCTGCTGGCCAGCCTGGGCTTCTAGCCAGCTCGCGCACCTGCCCACCGTGCCGAGAATACGCGGGTCTAGCACCCGCTAATCACGCTCAAGTCGCAGGGCCAACAGCGGCACCATCGAAGGGCTCCCAGTCAGGGGCCTTTTTTGTTTGGGCAATGGTTGTCGCCGCGTGCAGCGGCGCTTGCTCCAGCAGGGCCCCGGGCGGGAAAACACGCCCATGGCCGACAGCGCACAAGACAAGAAACTACCCGCCAGCGAACGCCGCATCCTGAAGGCGCGAAGCGAAGGCCAGGTGGCGCGTTCGCGCGACCTGGGCCACTTCGCCATCCTGGCCGCAGGTGTCTCGCTGGTGGCCTTTGCTGCGATGGACGTGATCTCGGGCGTGGCCGCGCTGCTCAAGACCGGTCTGCGCTTCGACGCCGAACTGCTGGCGCAGCCAGCCGGCATGCTGAGCCGGCTGAGCGATCTGGCCATGCACATGGTGGGCCTGCTGCTGCCGCTGGCGGTGCTGATCTGGCTGCTGGCAGCGGCCTGCGGTGTGTTGTCGGGGGGCTGGAACTTCACCTGGCAGCCGCTGCAGCCCAACTTCTCCAAGCTCAATCCGATCGCCGGGCTGGGCCGTGTGTTCTCGGGCCATCAGCTGGGCGAAACGCTGAAGTCCTGCCTGCTGGCGCTGCTGCTGGCCACGGTGGGGGCGCTGGTGATGAGGGCGCGCTGGGGCGAATACGCGCAGTTGCTGGCCATGCCCTTGCCCGCCGCACTGCCCATGGCGGGAGGGCTGGTGGTGAACGGGCTGTTGCCCGTGGGCGCAGTGCTGGGTGTTTTTGCCCTCGTGGACGTGCCCTTGCAGCGGCACAGGCTGATGCAGCGCCTGCGCATGAGCCTGCAGGAAGCCAAGCAGGAAATGAAGGAGGTGGAAGGCAGCGCGCAGGTCAAGCAGCAGATGCGTGCCCGCATGCGCGAGATGGCCAACCGCCGCATGATGGCCAAGGTGCCGAGCGCGGACCTGGTGGTGATGAACCCCAGCCACTTTGCGGTGGCACTGAAATACGACGACGCCACGATGGCGGCGCCGCGCGTGGTGGCCAAGGGTGCCGACCTGGTGGCGCTGCGCATCCGCGACCTGGCGCGCGAGCACGGCGTGCCTGTGCTGCAGGCGCCGCCACTGGCGCGCGCGCTGTACGCCCATACCGAGCTCGACGGCGAAGTGCCGGCGCGGCTGTTTGGTGCGGTGGCGCAGGTGCTGGCCTGGGTCTACCAGCTGCGCGAGGCGATGGCCAGCGGCCGCGCCGCTGCCGTGGCCACGCCCACACCCGACGTGCCGCCAGACCTGGACCCGGCACAGACGGCGGCCAAGGTGCAGTCCGCACGCCCTGGCCGGCCCGCCAGCCCTGACAAGGACGCTGAGTGAACCCGCTGATGCAATGGGCCAACCGCCTGATGGGCCCCAGCGACGGCCCGCGAATGCGTGCCGTCAAGGCCCTGGTGCTGCCGGGCTTCGTGGTCATGATGCTGGCCATGATGGTGCTGCCGCTGCCGGCGGTGGTGCTGGACCTGCTGTTCACCTTCAACATCGCGCTGGCGCTGGTGGTGATGATGGTGTCGTCGCAGATGGTCAAGCCGCTGGACTTTGCCGCGCTGCCCACGGTGCTGTTGGTGACCACGCTGCTGCGCCTGTCGCTGAACGTGGCTTCCACGCGCGTGGTGCTGATGGACGGGCACAACGGGCCCGGCGCGGCGGGGCAGGTGATCGAGGCCTTCGGGCACTTCCTGATCGGCGGCAACTTCGGTGTCGGCCTGATCGTGTTTGCCATCCTGGTGGTGATCAACTTCGTCGTCGTCACCAAGGGTGCCGAGCGCATCGCCGAGGTGGGCGCGCGGTTTGCGCTGGACGCCATGCCCGGCAAGCAGATGGCGATCGACGCCGACCTGAATGCCGGTCTGATCGACGAAAAAGTGGCGCGCCAGCGCCGCGCCGAGGTGGCCGAAGAAGCCGACTTCTTCGGCAGCATGGACGGCGCGAGCAAGTTCGTGCGCGGCGACGCGATGGCCGGCCTGCTGATCCTGTTCATCACCATGGTGGGTGGTTTTGCCATCGGCATGGCCAGCCACGGCATGGGTGCCGGCGAAGCCGCCACCGCTTACATCACGCTGGCGGTGGGCGATGCGCTGGTGGCGCAGATTCCGGCGCTGCTGATCTCGGTGGCCGCGGCCATGGTGGTCTCGCGCGTGGGCAAGGAACAGGACATCGGATCGCAGATCCGCGACCAGGTGTTCGATTCGCCCCAGGCGCTGGCCGTGGCTGCCGGCATCATCGGCATGCTCAGCGTGGTGCCGGGCATGCCGCACATCGTGTTCGGCCTGGTGGGCTCGGCGCTGGCGTTGCTGGCCTGGCAACTGCACAAGCGCCGCAGCGCCCAGAGCCAGCTGCCCGAACCCGCCACTGGTGAAGTGCTGCCTGCAGCCGCCAACGCGGAAGCCAGCTGGGACGACCTGACGCCGGTGGACACGCTGGGCCTGGAAGTTGGCTACCGCCTCATTGCGCTGGTGGACAAGACGCGCCAGGGCGACCTTCTGGCGCGCATCAAGGGCGTGCGCAAGAAGTTTGCCCAGGACGTGGGCTTCCTGCCGCCACCGGTGCACATCCGCGACAACCTGGTCGAGCTCAAGCCCAGCAACTACCGCGTCACGCTGCGCGGCGCGGTGGTGGGCGAGGGCGAGGCCATGCCGGGCCTGTTCCTGGCCATCAATCCCGGTGGCGTGAAGCCTTCGGTGCAGCAGCAGCTGCCGGGCACCAAGACCACCGATCCGGCCTTCGGACTGCCTGCGGTTTGGATTGAGGAACGGCACAAGGAAATGGCCCAAATGACGGGGTTTACGGTGGTTGATTGCGCCACTGTCGTGGCCACCCATCTCTCACACTTGATGCAGGTAAATGCAGCAAAACTGCTGGGCCGCGTGGAAACGCAAAGCCTGGTGGAACATGTCACCAAGTTGGCGCCCAAGTTGATCGAAGACGTCGTACCCAAGATGGTCGGAATCGCATCCCTGCAACGCGTGCTGCAACTGCTGCTGGAAGAGGGCGTGCACATCCGCGACATGCGCTCCATCGTCGAATGCCTGGCCGAACATGCCGCCACCGTGACCGAGCCGACGGAGCTGGCACGGCGCATCCGCGTGCACCTGGCGCCGGCCATCGTGCAGCAGATCTATGGCGCGGTGAAGGAACTGGACGTCATCGCGCTCGACCCCGAACTGGAACGTCTGGTGACGCAGGCGCTGAACTCTCCCCATGGTGCGGCGCTGGACCCGGGTGTGGCCGATACCCTGAGCAAGAGCGCCGCCGACACCGCTCGGCGCCAGGAAGACCTGGGCCTGCCAGCCTGCCTGCTGGTGCCCGACCTCATCCGCGCCCCGATGGCACGGCTGCTCAAGCGAGCGGCGCCGCGCCTGAAGGTGCTGGGCCACAGCGAGATACCTGAAACCCACTCGATCCGGATCGGTTCGATCATCGGAGGCTCCACATGAACGTCAAACGCTTCACCGCCCGCACATCGCGCGAGGCGCTGGCCTTGGTGAAACAGGAATTCGGCGAAGACGCGGTGGTGATGTCCACCCGCCCCTGCCCCGAAGGCGTGGAAGTGGTGGCCATGGCCAGCGATAGCGTGATGCAGCTCGAGCGTGTAGGCGCTTCGTCCAGCGCTGCGCCTGCCACCACCTCTGGCGCCTCTGCCGGCAGGCCGCAGCGGCCCGCATCGCCGGTGTCGTGGACTGCACCCGAACGTTCTGCAGCCTCTCGGGTGGCAGCGGCCACGCGCCAGGCCGCTGCCGGGCCGGCCAGCCAGCCGCCAGCGCCATGGGCCAGCGTGCAGGGTCGCCAACGCCTGGAACCCTCCATGGAGCCGGCGCTGCACGCTCGGGCCGCCTGGGCCGCCGATGAAGACCAGCGGCTGGCGCGCCCCGCACGCGAATCCCGGGCCGAGGCCCTGGCGACGCCAGGCGCTTCAGCCGCTGCGCCGAACCGGGGCTCATCCGCAGACGCTTCGGTGCAGCGCGACGTCAAGGAACTGGAAATGAGCACGCTCTCGTTCCAGGAATACGTGCGCCAGCGCATGCTCAAGCGCCGTGATGCCGAAATGGCCGCCGACGCCAGTGCCCAGATGGCGAGCCAGCCTGCCGTGGTATCGCCCATCGAAGCGGCACGCAAGCGCCTGCTGGCCAACCACCGCCAGGCCATCGCCATCGACGAGCGCCAGCTGCCGGTGCTGCACGACGAGGTGTCGCTCGACGAAGTGGCAGCGCAAGCCGCCGCCGCCCCGGCAGCGCCACCAGCAAGACCGGCTGCCGCGCGCGCCGCTGCGCCGGCCGTCGCCGCCCCAGCCAGCACCGTGCCTCAGCGCCGTGAACAGACCGAGATGATGAGCGAGCTGCGCTCCATGCGCGGCCTGATCGAGCAGCGTTTCGGCGCGCTGGCGTTCATGGAGAAGCTGCAGCGCCAGCCGCGGCAGGCTCAGCTGGCGCAGCGCCTGCTCGACGCCGGCTTTTCACCTGGGCTGATTCGCCGCCTGGTGGACGGCCTGCCGGCCGATGTGGAAGAACAAGCCTGGGCCGCCACCGTGCTGGAGCGCAACCTGATGACGGGCGAGCGAGACGCGGCATTGGAAGAGCAGGGCAGCATCTACGCGATGATCGGCACCACCGGCGTGGGCAAGACCACCAGCACTGCCAAGCTGGCGGCGGCCTTTGCGGCCACGCACGGCGCCAGCAACCTGGGCCTGGTGACGCTGGACGCCTACCGCGTGGGTGCCCACGAACAGCTTCGCACCTACGGCCGCATTCTGGGCGTGCCGGTGCACACCGCGCACGACCGGGCTTCGCTCGAAGACCTGCTGGACCTGCTGTCGGGCAAGCGCATGGTGCTGATCGACACCGCGGGCATGGCGCAGCGCGACAGCCGCACGCGCGAATTGCTGGAAATGGTGTCGCACAGTGCCATCAAGCGGCTGCTCGTCATCAACGCATCGGCCCAGGGCGAAACCATCGAAGACCAGCTCGCCGCCTATGCCGCCCAAAGCTGCTGCGGCGTCGTGCTGTCCAAGCTCGACGAGGCGGTGAAGCTCGGCCCGGCGCTGGACTCGATGGTGCGCCACAAGCTGAAGGTGGTGGCGGTGGCCAATGGCCAGCGTGTGCCTGAAGACTGGCACCGCCTGTCGGCCAACGCATTGGTGCAGCGCGCGTTGCGCGGTGGTGGCAGCCCCGCCTGGAAGCTCAGCGACAACGAGGTGAATCTCATCTTTGCCGGCCTGCCCATCACGGCGCCGGTGGTGTCCGCACTCAGCGCCAGAGCCTGAGCCTGCGCCCGCTGATGCCCGACTTCTACGCTTCCTCCGCGCGCATGCCGCTGGACCAGGCCGACGGCCTGCGCCGCATGTTCGCAGCCCGCCAGACGCGGGTGCTGCCGCTGGTGGCCAACCCGCACCTGCCATCCACCTCGGTGTTGCTGGACCGCCTGGCTGAAGTGCTGGCCAGGCAGGGCTTGCAGGTGCTGGTGGTGGATGCGGGCGCGCACGCGCCGCCGCCGCCCGAACTGGTGCAACTGGACCTGGCATCCTGCATCGAGATGATTTCGCCGCGTGTGGCCTATCTGCCGGCCCGGCAGCTGCCGCTGCAGTATGTCGACACCCGGGGCTGCGCGGCGTCGTTCATCGACGCGTTGCACCAAGCCTGGCCGCAGGCCGATGTGATCGTGCTGCACGCCGAAGTGCTGGACCTGGCACGGCTGCTGAAGCACCGCGCGTCGCGCCCTTTGCTGCTGGCCGCCGACGACCCCGAGAGCTTGAAACACGCCTATTCCAGCTGCAAGTTGCTGGTGCAGCGATGTGCCTTGATGACCTACGACCTGCTGCTCGCAGCGTCCAGCCAGTCACCGCGGCTGTCGTCCATTGCCGCCAGTCTTTCAGGCTGTGCCGACCAGTTTCTGGGTGCCGTGGTGCGCAACTGCGCACTCGTGGACCCGATGGTCGCGGCCGACGACGGGGCCGACCCCGACTTGCTGCACCTGCTGCAGGCGCAAATGAATCTCGACATCACCGGCATTCATGGCGCAACCCTGCACGCAACACCCGGCGCGAACACTGCTTCGTCGCGCTGCGGAGAGCGGGGCCGCCTCGCGCCGGCCTGGGCGTCGGCGGCTGCCGAGCCCTTCCAGATCCACACCGCATACTGACTGAGGCAGACCACATGTACACCGCCAAGGGACAACTCGACGCCGGCGCACTGCTCAAGCAATACAGCCCGCTCGTGCGACGGCTGGCGCACCAGATGATTGCCAAGCTGCCGGCAAACGTGGAGGTCGACGACCTCATCCAGGTCGGCATGATCGGCCTGAGCGACGCGCTGACCCGCTTCGACGCCAACCAGGGTGTGCAGTTCGAGACCTTCGCCACCCAGCGCATACGCGGCGCCATGCTCGACGAGCTGCGTGGCAACGACTGGATGAGCCGCGGCGACCGCCGCCACCAGCGCAGCATCGAGTCTGCGGTGCACAAGCTGGAACAGCGCCTGGGCCGCGCGCCGCACGAGAGCGAAATTGCCCAGGAGATGGGGCTGTCACTCACCGACTACCAGGAGCTGCTGGGCAAGGTGCGGGGCACCCAGCTCATCTACCTGGAAGACATGAGTGGCGACGACGGTGACGACGACTACCTCGACCGTCACGTGCTCGACGAAGACGCCAACCCGGTGGCGCGGCTGCAGGACCAGCGCATGCGCGAGGCGCTGGTGGAGGCCATCAAGAACCTGCCCGAGCGCGAGCAGTACGTGATGAGCATGTACTACGAACACGACATGAATCTGAAGGAAATCGCGGCCGTGCTGGGTGTTACCGAAAGCCGGGTCTGCCAGCTGCACAGCCAGTCCATTGCGCGCCTGCGCACAAGGCTGCGCGAGTGGTAAGCACTGCCCCGCACGGCTGCAGCGCCGCCGTGCACCGACGATCGTCGATCAGGAGCGCGTGATGTTCGCCATGAGCTGGCCCAACTTCGGCAGCGGCAAGCCGACGGCCCAGCTGGCCGCCTTTGCCGCGCCTGCCGCCGCATCTTGAATCACCACACGGGGCTTGCTTCGGCTCGCAAGCAGTGGCCCCTCTTGCTTCAGACCTACCGGCGCGACATGCGCGGCGACAAGTTCGTCGTGCTCAAGGAAGTGGCGGCGCCGATCTTGGTGGCCGGTCGACATTGGGGCGGTCTGCGCCTGGCGTTCAGGTTCTGAGCCGAGCGCGGGACGGGCCCCAAAAGGCATCGACAGCAAACGGACTTCTCCATGAGCAAGGGCCTCCACCGTGAGGCCCTTTTTCTTGTCGGTCGGCGTTTGCGCCGTGTTCGTCGATGCGACCTGCGAGCACGCTGACGCGGCGTCCGGGGTGCCTCAGGCCAGCAAGCCACCCCGCGGGTTGGTGCGCGCGGTGCTGCCGGCGGCGCCGTACAGCTGCGCATGCGCGTCCAGCGGGCCGGGAATCAGCACGTCGATGGCACGGTCCAGCGAAGCGGTGGCGCGGGCCAGGGCCTCGCGCTGCGCCGCCACCTGGCCTCCCGCCATCGCCAGCCGGTGGCGCAACACGGGTGGCACGCCGCCGTGCTTGGCCGCATGCGCGAAGTGGTTGACGGCCGCCGCCAGGGCCGCGTGCAGCTCAGAAGCCACCCGGTCCACCGCCGCTGCATCACGCTGGCGCAGCGCCAAGCCCAGTTCCAGCAAGCGCTGCTCCACCCGCTGCAGGGGTTGCTCCAGCGCCGTCAGGTGCTGGGAAGGGCGGCTGGCATCGGGTGCTGGTGGCATGTACGGCTGGGGTTGCGATGCGGTGGTAGGCGGCGCTCAGACCCCCCCGATAAATCAGGGGTAGGCGCCACGCGGGCTCAACTGGGCTTGCGGCCCAGCAACTCGGCGGCGTTCTCGATCAACTTGTCGGCAATGGCCTCTGCGTTGACTTCGAACTTGCCGTCGCGGATGGCCTGCGCAATGCGGTCGACCTTGGCCGTGTCGAAGGCCGGGTCTGCACTGAGCTTGGACAGCACGGCCGCAGCGGGCGACAGCTGCACCTGGGCCGAGGCCTCGGTGTTGCTCGCCGCCGGCGGTGCAGCCGATTTGCGTTCGGTGGTCGCTGCCGGGGCAACGGGTTTGTTGTCGAATGAACCGATCTTCATGTGGGACTCCTGTCAGGTGCATCACTGCCTGGCTGAAACTTCTTCATGTAGGCAGTATCGGAACACCTCGGCCCTAACTTTAGACCTGAAACGAGATTTTTTTCACTTCGTGGCCAGCATGCGTCTGAGCCATCCGAACCAGGGGCGGTCACAGACGCACCTCGACGCGCCGATCGCCCGTGGCCTGGCCCGCCACCACTCGGCCGCCTTCGGTACGAACCCGCACCAGCTGGCCTTCGAGGCCGGCCGACAGCGCCTGGCCTTCGGCGACGACCGAAAACCCGCCGCCCACCGCCACCACGCTGACCGTGGTGCCGGCGGCGAACCATTGCCTGATCTGCAGATCGGCCGCGCGCACTGGCGCACCGGCGGCCACGGGGCGTGACAGCACGCGCGCCTCCAGGGCTTGACCGTCGCTGAACAGGGAAGCACCGCTGCGGCCCAGGCCGGTGACGGCTGACGGGGCGGCGTGGGCGCCCCAGTCGACCTCGGCCACCGTCAACTGCGCTGCCGACAAGGTGGCGCCGGATGACAGCGCCGCGGCAGCAATCACCGCCGGGGCCAGGATCTCTACCTTCACCGGCAACTGGATGCTCCAGGCCGCGCCTTGCGTGCAGCGCACGCCCAGGCGGGATGAACCCCAGGCCGGAACCCCCGGCACCAGATAAGCCAGGCCGGCGCTGCAGGGGCCGAGCTTCAGGCGTTGATCGGGTGCGCCGGCGGCGACCACAACGCGAGCCCCTTTGGGTGCCAGGGACTGCGCGGCTTGTTTCATCTGGGACAGGCCCTGTTCCAGCACCCCTGGAGGCAGGGCTGCCAGATTGGGCGCAGCAGCCGCCGGGGCCACGGCGGCGGGCGTTGTCGCGCTTTGGGCGGGCAGGGCTGCCGCAACCGCCCACTGTGCCGACGCCAAGTTCGACCAGCCGGCTGCACAGGCCAGTGTCGCAACGCCCAAGGTCCGGCCCAGTGCACTGCTCAGGCGCACATGCTCGAAGGGTTGTGGCGCTGCCTGGGGGCAGGCGCCACAGCACAGGCGGGTGGGGAGGGCTTGATGCACTGCGCCAATGTATCGGCGGGCATAGGACTCCAGGGCCTGGAAATGGGGCCAAAGGGCCGCTTTATTCGGACTCATGCCGAATCTCCTGCTGCCCAGAATGACTTCCTTCACTGCCAGTGGACACGCAGCCCGACAGCTACCCGCTTAAAGGCGCCGCGCCGACCAGGAGCCCGCATGATTCCCCGACTCACCGACGCGCTGGAGTTTCAAAGCCAGGCCCTGGTGCTCAGAGCCGAGCGTCAGCGTGTGATCGCCGGCAACATTGCCAACGCCGACACGCCAGGCTTCAAGGCGCGCGACTTCGACTTTGCCACCGCCTTGCGCAACGCCACGGCAGGCAGCGTGGGCAACGACAGCGCCAGCGGCCCGGGTGCCGGGCTGGGCAGCGGCATCGCACGCAACGTCATGACGCCGGGCGGCCGAGCGCAGCCGGCGCTGAACTATGCGCAGCCGCACCAGACCCAGCTGGACAACAACACGGTGGACATGGACCGCGAGCGCGGCGCCTTCGTCGACAACGCCGTGAAGTTCGAGGCCACGCTGCGCTTCATCAACGGCAGCGTGCGCACGCTGCAAGACGCCATGAAGAGCGCCAACCAGAGCTGAAGGCGATCACCACCATGAGCATGTTCCGCATCTTCGACGTCGCCGGCAGCGCGGTCAGCGCGCAAAGCCAGCGGCTGAACGTCGTGGCTTCGAATCTGGCCAACGCCGACACCGTGGCCGGCCCCGACGGCAGCGCCTACAAGGCCCGCCAGGTGGTGTTTCAGACCACGCAGCTGGGCACCACCGGAAACCGCGAGGTCACGGCCGGCGTGAAGGTGTCGACGATCTCGGAAGACAACACCCCGGGCCGGCGTGTGCACGACCCCAAGCATCCCAGCGCCGACGCCGACGGTTACGTCACCTACAGCAACGTCAACGCCGTCGAGGAGATGGTCAACATGATGTCGGCCTCACGCTCGTACCAGAACAACATCGAGGTCATGAGCACGGCGCGCAGCCTGCTGCTCAAGACACTGCAGATCGGTCAGAACTGAAGCACAGGAACCACATGGCCACCAACAGCATAGGCAACTCCGCCAGCGCAGCCGGCAGCACCACCGACGCGCGTTTTCTGGCGCTGAATGGCAAGGCTGCCACGCCCGCCACTGCCAACGACACCGGCACTGCCGACCGCTTCCTGAAGCTGCTGGTCACGCAGATGCAGAACCAGGACCCGCTGAACCCGCTGGACAACGCGCAGATCACCAGCCAGATGGCCCAGATCAACACGGTCAACGGCATCCAGCAACTGAACACCACGGTGCAGGGCCTGAACACCCAGTTTGTGCAGTTGCAGGCGCTGACCGGGGCCTCGCTGGTCGGGCACGACGTCACGGTCAAGGGCGACCGCATCGCGCTGGACAACGGCAAGGGCGTGGCCGGCTTCGAGCTGGAGTCCACCGCCGACGGCGTGAAGGTGGAAGTGCTGAATGCCGCCGGCCGCGTGGTGGATACGCTGAACCTGGGGGTGAAGGGCGTCGGCAGCCACAGCTTCAACTGGAACCCCAGCGAGCAGCCCGACGGCGACGGCTACCGCTTCCGGGTCCTGGCCACCAAGGGCGCCACGGCGGTGCCGAGCACCCCGCTGATGCGCGACCGCGTACAGGCCGTTCACCCCAGCAGCTCAGGACTGATGCTGGAAACCACACACAGCGGCCAGGTCGCCTACGGCGACGTCAAGGGCTTCAACTGATTTCCCCACTGAAGGACTTTCCATGAGCTTCCAGCAAGGCGTATCCGGTCTCAATGCCACGAGCAAGAACCTCGACATCATCGGCAACAACATTGCCAACGCCAACACCTTTGGTACCAAGATCGCGCGGGCCGAGTTTGCCGACGTATATGCCAACGCACTGGGCGGTGGCGGCAACACCGCGGTGGGTATCGGCGTGAACATCGCCGCCGTGGCCCAGCAGTTCACGCAGGGCAACATCTCGACCACCGAAAACCCGATGGACGTTGCCATCAACGGCGCGGGGTTCTTCCAGATGCAGGAAAACGCCAAGAGCATCGTGTACACGCGCAATGGCCAGTTCAAGGTCAATCGCGACGGCTACATCGTCAACAACGCACAGGGGCGGCTGATGGGTTACATGGCAGACAACAACGGAGCCATCCAACCCGGCGTGGCCGTGCCGCTGCGGCTGCCCACCGCGGGCGTCAGCCCACAGGCGACCACCAAGCTGGATCTGGAGCTGAACCTGGACGCGCGGGCTGAGATCACGGCGCCTGCGGGCTCGCCGATGATTGACTTCGCCGATATCGACACCTTCAACAACGCCACCGGGCTGACCATCTACGACGCCAAGGGTCAAGAGATCTCCATGACGTATTACTTCCAGAAGGCTGCCCAGGACACCTGGAAGGTGTTCGCGACGGCCAACGGCGTCACCGTGGGCGGCACACCCGCCGACCCGCAGCCCATCAGCACCGTGGTCTTCTCGTCCGACGGCGGCACGGTCACGTCGCCTGCCGGCAACGTGTCGCTGGACGTGCCCGCCACCGTGACGCCAGACGGCACCAATACGCTGCCTGTACTGGGCGTTGCGCTGAACTTCGGAGCCGCAACGCAGTATGGCGTGCCCTTCGGGCCCACCAACATCTCGCAGGACGGTTTCACCGCCGGCCTGCTGGTGGGCATTGGCGTCGAAGGCAATGGCGTGATCATGGCGCGTTACTCCAACGGCCAGTCCAAGCCCGCAGGGCAGGTGGAACTGGCCACCTTCCGCAACCCGCAAGGCATGCAACCCAGCGGCAACAACGGCTGGCTGCGCACCTATGAAAGCGGTGACCCGGTGGTGGGCGAGCCTGGCGGCGGCAGCCGCGGTGTGCTGCAGTCGGGGGCCCTGGAAGAGTCCAACATCGACCTGACCAAGCAGCTCGTCGACATGATCACGGCCCAGCGCAGCTACCAGGCCAATGCGCAGACGATCAAGACGCTGGACCAGGTGCTGCAGACCCTGGTGAGCCTGCGTTAAGCGGCGCGCTGAAGCACAGGGCGCACGGTCATGGACCGGCTTGTCTACTTGTCGATGGCCGGTGCCAAGGCCTCGCTGCAGCGCCAGGATTCGCTGGCCAACAACCTGGCCAATGTCTCCACCACCGGTTTCCGCGCCGAGATGCAGGCCTTCCGCGCCGTGCCGGTGCGGGGCGACGGCGCCAGCACGCGCGTCTATGCGCTTGAATCCACGATCGGGCACGACACCCGCTCGGGGCCGGTGCAGACCACCGGGCGGCCGCTGGACGTGGCGATGCAGGGCAACGCCTGGCTGGCGGTGCAAGGCACCGACGGAACCGAAGCGTATACGCGATCCGGCGCCTTGCAGGTCAACGCCGAAGGCCAATTGGTCACGCTGTCGGGCCAGCCGGTGCTGGGCGATGGCGGACCCATCACCTTGCCCGCCAACGCCACGGTCGAGATCGCCAGCGACGGCAGCATCAGCACCAGCGTGGGTTCGGCCCGGCCCCAGCAGGCCGGGCGCCTGAAGCTGGTGGTGCCTGAAACGCCGCTGGACCGGGGCACCGACGGTTTGTTCAGGGCCACGAGCGGCGACCTGCAGGCCGAGCCTTCGGCCCGGCTGGCGGGTGGCGCACTCGAAGGCTCCAACGTGAGCGCCATCGAGACCATGGTGGCCATGATTTCTGCGGCGCGCCAGTTCGAGCACCAGATGAAGATGCTGAAGGACGTGGAGCAGCGCGAGCAAGGTGCCGCCAAGCTGCTGGGCAGCAGCTGAAGGCACCCGCGCCACGGCGCTGCTGACTTCAAACACCCAGCGCCGACGCGCCGGTGCGCGCCGCCCTGCCTGGCTTGCCGGGCCCTGGCCGCGCCGCGGCCGCACTACCGGCTGCACAACCGGGCGTTCGATCGGGGACCGGCTCGGTTACAAACAGATAAGCACCCGTGCCACCCGGCTTTTCAGCTGCTGCACCCCCTTCAGTTCCGCCGAAGATCGATCCCAGCACTGAAGGGAAACGAGCGCCATGATCCGATCGCTGTGGATTGCCAAGACCGGCATGGAGGGCCAGCAGGCCAAGCTGGACGCCATCTCGCACAACCTGGCCAACGTGGGCACCAACGGCTTCAAGCGCGGCGGTGTGCTGTTTGAAGATCTGATGTACCAGAACCTGCGGCCGGCTGGCGCGGCCACGTCAGAGCAGTCGCAGCTGCCCACGGGGCTGCAAGTGGGGCTGGGGGTGAAGGTCGCGGCCTCGGTGCGCAGTTTCACACAGGGTTCGCTGCAGCAAACGGGCGGCAATCTGGACGTGGCGATCAAGGGCAACGGCTTTTTCCAGGTGCAGATGCCCGACGGCACCACCGCGTATACCCGCGACGGCGCCCTCCAGCTCGACCACACCGGCGCCATCGTCACCAGCTCCGGTTACACCATCCTGCCCGGCATCACGATACCGGCCAACGCCACCGCGGTGAACATCGCTGAAGACGGCGCCGTGTCGGTCAGCATCGGCGGGCAGACGGGAGTGCAGACGGTGGGGCAGTTGCAGCTGGCGTCATTCGTCAACCCGGCCGGCCTGGAGTCCAAGGGCGGCAACCTGTACGGCGAGACCTCGGCTTCGGGCACGCCCAATGCCGGCGCGCCGGGCAGCGCGGGCCTGGGTGCTCTGCAGCGTGGCTTCATTGAAGGCAGCAACGTCAACGTGGTGGAAGAACTGGTGTCGATGATCGCCACCCAGCGCGCCTACGAGCTCAACAGCAAGGCGATACAGACCTCCGACCAGATGCTGCAAAGGCTGGGCCAGCTGTGATGACCGAAACAAGCAAACCCTGCCGCGGCTGGATGTGGGACTGGGGCCTGCTGCTGGCGATCGCCCTGCCGAGCTGCGCGTTGTACGACCCGCGGCTGGGCATGCGGCCGCCACCGCCGGTGCTGCCCATTCCCGCGGCCGCCACGCCGGCCACCTCAGGCGCCATCTACAACGCCAGCAGCTACCGGCCGCTGTTCGAAGACCACCGCGCACGTCTGGTGGGCGACACACTCACGGTGTCCATCGTCGAGAAGGTGACGGCAACGCAGAAGAGCACCAGCTCGGTCGACAAGAGTGGCACGCTGTCGGGCAGCGTTTCGGCGCTGCCGGGGGTGAAGCCAGCCGCCTTTGCGCGCGCCACCGCAGACGGCACCTCGAGCAACGCCTTCGCCGGCAAGGGCAGCACTGAAAACAGCAACGACTTCAGCGGCACCATCACCGTGGTGGTGCGCGACGTACTGCCCAATGGGCACCTGCTGATCGCCGGTGAAAAGCAGATCGGTGTGAACCAGAACGTGGACGTGTTGCGCTTCTCGGGGCAGGTGGACCCCCGTGCCATCCAGACCGGCAACCAGGTGCAGAGCGCCCAGATTGCCAACGTCAGGCTCGAACAGCGCGGCCGGGGCCAGCAGGCCGAGGCCCAGGCCGTGGGATGGTTGTCGCGCGTCTTCCTCAACCTGATGCCGATCTAACGCACCCCATGGTTCCTTCACCTATGCCTTCATTCGTCACGACCTTGAAACCGGTGTTGCGCTGGCCTTTCAATTCCAGCCTGTGGACCGCCGTGCTCGCGGTGGCGGCCTGTGCCGTGCTGGCCCTGGCAGCACCGGTGGGTGCTGCCGTGCGTGCGCCTGCCGCGGCACCAGCGCCCGTCGGTGCCACCGTGCGCATCAAGGAGGTGGCCACGGTGCAGGGCGTGCGCAACAACGCGCTGGTGGGCTATGGGTTGGTGGTGGGACTGGACGGCACCGGCGACCAGACCACGCAGACCCCGTTCACCAGCCAGAGCATGAATGCCTTGCTGCAGCAGATGGGCGTGACCATGCCGCCAGGCGCCAGCATGCAGCTGCGCAACGTGGCGGCGGTGATGGTCACGACGCAACTGCCTGCCTTTTCCCAGCCGGGGCAGACGCTGGACGTGGTGGTGTCGTCGATCGGCAATTCGAAGAGCCTGCGCGGCGGCACGCTGATCACCACGCCGCTGAAGGGCGCCGACGGGCAGATCTATGCGCTGGCCCAGGGCAACCTGATCGTCGGCGGCGCCGGCGCCTCGGCCAACGGCAGCAAGGTGCAGATCAACCACCTGTCGGCGGGCCGCATTCCCGAAGGCGCGAGCGTGGAACGCGCGGTGCCCACCGCGGCCTTGCAAGGCCCCACGCTGCAGCTGGGTCTGCAGTCGGCCGACTACGCCACCGCGCGCGCTGTGGTGGAAGCCATCAACAAGGCCAAGGGCGCGCAAACGGCTTCCGCGATCGATGGCCGCAGCATCACGTTGCGCCTGCCCGAACTCGCGCAGGACCGCGTCGCCTTCCTGGCCGACATCGAAAACCTGTCCTTCGCGCTGGCCACCCCGGCCGCGCGCGTGGTCATCAACGCCCGCACCGGATCGGTGGTGGTCAACGAATCGGTGACGCTGGGTGCATGTGCCGTGGCGCATGGCAGCCTGACCGTCACCATCAGCACCACGCCGGTGGTCAGCCAGCCCAACGCCCTGGGCCAGGGCCAGACGGTGCAGGCCGAAAAGAGCGACATCTCCATCAACCAGCAGCCCGGGGCGCTGATCCAGATGCCCGCCGGCGTGCGCCTGACCGACGTGGTGAAGGCGCTGAACACCCTGGGGGCCACGCCGATGGACCTGCTGGCGATTCTGCAAGCGATGAAGAGTGCCGGTGCCTTGCGCGCCGAAATCGAGGTTCTGTAAATGCCCGCCCTGCCCAACTCCAATTCCTCTGTCGTTTCCGTCAACTCGTCGCTGGTCAAGCCGGCGTCGTTCAATGGCCTGAGCGCCGATACCCGATCGCTGAACTCGCTCAAGGGGCAGGCCGCCACCGACCCCAAGGCCGCCGCGCGCGAAGCGGCCAAGCAGTTCGAGTCGCTGTTCATGGGCGAGCTGGTGAAGTCGATGCGCATCTCCACGCAGTCCACCGGCATGCTCGACAACGCCGGCACGCAGCTGGGCACCGAGATGCTGGACAAGCAGCTGGCCACGGAGATCAGCGGCCGGCCTGGGGGCTTGTCGGAGGCCATCCTCAAGCAGCTGGAACGCCAGATGGGCATGACGCCAGGACCGATACCGGCCACCGGCAGCGCCAACAACACACCAGCGCCGCTGCAGGCGCAGAAACTGCAGGGGCAGCCGATCCAGGCCCCATCAGGCACGCGCATTCCGCAGACCGGTGCCGCCGGCTTCGTGCAGCAGCACATGGACGCAGCCAAGAACGCCGAGGTCTCCAGCGGCATACCCGCCAGCTTCATGGTGTCGCAGGCGGCGCTGGAGACCGGCTGGGGGCGCAAGGAGATCAAGCACAGCGACGGCACGCCCAGCTTCAATCTGTTTGGCATCAAGGCCGGGGGCTCGTGGAAGGGCCCGGTGGCCGAGGTTCCGACCACCGAATTCATCAACGGCAAGGCCACGCGTGTGATGGCCAAGTTCCGTGCCTATGGCAGTTATGCAGAGTCGTTTTCGGACTACGCGAACTTGATGAGCAACAGCCCGCGCTACCAGGCCGTGCTCAAGGGGGTGCAGCAGACGCAGGCGGCCAACGTCAGCACCAAGGACGGGGGCGTGAAATTCGCGCAGAACATGCAGCGCGCCGGCTATGCCACCGACCCCGAGTACGCCGACAAGCTGTCCAAGGTGATCAACACCACCTTGCGCCTGCAGCGTTCGATCGTGGCCTGACCGCCGCAGCCACAGCGCAGCTGAAAAGGGAGCAGGGCCGATGTCGACCATCCTGATGGGCCTGGGCGTGAAGGCCATGACGGCCAGCTACGCCGCCTTGCAGACCACCGGGCACAACATCGCCAACGCCAGCGTGGCGGGCTATTCACGGCAGCAGGTGAACCTGGAAACGTCGGATGGCATGATGACCTCC
>JANOZF010000305.1:0-24018 GCA_031429255.1 Rubrivivax sp.
GGTGGTGGTGGTGGTGGTGGTGGTGGTGGTGGTGGCGTTGGCGTTGGTGGTCTGTCGCAGCGCGTACCCGTTGTTAGCATTCGGGCCATGCAGCAACACACCCCATGTGGAACGAACTGACCGAAGCCGTGCGTGTGCAACTCAGCAACCAGGTGGTGGCCGGGGCCATCGCGCTGGGCCTGGTGGGTGTGGTAGCAGCGGCGCTGCGCAAGGTTCCGCTGGCCCTCTGGTCGCAGCTCAAGCGCGGCTTCATCGTCACGGCCACGCTGGACAGCCGCAACGATGTGTTTGGCGCGTTCATCGCCTGGCTCAACGACCAGCGCTTCGGGCAGAAGAGCCGCCTGTTCACGGTCATCCAGGCGCCCCACGCCATGGCCGAAGAGCCGCTGGCGGGCGAGGATGCACCGCGTCTGCAGTACAGCCCGGCACCGGGCTTTCACCTGTTCCTGTACCGCGGTCGCTTGATGTGGATGCTGCGCGACATCAGCATGAACCTGTAGGTCATCGAGACCATCCGCCTGGGCGCCCTGTTTGCCAGCCGCCGCCTGATGGAAGAACTGCTGGAAGAGGCCATGCGACACGCCAGCCTGCAGCGCGCCAACCGGCTGACGCTGTACACCGTGGACCGCTTTGGCGACGAGTGGCGGCTGGCCGACAGCAAGCCGCGGCGCAGTCTCGACTCGGTGGTGCTCGACTCGGGTGTGGCGCGCTACCTGCATGACGACATCCACGGTTTCTTTTCGCGCCGGCAGTGGTATGCGCAGATGGGCATTCCGTGGCGTCGCGGCTATCTCTTCTTCGGCCCGCCAGGCACCGGCAAGACCAGCGTGGCCTATGCGCTGGCCGGTGAGTTGCGGCTGAAGTTGTGCGTGTTGTCGCTGACCAACCCGAAGCTCACCGACAACGTGATGGCCGACCTGCTGCAGCGCACGCCACCGCGATCGCTGATCCTGATCGAGGACATCGATGCGTTTTTTGTCGCCCGTGAGAAGCAGGACGCCCGGGTGCAGATCAGCTTCTCGGGCCTGCTCAACGCCATCGACGGCGCTGGGGCTCAGGAGGGTCGCATCGTCGTGCTGACCACCAACCACCGCGAGCGGCTGGACGCGGCGCTGATACGCCCCGGCCGCATCGACGTCGAGATCGAACTGGGCAACGCCACGGTTGCGCAGGTCAAGGGCCTGCTGTTGCGGTTCTTCCCCGAAGCGGCGGCGCGCGCCGAACAACTGCTGGCCGCTTATCCGCCGCAGTCGCTGTCGCCGGCCCAGCTGCAGCAGATTCTCATCGCCGCGGGCAGTCTCGATGAAGCCGACGCGGCGCTGCGCAAGGCGTTCTTGGCCACCTCAGCGCGCCTGCCCGGCGCCGACGCGCAGGCCCTGTCGGTCAAGCCGTAGCCGCGGCGCACGCCGGTTCACATCGGCGCGTCTTCGACGTCGGCTGCGGCAACACCACCCTTGCGGATGCGCACGGGCGCCGGCCGGGCCGGTGCGGCCACCGTGGCGGCCGCACCGGGTGCCTGGGTCTGCACAAAAGCCGATGTCGCGTCGGCAGCGTCTGCGCCCGCACCCACCGCGGTGTTGGCAGCAACAGTGCCATCGGCACCCAGCTCGGCACCCTTGATGACGCGCGTGTAGGGCGTCAACATCTGCACCAGCTGGCCGTAGATCTTGGGGTTGCCGGCGACCACCTCGCGCTGGTGCAGGTAGTCCGATTCACCGGTGAAGTTGCCGATCAGTCCACCGGCTTCGGTGATGATCAGCGAGCCTGCCGCCACGTCCCATGGGCTCAGGCCGGTCTCGAAAAACCCGTCGTAGTAACCGGCGGCCACGTAACACAGGTCCAGTGCTGCAGCGCCGGGTCGGCGCAGGCCGGCGCAGCTCTGCATCACCTCTTCGAACATCTTCACGTAACGCTTGAAGTTGTCGCCCTTGCGAAACGGAAAGCCGGTGCCGATCAGCGAATCAGCAAGGCGCAGGCGCTTGGAGACCCGCAGGCGACGGTCGTTGAGGAATGCGCCGCGGCCCTTGCTGGCAAAAAACAAGTCGTTGCGTGTGGGGTCGTACACCACCGCTTGCTGCACCTGGCCGCGAAAGGCCAGCGCGATGCTGACGGCATACACCGGCAGGCCGTGCAGGAAGTTGGTGGTGCCGTCCAGCGGGTCGATGATCCAGATGTATTCGCTGTTCTTGGCGCCATGTTCACTGCCCGATTCCTCGGCCAGGATGCCATGCCCGGGGTAGGCCTCGAGCAGCGTCTGGATGATGATGTGTTCGGCCGCGCGGTCGACCTCTGACACGTAGTCGTTGGGGCCCTTGCGGCCTATCTTCAGCACCTCCAGGTCCAGTGCAGCGCGGTTGATGATGGACCCTGCCGATCGAGCCGCCTTGATGGCGATGTTGAGCATGGGGTGGAGCGCTTGCGACATGGATGTCCTGCTGGGGTGGGGTTGCGGATGAAATGCGGTTGAAGGTGACAAAGAGCGGCGCGGCGGACAATGCCCGCCGCTGAAACCGCTATTTTACGTTCGCGCCCGCTTTTGCCGTGCATCGCCGCAGGCGTTCACCGCCAGGCCGCCCCTGAATCCATGTCCGACCCCACGCGTTTCATCCTTCTCAACACCAGCCACGGCGGCAACGTGGGCGCCGCCGCGCGCGCCATGAAGGTGATGGGGTTTCACGACCTGGTGCTGGTGAAACCGCGATTCGCGGACGTGCTGCAGCATGCCGACACGCTGGCCTTTGCCAGCGGCGCCACCGATGTGCTGGCCCAGGCGCGCGTGGTGGACAGCCTGGACGCAGCCCTGCAAGGGGTGACCTGGGCCTGCGCCACGGCAATGACGCCGCGCGACTTCGGACCGCCCACGTTCAGCCCGCGTAGCCACTTCGGCACGCTGGCCGGCAGCGGCCACCGCGTGGCCTTCGTGTTCGGTGCCGAGCGCACCGGCATGAGCAACGACGACGTCTACCGCTGCCATGTCTGCCTGAGCATCCCCACGCATCCCGACTACGGATCGTTGAACCTCGCGCAGGCGGTGCAATTGTTGGCCTACGACTGGCGCCAGGCCTGCGGTGGCTTCGACGTCCAGCCTGCCACCGCGCCCGCGCCCTGGGCCGACGCAGCGTCGGTGCAGGGCGTGCTGCAACACTGGGAGCAGACGCTGGTGCAGATCGGCTTTCTCGACCCGGCCACGCCGAAGAAGCTGATGCCGCGACTGCAGCAGTTGCTGAACCGAGCCCAACTCACGCTGGAGGAGGTGCACATCCTGCGCGGCATTGCCCGCGCCGCTGCTCGTGGGCAGGAGCCGCCGAAAAAGGCGGGCCAGCAGGACTGACCGTGGCTGGCTACACTGACGGCCCCTTCGAAGGGTTCACGATGTTCAGCCGACTGCGAGAAGACATAGCCTGCATTCTGGAGCGCGACCCCGCGGCGCGCTCGACCTGGGAGGTGCTGACCTGTTACCCGGGCCTGCACGCGCTGGTGCTGCATCGTCTGGCGCACCGTTTCTGGCTGCGCGGCTGGCATTGGCTGGGGCGGTTCACGTCCCATTGCGGGCGCTTTCTCACCGGCATCGAGATTCACCCCGGCGCCACCCTCGGCCACGCGGTGTTCATCGACCACGGCATGGGCGTGGTGATCGGTGAAATGGCCGAAGTGGGCGATGGCTGCACCATCTACCAGGGCGTGACCCTGGGCGGCACGTCCCTGGTCAAGGGGGCCAAGCGTCATCCGACGCTGGAGGCCGGCGTCATCGTGGGCGCCAATGCGTCGGTGCTGGGTGGCTTCACAGTGGGCGCCGGCGCACGCGTGGGGTCGGGCGCGGTGGTCACCAAACCCGTACCGGCGGGCGCCACCGCGGTCGGCAATCCGGCGCGCATCATCCAGGCCGAAGCCGAAGTGGTGCGTGAGGCTGCGGCCGAGAAGATGGGCTTCTCGGCCTACGGCCTGACGCAGGGTGATGACCCGGTGGCGCAGGCCATGAAGGGCCTGATCGACAACGCGTCCGGGCACGAGCACCAGATCATGCTGCTGTGGCAGGCGGTGGAAAAATTGTCGGCCCGTGCGCGCGAACTGCCCGCAGGCGACTGCGTGCCGCAAGATGCGCAAACCACCGAGAGTTTCGACGCCGAACGCCTGAACCGGCTGGTCAAGTAGCGTGCGCTGAATCGCGCTGCGTCGGTTGGCCTGGCCGAACGCGCGGACGCCGCGAAAGTTGCGGCAGTGTCGCCAGTCAACCTAACGGCCACCCCCGGGCTGTCAAGACTTGGGTCTGATGGCGCTCTTGGGCCTGAAGGCCTTGCAGAGGGCCTCGTCGCACTCGATATAGGCGCCACCGATGAGGTCGACGCAATAGGGCACGGCGGCAAAGATGCCGTGCACCGGCGGCGTTTGCTGCGGCAGCCCTTGCAGCGTTTCGGCAATCGACTTCGGCTGGCCGGGCAGGTTGATGATCAACGTCTTGCCGCGCACCACGGCCACCTGCCGCGACAGGATGGCCGTGGGCACGAAGGCCAGGCTGATCTGCCGCATCTGCTCCCCAAAGCCCGGCATCACCTTGTGCGCCACCGCCAGCGTGGCTTCGGGAGTCACGTCGCGCAAGGCCGGCCCTGTGCCGCCTGTGGTCAGCACGAGATCACAGCGCTGGTCGTCGGCCAGTTCGCACAGCGCCGCGCTGATGCCGCTCTGTTCGTCAGGGATGAGCCGCTCGTGCCAGGCCACGGGGTTGCGCACCGCGCGGCTCAGCCAGTCCTTCAGCGCTGGCAGGCCCTGGTCCTGATAGACACCGGCCGACGCGCGGTCGCTGATGGAAACGATGCCGATGTGCACCTGTTCAAGGGTGTTCATGAAGTCGTCAGAAGGCTGGGTTTGATGAACTGGAACAACTCGCGAAAACTCTTGGGCTGGCGCGTGTCCTGGCCGGGCAAGGGCGGTTTGGCCGCGTCGCGGCGTGCGGCCCGCACCAGGCTGCGCAACTGCTGTGCGTCGGTGTCGGGGTGGTCCTGCATCCAGCGTGTCAACGCGCCGTCGTCAGCCACCAGTTCGGCGCGCCAACGTTCGGCCTCGTGCAGTGCCAGCGTCTCGCGTGCGCAGCCCAGCGTGGCTTCGGCCACGGCTTCGCGCAGCAGGGCCTCGTCGGCGCTGCGCATCAGCTTGCCCACCAGCTGCATCTGGCGCCGGCGGCCTTCGTGGCTCTTGGTGCGGCGAAACTCGGTGATGGCGTCGCGCAGTGGCTCGGGGATGTCCAGCCCGGCCAGGCGGTCGGCCGGCAGTGCGGTGACGGCGACACCCAGCGTCTGCAGATCCTGCGCCTGCTGCTTCAGTCTTGTCTTGCTCGGGCGGGTGGGCAGGCCGTCTTCGTCGAAGGCCAGGGGCTCGCCGTAGTGAACGTCGATGCCGCGGTGCGGTGCTGCGCGTCGGGCCATGCGGTGGTGTGGGTCAAAGCGTTGTAGGTGGGGCCGGTATCATAAGTGCGCACTTTTGCCTTCTTGCGGCCTATCGCTACATGAGCTCACTTCCCCGTCCGGACGACCACACCAGCCAGCACGGCTTTGCCCACAGCCGCGCGCAGTTTCAGCAGTTGGTGGAAGACACGCTGGCGATGGCCGCCCAACTGGGCGCCAGCGACGCCGGGGCCGAGGTTTCAGAAGGCATGGGGCTTTCGGTGTCCGTGCGCAAGGGTGAACTCGAGAACGTCGAGCGCAACCGCGACAAGAGCCTGGGCGTCAGCGTCTACATCGGCCAGCGGCGTGGCAATGCCAGCACCTCCGACTTTTCGGCCGCAGCGCTGCGGCAAACGGTGCAGGCGGCTTACGACATCGCGCGCTTCACCGCTGAAGATCCAGCGGCCGGCCTGCCCGATGCCGAGGACCTGGCCAGCCCGGCCGAGGTGGCACGCGACCTGGACCTGTTCCACCCCTGGTCGGTCGATGCCGAAGCGGCCGCGGAACTGTCGCGGCGCTGCGAAGACGCGGCGATGAGCGTGGACAAGCGCATTACCAATTCCGAAGGCGCCGGCGTCTCGGCCCAGCAGGCTCATTTCTGGGCCGGCAACACACGGGGTTTCCGCGGTGGTTATGCCAGCTCGCGCCACTACATCTCGGTGTCGCCGATTGCCGGCAAGGGGCGCGGCATGCAGCGTGACGCCTGGTACAGCTCGATGCGCGACGCCGCCGATCTGGCCAGCCCCGAGGCGGTGGGCCGCTATGCGGCCGAACGCGCGCTGTCGCGCCTGAAGTCGCGCCGCGTGCCCACGGGCGAGGTGTCGGTGCTGTTCGAGAGCACCTTGGCAGCGGGCTTGCTGGGGGCACTGGTGCAGGCCACATCGGGTGGGGCGCTGTACCGCAAGTCCAGCTTCTTGCTCGACAGCCTGGGCAAGCCGGTGCTGGCCAAGCACATCAACGTCGACGAAGACCCTCACATCCCCAAGGGCAAGGGCAGTGCACCCTTCGACGACGAGGGCGTGCGCACGCGCGCCCGCCGTGTCGTCAAGGGCGGTGTGCTGCAGTCCTATTTCCTGTCCAGCTATTCGGCGCGCAAGCTGGGTCTGAAGACCACCGGACACGCCGGCGGCTCGCAGAACCTGGTGATGTCCAGCCGTCTCACGCAGCCCGGCGACACGCTCGACGAGATGCTGCGCAAGCTGGGGCGGGGGCTGTTTGTCACCGAGTTGATGGGTCAGGGCGTGAACTACGTCACCGGCGACTATTCGCGCGGTGCCGCCGGCTTCTGGGTCGAAGATGGCCAGCTCGCCTACCCGGTGCACGAGGTGACGATCGCCAGCAACCTGAAGACGATGTTTCGCGACATCGTCGCCATTGGCGCCGATGCTTACACGCAAGGCAACAAGACCGTCGGTTCCGTGTTGGTGCCTCGCCTGAAGCTGGCCGGCGGCTGACCGGAGACGCTTGCAACGGGACAGGGCGGTGGTTTCCCTGTCTTCGTCTGGGCCGCAGACGCGTTGATTCGGTCACCCAGATCGCGCGAACTTGACCGGTGTCAATTTTGACCGGCCAAGCGGGTAAACCCGCCATGGTCCGGCTGGAGCTGACTTCTAGAATCCCGCGCCTTCTGGTCAAACTGGCCGTTATCGCTTCATCCACTTCTCGATCCAACAGGAGATTTTCATGGAACGTCGTTCCTTCGTTCACGGTGCTGGTCTGGCAGGCGTTCTTGCCTCAGGCATGGCACCGGCGATCGTGCATGCGCAGGCCAACATCCGCTGGCGTTTGAGTTCCGGCTTTCCAAAGGCGCTCGACACCATCTTCGGGGCTGCCGACAGCTTCGCCAAGAAAGTCAAGGAGATGTCCGGCGGCAAGTTCGAGGTCTCGGTCCACGCCGCCGGCGAACTGGTGCCCATGCCGGGTTTGGTCGACGCGGTGCAAAACGGCACGGTCGAGATGGGCCACACGGCGCCTTATTACTACTTCGGCAAGAACGATGCCTTTGCGCTGGGCTGCGCCATCCCCTTCGGCCTGAACAGCCGCCAGATGACAGCTTGGTCCTACGACGGCAACGGCTTGAAGCTGATGCGCGAGTTCTATTCCAACTACGGCTTCACCAGTTTCCCGATGGGCAACACTGGCGCGCAGATGGGCGGCTGGTACCGCAAGGAAATCAAGACTGTCGCCGACATGAAGGGACTGAAGTTCCGTGTCGGCGGCTTCGCTGGCAAGGTCACTTCGCGCCTGGGCACCGTGTCGCAGAACATTCCTGGCGGCGAAATCTATCAAGCCCTCGAGAAGGGCACGATCGACGCCGCCGAGTGGGTCGGCCCCTACGATGACCAGAAGCTTGGCTTCAACAAAGTGGCGCCGATCTACCACTATCCCGGCTGGTGGGAAGGCGGCCCGCAGTTGGACCTGTTCGTGAACCAGAAGGCTTTCGACACGCTGAGCGCAGAATACAAGGCCATCGTGGAATGCGCGGCGGCCTTTGCACACACCGAAATGCAGGCCAGATACGACTACCGCAACCCCACGGCGCTGAAGCAGTTGGTGGCTGGCGGTACCAAGCTGGTGGCCTTCCCGAAGCCGGTGCTGGATGCCGCCTTCACGGAAGCCATGGGCTTGTACAGCGAGCTCAGCGCTTCCAATCCGGCGTTCAAGAAGATCTACGACGACTACAGCAATTTCCGCCGCGAAGCCAACCTCTGGTTCCGCTTCACCGAAGCGCGCTTTGACAGTTTCATGCAGAGCCAGAAGCTCTGAACGTCGGCTGTGAGTCACCGAGCCCCGCGCCCAGGCTCGGGGCTTTTTTCTGGGCCCTGCGCGCAGCCCTCATGACCTTTCGGGTGCGCCATGAACAACGAACGCGATGAAGCAGCAGCCGGGCCAGCCTCGTCACTGCGGTTTGAAGGGCCGTCTTTCTCGATCTCGCTGAAGGTGCTCGCCACGCTGGCCATGCTGGCCTTGGCGAGCAGCGGCTGGAACCTGGTCGCCAAGGGTGCCTGGAGCCAGATGGACGGGCCGTCGCAACTCGTGATCGGTGCGGCGATGCTCGTCATCGCCGCGGCCTACGGCGGCATACTCACCGGCCGCACCAGCATCGACGGCTTGTGTCTGCGGCAGACAGGTCTGTGGACCAAGGAAGTGCGGCTCGCCGAACTGACCCAGGTCAAGCTGATCGCCGTGCCCGGGCTGGCCTGGTTGATCGCACCGCGGCTGGTGGTTCGAACGGGCGGCCTGTCGATGACCACGTTCCACGTCGCCGACAGGCAGGTGCTCGCAGCGTGCAGGCGCCTAGCCTACGGTTGAATCCCAGCCGGGCGCCGATCACGGTTTCCTGGGGGCTGCGGAGTCTTTCTTCATGGACTCTTCCAGCGCCTTCATCGGGTCCACATCAGCGGCGTCGCCGTCGGCCGCACTGGCGGCCGAGGCCGGATTGGCAGCCGCGTCGGCGCCTGATGCAGCGGGACCGGGCTCACTGACGGCACCGTCGGCTCCCATCTGCTGCAGATCCCGGCCCGCCTTGTCGAGATCGAGCACCTTGGGCTTGTCGAGGAATGCCGTGACGGACTGCGGAAAGGCGATCACCACCGCCACCAGGATGAGCTGCATCACGATCCAGGGAATCGCACCGATGTAGATATCCCGGGATTCAACCTTTCTCGGCAGGCTTCCGTTCTTGAACAGCGTGTCGGAAATGCCGCGCAAGTAGAACAGCGCAAAGCCGAATGGCGGGTGCATGAAGCTGGTCTGCATGTTGACGCAGATCATGACGCCGAACCAGATCAGGTCGATGCCCAGCTTGTCGGCCACTGGTGCGAGGAACGGAATGATGATGAAGGCGATCTCGAAGAAGTCGAGAAAGAAGGCCAGGAAGAAGATGAAGATGTTGACAACGATGAGGAAGCCGGTTTGCCCGCCCGGCAGACCCGACAGCAGGTGCTCGATCCACTTGCCACCTTCAACGCCTTGAAAGACGAGCGAGAACACCCGTGAGCCGATGAGGATGAACACCACCATGGCGGTGATGCGCATCGTGCCGACCAGCGCGTCTTTGAGCAAGGGCCAGCTCAGCCGTCGATGCATGGCGGCCAGCGCAAAAGCGCCCATCGCGCCCATCGCACCAGCCTCTGTGGGCGTGCAGATGGCGGTGTTGATGCCAGGCAGCCCACCCATGCTCCCCAGCACCAGGAAGATCAGCACCGCAGAAGGAATGATGCCGCGCAGGCACTTGATGACCAGTGCCGATCCCTCCAGAGTACGCGCTTCCTTGGGGACGCCGGGCACATGGGCCGGGAATGCGCGCGACAGCAAGAACGTGTAGGTGATGAAGAGCAGCACCTGCAGGATCGACGGCCCCCAGGCGCCCTTGTACATGTCGCCCACGGGTTTGCCGAGTTGGTCGGCCAGTACCACCAGCACCAGCGACGGCGGCACCAGCTGGGTGATGGTTCCAGAAGCCGCCAGCACGCCCGTGGCGTAGCGCATGTTGTAGTTCCAGCGCATCATGACCGGCAACGAGATCATCGCCATCGCGATCACCTGCCCGGCCACGGTGCCTGTCACGGCGCCCAGGATGAAGCCGACGATGATCACCGAGAAGCCCAGTCCGCCCCGGGCCGGGCCGAACAGCTGCCCCATCGAATCGAGCATGTCCTCGGCCAGGCCGCACTTCTCCAGGATGGTGCCCATCAAGGTGAAAAACGGAATGGCCAGCAAGAGGTCGTTGGACAGGATGCCGAACACGTTGAGCGGCAACGCATTCATGAACGACGCCGGGAACCACCCTTGCGAGACAGCGAAGTAACCACAGCCCAGACCCAGCGCTGACAGCGAGAACGCCACCGGGAAACCGATGATCAGCACCAGGATCAGCCCCAGGAACATCAGCGGGGCAAAACTTTCCATGCTCATTGCAACGGCCTCTCGTAGTGAAATTCGCCGTCGTACTGGTGGTTGAGCCAGGCCACGCGCTTGATTGCTTCGGAGATGCCCTGCAGCAACAGGAGCGTGAAGCCCACGGGCAGCATCAGCATGGCCGGCCAGCGGATCAGGCCGCCTGAATTGCTGGACATCTCGCCGGTGGCGAACATCTTGACGAACAGCGGCCACGAGAAATAAATCATCATCACCATGACCGGCATCAGGAACAGCAGCAGACCGGCCAGGTCGACCACAGCCTGCACCTTGCCCGGGTACTGCCCGTACAACACGTCAACCCGCACGTGTTCATTCAGTCGCAGCACCTGGGCCGCACCCAGCATCACGCAAGCTGCAAACAGATACCACTGAATTTCGAGCCAGGAGTTGGAACTGTAGTTAGCCAGGTAACGAACCACCGCATTGGACGCGCTGATGACGCAGGAGGCGAGCACGGCCCACTTGGCGATTTCGGCAAAGCGGTCGTTCAAGCGGTCGATCAGTTTCGACAGCCGCAGCATCATTTCCATCAGCGATCCTCAAGGCACGGGCCGACCCGCATGGTGCGTCTGAGTCTAGCGGCTGCCAAGGGTGCGAGGCCAGTGGCAAGAGTGACACCGGGAAACCCCCGAGATCTACGCCAGGCCGTGCTGCGGAGGCCAAAGACCGATGGGCGGATGTCCGTCGCCGGGTTGGTGCATGGGCCTCAGCCCGCTGAGATCGCGGCTTGATACAGGCGGCTCGACCGCGCACCGCTGCGGCAGAACATCAGCAGCGGCCGAGGAAGTTCTTCCAGCAGTCGCGCCATCGCAGCCGCCTCCTCGGGCGACTGGTAGCCGCTGTTCACCGGAAAAAAGCGGTACTCCAGCCCAGCCGCCAATGCCGCTGCTTCGATCTGGGCGTTGCGGGGCTGCGCAGGGCCTTCTTCGAAATCGGGCCGGTTGTTCACGACGCTGCGAAAGCCGGCGCGCGCGGCCTCGGCCATTTCTTCGGGTGTCAGCTGCGGGGCGACGCAGATGTCGTGGGCGATGAGACGTATCGGCAGGGAGGTGTTCATGGGTTTCACTTTGCCAGCGCTTGCTTGACCGCTGCCGACAGCAAGGCCATGTCGGCTTTGCCCGCCAACCGGGCCTTGGCAGTGGCCATCACCTTGCCCATGTCGGACGGGCCACTGGCACCCAGTTCGACGACGAGGGCGGCCACACTGGCGTTGACTTCGTCGGGCGATAGGCGCTGCGGCAGGTAGGCCTGCAGCACCAGCAGTTCAGCGCTTTCCTTGTCGACCAGATCGGTGCGGCCGGCTTGGGCAAAGGCGGCAATCGAGTCCTTGCGCTGCTTGATCAGCTTGTCCACCAGGCCCACCACTGCGGCGTCGTCCAGTTCGATGCGCTCGTCCACCTCGCGCTGCTTGCAGGCGGCCAGCAACATGCGGATGGTGGACAGGCGGGGTGCGTCCTTGGCGCGCATGGCGGCCTTCATGTCTTCGGTGACGCGGTCTTTCAACGGGCTGGCCATGTTTCACATCCTCTGGAAGAACAAACAAAGAAGCCCGCAGCGGCGTCCCGCGCGGGCTTCCTGAGATGCGTGGGCGAGTGACCCGCTCAGTACAGCTTCTTGGGCAGCTGCATGCTGCGCACGCGCTTGAAGTGGCGCTTCACGGCCGCAGCCTTCTTGCGCTTGCGCTCGGCGGTGGGCTTCTCATAGAACTCGCGTGCGCGCAGTTCGGTCAGCAGGCCGATCTTCTCGATGGTGCGCTTGAAGCGGCGCAGCGCGACGTCGAAGGGCTCGTTCTCTTTAACTCGGATGGTGGTCATGTACTCAGGAATCCTGAAAAAAATGTGCGCCCGGTGTCTGATGAGCTGCGCCGCAGACCCCTGGCCAGAGGTTCCGGAACCGGCCAGGGCGGACAGCCCATGCAGATCGGCACGCTGGTTTGCCGGCAAAGCCAAAAATTATAGCCCGCAATTCGTGCTTCATCTGGCAGCTGCCGTCCGCAGCTGCAAAAAAGGTGGTCGGGCTGGGTGGGAAAGGCCATCAAAGCAAGAATTGTGCTGGCGATTGTCCGCCGACCCTGCGAGGAATTGTGGGTGGGAGAGTATCAAGCTAGGGAACAGAATGCCGAAAAGCTTGATAAGCCGGGCCGGTGAGACCAAGATGGCGCGCAACTTCGCCGCTTTCCGAGTTGGCCTCTGCCGGTGCCCCGCTGCTCAACCGGCCCTTGTTTCTTCCGCTCGACCCTTCAGCCCACATGTTGACCACCGCCGTATCCGCACCACTGGCCACCGATGTGCTGCATCGCGCCCTGGGTCAGGTGCTGGCAGCGTCGATGATGGAGTCAGGAGACCTGCTGCTGCTGAAAGACTTGAAGCGCGGGCGTTGGCTGCATGTCAACACGCCGATGGCCACGTTCTTGCGCGGCACGCCGGCGGATTTGAGCGGGTGTGTGGACAACGACCTCTTCGACAGCGGGCTGGTGACGGCCTTTCGCGCTGCCGAGCAAACCGCCCAATCGCAGGCCGAGCCCTTGCGCAGTGAGCATGTTTTCGAGTGGCACGGCCAGCGGCGCGAGTTCTCTGTGTTGCGAGTGGTGGTACAGGACCCCACCGAGCCGCGCGCGCTGTTGGTCAGCGTCTGGCGCGACCTGGCACCCGAGCGCAAGCGGCAGATGCAATTGCAGGCGGCGCTGACTCAGATCGAGCAGCAACAGCAGGCCAACGACCTGCTGCGGCGCGAGATTGCCGACCAGGCGCTGCGTGACCCCGCTTCCGGGCTTTACCGGCGGGCCCATTTCGACGACCAGTTGCGCCGTGAGGTGGACCTGTCGACCCGCGAACACCGGGAGTTCGCGATCGTCTTCATCGAGTTGGATCCCGAGTCGCCGAAGGCGCGGGCGCTGGGCGCGGCCGGTGGGCAGCGGGTGCTTCAGGCCATGGGCCAACTGCTGCGTGGCGGAACGCGCGCGATGGACGCATCCTGCCGCTACGACGAGCGCCGCTTTGCGGTGCTGCTATCGGGTGTTGGTCTGGCCACGGCGCACGCGCGGATGGAGGGCTTTCGGCGCAAATGCGCAGCCCAGATCGTGGTTCACGAAGGTCAGGAGTTGGGCTTCGCAGTGTCGGTCGGTGTCGCCAGCTTTCCGCACACGGCGCAAGGCCAAGACGAATTGCTGGCGTGTTGCGAAGCCGCGCTGCTTGAGGCGCAGCGCCGGGGTGGCAACCAAGTGACCCTGGCCGCGATTCGATTCTCTGCCGAGCCTGCGGCGCGCGAGTAGCTTGCAGGGCGGCCTTGAACGGGCGCGGCCCCGTTCAAGGCCGGGCTTCAGGGTCTGTAGGCCTGCAGCAGCATGCTGGCTGCCAGCGCCAGCAACATGACTGCGAACAGGCGCTTAAGCACCACGACGTTGATGCGGTGCGCGGTGCGCGCACCTAGCGGCGCCAGGCTCACGCTGGCCGCTGCCACCAGCGCCAGCGCAGGCAGGTAGAGGTAGCCAAAGGCCCCCGGCAATGCTGCCGGCAAGCCCCAGCCGCTGATCAGATAGCCCAGAGTGCTGCCACCGGCAATCGGGAAACCCAGTGCGGCGCCGGTGCCGACCGCCTGCCGCGGCTGCACGTTGCACCAGGTCATGAAGGGCACCGACAGAAACGCGCCGCCCGCACCGACCAGCGCCGAAACGAAGCCGATGCCCGAGCCCACGGCAAAGCGACCTGGGGCGCCTGGCAGTTGACGCCCAGGCCGTGGTTTGCGGTCAAGCAGCATCTGGACCGCCATGTAACCCAGGAACGCGGCGAACAGCAACGCCAGGCCGCGCCCTTTCAGCAGCGCAAACGCGCCCGCGCCGGCGGCGATGCCGCCCAACACGATGCCCGGCGCCATGGAACGGACGATGTCCCAGCGCACGGTGCCCAGTCGGTGATGGGCGCGCACACTGGACAGCGCCGTGAACATGATGGTGGCCATCGCGGTGGCTATGGCCATCTTCACGGCCAGACCGGTCTCGACGCCACGATGAACGAGCATCCAGGTCATCACGGGCACCATCATCATGCCGCCGCCTATGCCGAGCAATCCGGCCAGGAAGCCGGCAACGACGCCCAGCGCGAGCAATTCGACGATCAACAATGGTTCAAGGATCATGGCTTGGTGCGATGCTGCTTCTGGCGCGATTCAGCGCCAGGGCCCGGCCGAAGTTGCCGTGTCCTGACCCAGCAGGCCCAGCAGCGCGGCCCATGCTTCGGCCGTCACGGGGGTGATGGAGAGCCGGTTGCCGCGCTTCAAGATCTGCAGGGTCTGCAGCGCCGCGTGCTGGCGCATGTCGGCCAGGCTGAGCAGCCGCGTCTTGCGAACGAGTTGCACGTTGATCTGCAGCCAGCGCGGCGAGTCGGTGCTGCTCTTGGGGTCGTGGTAAGGGCTGCGGGTGTCCCATTGCGTGGTGTCTGGCACCGCCGGGCCCGCGATGCGCGCCACGCCTGCGATGCCCGGCTGCGGGCAACTGGAGTGATAGAACAGCACACCATCACCCGGCCGCATGGCGTCGCGTATGAAGTTGCGTGCCTGGTAGTTGCGCACGCCGGTCCATGGCAGCGTTTGTCGCGGGGCCCGCGCCAAGTCGTCGATGGAAGCTTCTGCGGGCTCGCTCTTCATCAGCCAGTAGCCAGGGGAGGGCGGCGCTTGCGACGACATGGGCATGCAGAGGAGAAAAGGTGTCCGCCGTGCACAGCGAACCGTTTGCCTGAACCAAGGGGGAGTTCAGGTGGGCGAGGTCAGCCAAGCTTCGGGTTCATCTGACGCGAGACGCTCACACCAGCAAGGCGATGTTCCAAGCCCTTGGTCATAGACCATCGGCTCAAGGACATATTGGCTCGCAGCACACAGCGGACGAAGCCATTCTAGGCCTGCAGGGCGCCTGGATGTGCGGGCTCTGAATGCGGCGTTGTTCACAGCAATTGGCCGTCTTCGCCCAGTGCGGCGTCGAGGCGGCGCACCAGAGCATCGATATCGCTGTCGGCGGGCTGGTTTGCCGGGGCCGCTGCGCTGCTGGAGCCCTGTGCAACTGCCTCGGACGCCTCGGCGCCGGCGCCGCGTTCGGCCAACTGGTAAGCCAGATTGAGCGCCGCCAACACGGCGATGCGTTCACGTGCCTTGACCTTGCCGGCGTCGCGTATCACCGTCATTTCGCGGTCCACTGCAGCGACGGCATTGCGCAACAGTGGCTCGCCGCCCTCGGGGCAGCCCAGCATGTACACCTGCCCCAGTATCTGCACTTCGAGCTGTTTCATGGGTGCGCACCCTGCGAGCCGCCGTCGTCCAGGATCAGCGGCGGCGCCGTATGGGGTGCGTCGGCTGGGGGCGCGTCGGCCGGCAGGCGCTCGAGCAGGGCATCCACCCGCGCCCGCGCAGCCGCCAAGCGCGAGCGCAGGCTGTCGCGTTCTGACGTGACCGCCACCAGTTGCTCAGCGATCAAGGCCGTGGTGCGCTTGAGTTCCTGGTGGCGCAGCACCATGCGGTCAACACGTTCCGCAAGATCGTCGAGCTTGGCCATGCGTTTCCTTTTAGCGCAAGGGCGGCATTGTAGAAGCGCCCAGGTCGCAGCAGCCCCGAACCGCACACACTTCGCAGCGGGGCTGGCGCGCCAGGCACACATAGCGGCCGTGCAAGATAAGCCAGTGGTGGGCGTCCACCAGATAGGCGGGCGGAATGCGCTGCAGCAGGGCTTGCTCCACCGCTTCGGGTGTGCGGCCCGGTGCCAGGCCGGTGCGGTTGCTGACGCGAAAGACATGCGTGTCGACCGCCATCGTGGCTTCGCCGAAGGCGACGTTCAGCACCACGTTGGCGGTCTTGCGGCCGACGCCCGGCAGTGCTTGCAGCGCTTCGCGCGAGCGCGGCACTTCGCCGCCATGTTGCTGCACCAGGATGCGGCAGGTCTGCACCAGGTGTTTTGCCTTGTTGCGATACAGGCCAATGGTCTGGATATGGCGCGCCACTGCTTCTTCGCCCAGGTCGAGCATGGCCTGCGGCGTGGGCGCCCGGGCGAAGAGCGTGCGGGTGGCCTTGTTGACGCTGACGTCGGTGGCCTGCGCCGACAGCAGCACCGCCGCGAGCAGCTCGAACACGCTGATGTAGGCCAATTCGGTCTGCGGCCGCGGGTTGGCACGCTGCAAGGTGTCAAAAAAGCGCGCAACCTGTTCAGGCGTCATCGGTTGGCGCTTCGTTCGTGGCTGCAGGCGCAGCGGGCAAACGCTGGGCGCGCGACCGGGCCAGTGCGGCCTCGATGACCGCTCGCTTGGCGGCCAGCACCGCGGGGTCGGTGTGCTGGCTGTGTTGTTCCAGATCGGCGAGCTTGGTTTGCGCCTTGGCGGCGAGCCGGTCATCGTTTTCGAGCTTGTCCCGCGCGACGCGGGTCTTGTGCCAGCCGTACCGGGCCTGGGCCTCGTCGGCCTGGTGGGCACTCCAGGCCTGCCAGCCTGTGGCGTGGCCCGTGACCGGCACCAGGCTGATGCAGTCCACTGGGCACACCGGCACGCACAGCTCGCAGCCCGTGCATTGCGCGTCGATGACGGTATGCATGACCTTGGACGCGCCAACGATGCAGTCCACGGGGCAGGCCTTGATGCACAGGGTGCAGCCGATGCACCACGCTTCGTCGATGACAGCCAGCAGTCGCGGGCCTTCGAAGCCGTGGCTGGTGTCCAGTGGCTGGATACGCTGGCCCGTCAGAGCGGCCAGCCGGGTGATGCCTTCGGCGCCACCCGGAGGGCAGCGGTTGATGTCAGCTTCTCCGTCGGCCATTGCTTGCGCGTAGGCCCGGCAGTTGGGGAAACCGCAGCGTGTGCATTGCGTTTGAGGCAGCGCCTGGTCCAGGCGCTGCACCAGCGTCAACAGCCCCTCGGGTGAGGAGCCCTGGCCAGAAGCCGAGCGGGGGGCGTGAAAGTCAGGGGTGTCAGAGGGCACCCCCGCATTATCGAGTGACGAACGATCAACGCGCCGCGCGTTGCCTCGATTTGACAGCGGGCTTCTCGGCCTTGGCCGCCTGAGTCGGTTGGGCCGCCGCGGCCCTTGGCGGGCGCGTCAGCCGGGCGGGCACCGCCGCCAAGGCGACGAGCGCTTTCGGCTCCACTGACTTGGTGACTTCGCGCGCCTGCTCGTCAAAGCGTTTGATGAAGCCGCGTACCTCGGGGTACACCGCATCGCGCCAGCGGCGGCCCGAGAAGATGCCGTAATGGCCCGCGCCCAGGGCGTCGTAGTGGAAGGCCCGCCCTTCGGGGATGCCTGAACACAAGCTGTGCGCGGCACGGGTCTGGCCAGCGCCCGAGATGTCGTCCAGCTCGCCTTCGATGGTCAGCAAGGCCGTGTCCTTGATGTCCTGCGGACGTACAGGCTCGCCCCTGACGACCCAGGTGCCATTGACCAGCGCGAAGTCCTGGAACACCGTCTTGATGGTGTCGAGGTAGTACTCGGCCGGCATGTCGAGCACGGCGTTGTACTCGTCGTAGAACTGGCGGTGGCTGTCTGCGTTGCTGTCGTCACCGCGGATCAGGTCCAGGAAGTAGTCGTAATGGCTGTTGACGTGGCGATCGGGATTCATGGCCACGAAACCAGAGTGCTGCAAGAACCCGGGATAGACACGGCGCCCGGCGCCAGGGAAGTTGGGCGGCACGCGGTAGATGACGGTGGTCTCGAACCAGCTGTGGCTCTTGTTGGTGGCCAGGTTGTTGACCGACGTCGGACTCTTGCGGGCATCGATGGGGCCACCCATCATGGTCATCGTGATGGGCGTCTTCTCGCCGCGGCTGGCCATCAGCGACACGGCGGCCAGCACCGGCACGGTGGGCTGGCACACCGAGATCACGTGCACATGCTCGCCGCAGTGGCGCAGGAACTCCTGCACGTACTTGACATAGTCGTCCAGGTGAAAAGGGCCCACTTCGGCAGGCACCATGCGGGCATCGGTCCAGTCGGTGATGAACACCTTGTGGTCGTGCAGCAGGCTCTTGACGGTGTCGCGCAGCAGCGTGGAATGGTGGCCCGACAGCGGTGCCACTACCAGCACCGTGGGCTGCAGCTTCATCGTGTCGAGCGCCTTGGGGTTGTCGGTGAAGCGCTTGAAGCGCAGCAGGCGGCAGAACGGTTTGGTCAGCGCAACCTGTTCCTGCACCGCCACTTCCACACCTTCGACCGTGGCCGACGTGATGTTGAAGGGCGGCTTCTCGTACTCTTTGGCCAGCCGGTGCAGCAGGTCGAAGCCGGCCGAAACGCGCTCTGCCATGGGCGTGTGCGCGAAGGGCGACAGAGGGTGGTCGTACAGCTTGGCGGCGGCGCTGGCGAACTCCGAAAAGGGCGACATCAGCGCACGTTGCGTCTCATAGATCTGGTACAGCATGGCGTCTCGCTTTGTATTGGTTCAGTCGGGCAGGTGCCGGATGATGCGCCGGCAAAGCCGCGACCGGCCTTACGACAACAGAATAAATGCTGCGGCGCAGCAAATGTGCCACAGCATGGCCCTATGGTGTATGGGGGACACTCTCTAGAACGGCCGAAAAGAGGGGGTGCCGGGTGCAAATAGGCGTCCGAGCAGCCGTTGAGCGGGGCAGGGGGGGGCGGTGACGCACTTTCGCCCGTGGCTGCCGCCCTCTCTCAGGCCCGCTTGCCACCGGCGCACAGCCGTCCTGCCAGGAGCGGGTGCCAGCCCGAACCCGCGTCAGCCGGGTGGCAGCGGGGCTGCGCCCGGCGGGTCGGCGGGCCATCGGTTTCAGGCCGATTGCATCACCTGGGCCAGCGCCTTCGTCACGCTGCCGATATTGCCGCTGTTGACCGCCGCCACGCAGATGCGGCCGGAGTCCAGACCGTAGACGCCGAACTCGTCACGCAGCCGTTCCATCTGCGCCTTGGACAGGCCGGAGTAGCTGAACATGCCCTTCTGGCTGGTGATGTAGCTCAGATCGCCCTTCACGCCAGCGGTCTGGAGTTCAGCCACCAGGCGGCCGCGTGTGGCTCGGATGCGCTCGCGCATGCCGGCGAGCTCTTCTTCCCACATCGTGCGCAGTTCGGGCGTTCCCAACACCGTGGCCACGACCTGGGCGCCAAAGGTGGGTGGGTTGCTGTAGTTGGTGCGGATCACGATCTTCAGTTGCGACAGCACTCGGCTGCACTCTTCGGCGCTGGCGCAGACGACGCTGAGAGCACCGGCGCGTTCACCGTACAGCGAGAAACTCTTCGAGAACGAAGTCGAGACGAAAAAAGTCATGTTTCTGGCCAGGAAACACTGCACGGCGGCGCCATCCTCGGCAATGCCCAGGCCAAAGCCCTGGTAGGCCATGTCCAGGAAGGGCACGAGGCCGCGCGCTTCGCAGGCGGCGGCCACCTGTTCCCATTGCGCGGGCGTGATGTCGCAGCCGGTGGGGTTGTGGCAGCAGGCGTGCAGCACCACCACCGTGCCAGCCTCGGCTGCATTCAGGGCGGCCCGCATGTCGGCAAAACGCACGCCGCGGGTCGGCGCGTCGTAGTAGGGATAGGCGCCGACCTCGAAGCCGGCATTGGTGAACAGCGCGCGGTGGTTTTCCCAGCTCGGGTCGCTGATCAGCACCGTGGCTTGCGGGTTCAGCCGCTGCAAGAAATCGGCACCCACCTTGAGCCCGCCGGTGCCGCCCAGCGCCTGCACCGTGGCCACTCGTCCAGCCTTCACGGCCTCGCTGCCGGCACCAAACACCAGGTGCTGCACGGCCTTGTCGTAGGCGGCGATGCCGTCGATGGGCAGGTAACCCTTGGGCTTGGCCGCTGCGAGCAGCTGCTTTTCTGCGGCCGCCACGCAGCGCAGCACGGGCAGTTTGCCTTCGTCATTGAAATACACGCCCACACCCAGGTTCACCTTGCCGGACCGGGGGTCGCTGTTGAACTGCTCGTTCAAACCCAGGATCGGGTCGCGCGGGGCCATTTCGACGGCGGCGAAGAGGGATGCGGACATGGCGGGTTTCCGGATGGCGTGGTGTGTTGACGGGGTGGCGTGTCGACGGCCAGAGGGCTGGTCCACACGAATCCTGCGCGGTGCGCTACCCTAACGGGTTGCCCAGGGCTTGCAGCCCGGGGCTTGGCACAACGCCGCAATTCTAGCGGCCACCTCTTCAGGTAAACCCGAATGTCTGCACTTGTCGAAGCCGCGAATGCCGATCGAATGGCGAAAGCCGATCCGGTTGCCAGCGAAGGCACCTTCGTCAGCTTCCCCGATTCACCCTTCCAGCTGTTCCAGCCCTATGCGCCGGCGGGCGATCAACCCGCCGCCATCGATCTGCTGGTGGAGGGCATCAACGACGGCCTCACCTACCAGACGCTGCTGGGCGTCACCGGTTCCGGCAAGACCTTCACGATGGCCAACGTGATTGCCCGCACCGGCCGCCCGGCCATCGTGTTTGCGCCCAACAAGACGCTGGCTGCGCAGCTGTACAGCGAGTTCCGAGAGTTCTTTCCGCGCAATGCGGTGGAGTACTTCGTCAGCTATTACGACTACTACCAGCCAGAAGCCTACGTGCCGCAGCGCGACCTGTTCATCGAAAAGGACAGCGCCATCAACGAGCACATCGAGCAGATGCGCCTGTCGGCCACGAAGAGCCTGCTGGAGCGGCGCGACGTCATCATCGTGGCCAGCGTGAGTGCCATCTACGGCATCGGCAACCCGGCCGACTATCACAAGATGGTGATGACGCTGCGCGTGGGCGACAAGATGAGCCAGCGCGACGTGATCGCTCAGCTCATCCGCATGCAGTACAAGCGCAACGAGATCGACTTCTCGCGTGGTGCATTCCGCGTGCGCGGCGACACCATCGACGTGTTTCCTGCCGAGCACAGCGAGCTGGCGCTGCGCATCGAACTCTTCGACGACGAGGTGGAAACACTGCAGCTGCTGGACCCGCTAACAGGGCGGGTGCGGCAGAAGATTCCGCGCTTCACCGTCTACCCCAGCAGCCACTACGTGACGCCGCGTGAACGCGTGGTGGACGCCATCGCCACCATCAAGGACGAACTGCGTACGCGACTTGACGAGTTCGTCAGGGCAGGCAAGCTGGTCGAGGCACAACGCCTGGAGCAGCGCACCCGCTTCGACCTGGAAATGCTGCAGGAGGTGGGCCACTGCAAGGGCATCGAGAACTACACCCGGCATCTTTCGGCCGCCCAGCCCGGCGAACCGCCACCCACGCTGGTGGACTACCTGGCCAAGGACGCCTTGATGTTCCTGGACGAGAGCCACGTGCTGATCGGCCAGTTTGGCGGCATGTACAACGGCGACCGCGCGCGCAAGACGACGCTGGTGGAATACGGCTTCCGCCTGCCCAGCGCGCTGGACAACCGGCCGCTGAAGTTCGAGGAATTCGAACGCAAGATGCGCCAGGCGGTGTTTGTGTCGGCCACGCCCGGCAACTGGGAGAAGGAACACACCGGCGCGGTGGTTGAGCAGGTGGTGCGCCCGACGGGCCTGGTGGACCCCGAGGTGGAAGTGCGCCCGGCCAGCACCCAGGTCGACGACGTATTGCAGGAGATCCGCCTGCGCGTGCAGATCAACGAACGGGTGCTCATAACCACGCTGACCAAGCGCATGGCCGAGCAGCTGACCGACTACCTGGCCGACAACGGCGTGAAGGTGCGCTACCTGCACAGTGACGTGGACACCGTGGAGCGGGTCGAGATCTTGCGCGACCTGCGTCTGGGCACCTTCGACGTGCTGGTGGGCATCAACCTGCTGCGCGAGGGCCTGGACCTGCCCGAGGTGTCGCTGGTGGCCATCCTGGACGCCGACAAGGAAGGCTTCCTGCGCGCCGAGCGCTCGCTGATCCAGACCATCGGCCGCGCGGCGCGCAACATCAACGGCCGCGCCATCCTGTACGCCGAGAAGATCACCGACAGCATGAAGGCCGCGATGGGTGAAACCGAGCGGCGGCGCAACAAGCAGATCGCGCACAACCTGGCCATGGGCATCACGCCCAAGAGCGTGAGCAAGCGCATCCGCGACATGATCGATGGCGTGGTGTCCGACAAGGCGGCCAAGGACGACCTGAACGCGGCCCGCGCAGCGGCTGAGGTCGAGACGCTGTCGGAGAAGGACCTGGGCAAGCGCATCAAGCTGCTTGAAAAGCAGATGCTCGAACACGCGCGGAACCTCGAGTTCGAAAAGGCAGCCCGCGTGCGCGATCAACTGGCCCTGCTGCGCGAGCAGGCCTTCGGTGCCAGCGTCGCCGACGTCGTGCCGCTGATCGCGGGCGCGTCACCGGCGCGCGGAGCAGCCTGATGCTGGGCCGCATCAAGCAGTGGATGCAGGGTGGGCCTGCAGAAGCTGACGCGTCGAAGGCGGGTCAAGGCAGGGCCGGCGAGTTGCGCATCCTGATGGTGTGCTCGGGCAACATCTGCCGTTCACCGACGGCCGAAGCGGTCTTGCGCGCCAAGTTGCAGCGTGCCGGTTTGGCTGGCGTGCTGGTCGACTCAGCGGGCACGCACGGGTTTCACGTCAGCGAAGCGCCAGACCCGCGTGCGCAGGCCGCCGCCAAGCGCCGTGGCTACAACTTGTCGCGCCTGCGCGCGCGGCCGGTGCTGGACAACGACTCCGAGCGCTTTCAATGGCTGCTGGCGATGGACCAGTCACACCTGGCCTGGCTGCGCCAGCAGTTCCCCGGGCCGCAGGCGCAGCAGATCCGCCTGTTGATGGACCACGCGCGACAATTCAAGGGCACCTCCGAAGTGCCGGATCCGTATTACGGCAGCGCGGAGGGATTTGAGCGCGTTCTCGATCTGGTTGAAGACGCTTGTGATGGCCTGGTGGATCTGATCCAGCGGGAGCGCAGCGGCCGGTGACAGGGCGGCGCTCGCCGCCGCTGCCGACCCTCACGTTTGATCGGCCGCGAAAGCCCGACGCAGTGGGCTTGCAGTGCCCCTGAGCCCGTCAGGGTGGGTGGCGGAGCTGGATGAAAACGCTCAACTTCCGGTATACTTGACTTAATCACTCGGGTTCAGTGACTGATCAGTCACAGTTTATTGAAGCCGATGAAAAGTGCCTTGAAAACCCGCTGCGCAGCCCATTTTGTTCTGCCTGGAGAAAGCCTCATGAGACTGACCACCAAAGGTCGTTTTGCCGTCACGGCCATGATTGATCTGGCCATGCGTTCGAACGCCGGCCCGGTTGCGCTGGCAGCCATCAGCCAGCGCCAGCAGATTTCACTGTCCTACCTGGAGCAGCTGTTCGGCAAACTGCGCCGGCATGAGCTGGTGGAAAGCACCCGTGGCCCCGGGGGCGGCTATACCTTGGGCCGTGGCTTGGCCGAAATCACGGTGGCCGACATCATCGTCGCGGTCGACGAACCGATTGACGCCACCGGTTGCAGCGGCCGCGAAGGCTGCATGGGCGAAGACACCGGCAAGTGCATGACGCACGATCTGTGGGCCAGCCTGAACACGAAGATGATCGAATACCTCGACTCCATTTCGCTGAAGAAGCTGGTCGACGAGCAGTTGGCCAAGGGCGTGACGATCGACGACGCGCCGGTGCGGCGCGCGATTTCAAGCGTGCCCGTGGTCAAACCCATCAAGATCACTGCGCCCAACTCCGTTTTTGCGCTGGGCAACGCTTTCTCGAAATAAGGTTCCCGAACCACCGCCTGACCGCACGTTCCTGCCCAGGCAT
>JANOZF010000306.1:0-12625 GCA_031429255.1 Rubrivivax sp.
GCCTGTGGGACGACGGCATCATCGACCCGCGTGACACACGCCGCATCCTGGCCCTGTGCCTGGCGCTGGCGCAAGAAGCCGAACACCGCACCCTGCGCGCCAACACGTTTGGCGTTGCACGACTCTAGGAAGACCCATGAAATTCACTGCCGAACACCGCCAGATCGAAGACACCGTCATCAAGTTCTGCGACAAGGAACTGAACCCGCACATCGCCGAATGGGAAGCCAAGGGACAGTTCCCGGCGCACGAGGTGTTCAAGAAGCTCGGCAACCTGGGGCTGCTGGGCCTGAAGTACCCCGAGGAATACGGCGGCTCGGGCCTGGACTTCAGCTACAGCATGGTGATGGCCGAAGCGCTGGGCCAGTGCAACTGCGGCGGCGTGCCGATGGCCATCGGCGTGCACACCGACATGGCCACGCCGGCCTTGGCGCGTTTTGGCAGTGACGACCTGCGCAAGGAGTGGCTCACGCCCACCATCGCCGGCGACGTGGTGTCGTGCCTGGGCGTCAGCGAGCCCGGCGGCGGCAGCGACGTGGCGTCGATCAAGACCAACGCCCGAAGTGATGGTGATGACTACGTCATCAACGGCACCAAGATGTGGATCACCAGCGGCATGCAGGCCGACTGGTGCTGCCTGTTGGCCAACACATCGGACGGACCGCCGCACAAGAACAAGAGCCTGATCGTGGTGCCGATGGACACGCCAGGCATCACGCGCCAGAAGATCCACAAGATCGGCATGCACAGCTCCGACACGGCGCAACTGTTCTTCGACAACGTGCGCGTGCCCAAGCGCAACCTCATCGGCCAGGAAGGCCTGGGCTTCACCTTCCAGATGCTGCAGTTCCAGGAAGAGCGCCTGTGGGGCGCGGCTGGCTCGCTGCGCAGCCTGGACCGGCTGATCGACCAGACCACCGAGTACACGCGCCAGCGCAAGGCCTTCGGCAAGAGCATCCTGGACAACCAGGTGGTGCACTTCCGGCTGGCCGAACTGCGCACCGAGGTAGAAGCGCTGCGCGCGCTGACCTATCGCGCGGTGGAGATGTACATCGGCGGCAAGGACGTCACCAAGCTGGCCAGCATGGCCAAGCTGAAGTGCGGGCGTCTCAGCCGCGAGGTTACCGACAGCTGCCTGCAGTACTGGGGCGGCATGGGCTTCACGGCCGACAACCCCGTCTCGCAGGCCTTCCGCGATTCGCGCCTGATCAGCATCGGCGGCGGCGCCGACGAGGTGATGCTGGGCATCATCTGCAAGCTCGAAGGCACGCTGCCGGGCAAGTCGCTGTGAGCGTCGAGCTGGCCGAGTTCAAGACCCTGACGCTGCGGCGTGAGGGTCCGGTCCTGCACGTGACGCTGAACCGGCCCGAGGTGCGCAACGCGATGTCGCTGGCGATGGTGCGCGAGTTGCGCGCCGTGCTCGCCCAGGCCGAGATGCGCGCTGACACCCGCGTGCTGGTGCTGCGCGGCGCGGGTGGCCACTTCAGCGCCGGCGCCGACCTGGCCGACATGGCTGCGGCGCGCCAGAAGCTGCAAGACAACCCGCTGGCGCTGCAGGAAACGAACGCCAGCTTTGGTGAACTCTGCGTGGCCTACGCACAGACCGGCCTGGCGGTGGTGGCCGTCGTCGAAGGCACCTGCATGGGCGGCGGTTTTGGCCTGGCCTGCGTGGCCGACGTGACGCTGGCCAGCGACAGCGTGGCTTTTCGCCTGCCCGAAACCAGCCTGGGTGTGGTGCCGGCGCAGATCGGCCCCTTTCTGGTGGAACGGCTGGGCTATGCCGAAGCGAAACGGCTGGCCGTCACCGGCGGCCGCCTGGGCGCGGCCGAAGCGCTGGCGCTGAGGCTGGTGCACGGTGTGCACGCCAGCGCAGGGCTCGACGCTGCGCTGGCACAGGTGCTTGACGACATTCTGCAATGTGCACCCGGCGCGGTGGCGGCCACCAAGGCCCTGATCGCCAAGGCCCGTCTGCAGTCTGCGGCGTCGCTGGTGCAGGAAGCGGCGGCGGTGTTTTCGCGCGCGGCACTGGGCGCCGAAGGCATCGAGGGCACCACCGCCTTTTTGCAAAAGCGCAAACCCGCGTGGGCACCGGCGCCGGCCTCTGCAGTGGGACCGGGCGCGTGAGCCTGCAACCACTGTGCATCGCCCGCCGTGGCGCCAGCATTGGCCCGGCCGTGGCAGCGCAACCAGAACGCCTGATGCGCGCAGCGCATGCCGGCGCATTGCCCGCGAGCTGACATGTTCAAGAAGATCCTCATCGCCAACCGCGGAGAAATTGCCTGCCGTGTGCTGCGCACGGCGCACCGCCTGGGTTACCGCACGGTGGCGGTCTACAGCGATGCCGATGCCGCATCGCCCCATGTGCGGCAAGCCGACGAAGCGGTGCGCATCGGGCCCGCGCCAGCGGCCGAGTCCTACCTGAACATCGCGGCACTGCTGCGCGCCGCGCAGCTCACCGGTGCCGACGCGGTGCACCCCGGCTACGGATTCCTGTCAGAACGTGCCGACTTCGCGCAAGCTTGCGCCGACGCCGGGCTGGTGTTCATCGGCCCGCCGCCGCAGGCCATCCGCGCCATGGGCCACAAGGCGCTGGCCAAGCAGCGCATGCAGCAAGCCGGTGTGCCCTGCGCGCCCGGCTACGGGGGTGCCGAACAAAGCGACGAGAGGCTGAGCGCCGAAGCGCAGGCCCTGGGCCTGCCGCTGCTGGTGAAAGCCGTGGCCGGCGGCGGTGGCCGCGGCATGCGGCTGGTGCGCGATGTGGCCGAGCTGCCCGCAGCGCTGGCCGGCGCACGACGCGAAGCACTCAGTGCCTTTGGCGACGGCACGCTGATGCTGGAGCGCCTGGTCGACCACGGCCGCCACATCGAGATCCAGGTCTTTGCAGACAGCCATGGGCACGCCATCCACCTGGGTGAACGTGACTGCACGGCGCAACGCCGCCGCCAGAAGGTGGTCGAAGAAGCACCCTCGCCGGTGGTCAGCCCGGCACTGCGCGCCGCGATGGGCCGCGACGCCGTGGCGGCAGCGCTGGCCGTGGGCTATCAAGGCGCGGGCACGGTGGAATTCATTGTCGACGCGGACATGAACCACTATTTCCTGGAGATGAACACCCGTCTGCAGGTGGAACACCCGGTCACCGAGTGCATCACCGGGCTGGACCTGGTGGAATGGCAACTGCGCGTGGCCGCTGGCGAGCAGCTGCCGCTGACGCAGGAACAGGTGCGCTTCAGCGGCCACGCCATCGAAGTGCGTCTGTATGCCGAAGACCCGTACGACGGCTTCAAGCCACAGACGGGCCGCATCCTGGGTTGGCGGCCCGATGCGCTGCAGGCCATGGCCACACCCGGCAGCGCGTTCAGCGGCGTGCGCGTCGACCACGGCATCGACGAAAGCGGTGAGGTGACGCCGTTCTACGACGCCATGGTGGCCAAGATCATCGCCCACGGCCGCGACCGCGCCGACGCCGTGCGGCGGCTGACACGGGCGCTGGAATCGCTGCCGCTCATCGGGCTGCGCAACAACGGCCGTTTCCTTTGCGACCTGATCAACCATCCGCAGTTCACTGCTTCAGAGCTGACCACCACCCGGCTGGACGAATGGGCCGCGCAGCCGGCCGGCGCCATCGAGCCGCTGCTGCGGCGGCCCGAACCGCCCGAGCAGGCGTGGCGGCTGGCCGCTGCGCTGCTGGCCGGGCGCGCCGGCCCGCTCGGGCAGCGGCCGGCCAGCGTGTCCACCTTCAGCATCAGCCTGCACTGCCAGGGCCAGACACGCGCGCTGCGCGTGCCGGCCACGGGCGTGCAGGTGCTGTCGTGGCAGGGGCATCGAGCCCGCGTGCTGATCGACGGCGCGCAGCAGCAGGTCGCGGCGGTGCGCGACGGCGCCTCGCTGCATCTGGCGCTGGACGGCGCGGTGTTCAGTTTCGAAGAACCGTCGCCCTGCCCGGCGGCCGACACCAGCACCGACCCCCGTCGCGCGCGCGCCCCGGTGGCCGGCGTGGTGGCACAGGTGGCTGTGCAGCCCGGCGACACCGTCGTCAGCGGCCAGCAGCTGGTGTGCGTGGAAGCCATGAAGATGGAAATGTGGCTGCATGCCGGCAGCGCCGGCACCATCAAAGCCGTGAACGTGAAAGCCAAGGACACGGTGGCTGCAGGCGCCGTGCTGGTTGAACTGGACCTTACCGAAAGTGCGCCGCCATGAACCACGACAAAGCCATCCTCACCTGCGCACTGACCGGTGTGCTGACCAACCCGCAACAGCACCCCGTGCCGGTGACGCCGGCACAGATGGCTGCCGAGGCGCGCGATGCCTTCAACGCCGGCGCCAGCATCATGCACGTGCACCTGCGCCACCAGGAGCCCGGCTTCGGCCACATGCCCAGCTGGGACCCTGACGTGGCCGACGCCGTGTGCAGCGCCATCCGCGCCGCCTGCCCCGGCGTCATCATCAACCTGACCACCGGTGTCGTGGGCAAGGACATCAGCGGTCCGCAGGCCTGCATCGAACGCGTGAAGCCCGAGATCGCGGCCTGCAATGCGGGCACGCTGAACTACCTGAAGATCAAGGACAACGGCGATTGGGCCTGGCCGCCGATGGTGTTCGACAACCCGGTGGCCAAGGTCAAGCAGTTTCTCGACGTGATGGCCGCCAACGGCACGCACCCCGAGTTCGAGTGCTTCGACGTCGGCATCCTGCGCAGCGTGGCGATGTATCTGAAGGCCGGCATGTTTAGCGGCGTGCCCGAAGTCAACTTCGTGATGGGCGTGGCCAGCGGCATGCCCTGTGATGCCGATCTGCTGACACTGTTGCCGCGTTATGCCCCTGAACGCGCCGTGTGGCAGAGCACGCTGATCGGCCGCGCCGAGATCTGGCCGGTGCACCAGAAGACGGCCGACCTGGGCGGCAACCTGCGCACCGGGCTGGAAGACACCTTCTACCTGCCCGGTGGCGAACGCGCCAGTGGCAACGGCGCGCTGGTGCAGGCGCTGGCGCAGTGCGCACAACGCGCCGGGCGCGGCATTGCATCACCTGCCGAAGCGCGCCAGCGGCTGGGCCTGCACGCCGGAGTCGGCGCATGACCGAGCCGGGGCCGGCGCGCCGCTCGGCGGCCGAGCAGGCGCTGGTGGACGACACGCTGATCGACCTCTTCGAACGCCGCATCACGTTCAACCAGACACTGGGTTTGAAGATCGTCGCGGTGCAATCGCAGGACGTGCGGGCCACCTTCGACATGCGACCGGCGCTGGTGGGCCACTGCGCGCATGGCCGGCTGCACGGCGGCGTGATCTCGGCAGTGCTGGACCACATGGGCGGGCTGGCCGTGGTGGTGGGCATCGCCGAACGCCACGCCCAAGACAGCGCGCAACAGGTGCTGCACCGCTTCTCGCGCCTGGGCACCATCGACCTGCGTGTGGACTACCTGCGCCAGGGCCTCGGCAAACAATTCACGGTGACGGCCGAAGTGATGCGGCTGGGCGGGCGCATTGGCAGCACGCAGATGCGCCTGGTCAACGAAGAAGGCACCCTGATCGCCACCGGCGCAGCGGCGTACACGGTGGCCTGAATTCATGAAACCCGCCGCCCGGTGCACGGGGCCGGCGCCGAGCAGCCCACATGGGTGGGCCTTGACTTGGCGCGGGCCGTTCCCATATGGCAGGGTCAGACACCATCCTGCCGCCTGGAGCACCTCCACCGATGAACAAGAACCTCGCTCCCCTGGCCCTGGTGGCCGCCGCCCTGGCCACCGCCGCGGTGTTGGCGCCTCCGTTGGCGCAAAGCCGCACCGAGGCCACGGCCCGGGCAGTCACGCCCCGTGGCGCCTTGGCCGCCGACGAGCAGGCCAACGTCGACCTCTTCAAGCGCACGTCGCCTTCGGTGGTGCACATCACCAGCCTGGGCGCGCAGCGCGACCTGTTTTCCACCAACGTGCAGCAGGTACCGCGCGGCACCGGCACCGGTTTCGTGTGGGACAACGCCGGCCACGTCGTGACCAACTTCCACGTCATTCAGGGTGCCAACGGCGCCCGTGTGACCTTGGCCGACCAGACCACCTTCGACGCCAAGTTGGTTGGCGCCTTCCCCGACCGCGATCTGGCGGTGCTGCAGATCGCGGCACCCAAGGAAAAGATGCCGCCCATCGCGCTGGGCGCCAGCCGCGACCTGCAGGTCGGGCAACGCGTGTATGCCATCGGCAACCCCTTCGGCCTGGACCAGACGCTCACCACCGGCATCATCAGCGCGCTGAATCGAGAGATCGAATCGTTCAACAGCCGCACCATCCGCGGCGTGATCCAGACCGACGCCGCCATCAACCCGGGCAATTCCGGCGGCCCGCTGCTCGACTCGGCCGGCCGGTTGATCGGCGTCAACACGCAGATTGCCAGTCCCAGCGGCGCCAGTGCCGGCATCGGGTTTGCGATTCCAGTCGATGAAGTGAACCGCATCGTGCCGCGGCTGATCCGCGACGGCCGCTTCGTGCGACCCGCCCTGGGCATCAGCGCCGGCGCGCCCAATCTGCGCCAGGCACTGGCCCTGCCCAAGGGCGTGGTGCTGGTGCAGGTGGCGGCCAACAGCACGGCCGGCCGCGCCGGTCTGCAACCGTTTCGGCGCGGCCAGCGCGGCGAGGTGCTTGGCGGCGACGTCATCACCGCGATCAATGGCGAAGCGGTGGCCGATCTGGACGACCTGCTGGAACAGTTGGAACGCCGCGCAATCGGTGAAACCGTGGCGCTCAGCGTCTGGCGCGGCGGCCAGACGCGCAAGGTCAGCGTGGTGCTGGCCGCGGCTGACTGAGCGTCGACGAGGCTTGTACCAGTGCAGTGTTCGATGCTGTGTGGAACTTAAGAAAACCGATGGATTTGGTCGTCTGGCTAGGCGCAAACCGCAGCAATGCCCAGCGGCATTGCAAGGATTTGCAACGACGCCAGGCGGCCAAAGACTCGGTTTTGTGTACCAAACAGTGTCGAACACTGCACTAGCATGGCGGCCCCACAGGAGAGCCCATGCAGATTGTTTGCCTCGACCTTGAAGGTGTGTTGATCCCCGAGATCTGGATCGCCTTTTCCCAACGCACCGGCATTGCCGAATTCAGCCGCACCACGCGGGACGAACCCGACTACGACAAGCTGATGCGCTTTCGCCTGGCGTTGTTGCGTCAACATGGGCTGAAGATGGCCGACATCCAGGCCGTGATTGCCGGCATGGCACCGATGGACGGCGCCAAGTCGTTTCTGGACGACTTGCGCAGCCGCTACCAGGTGATCATCCTGTCCGACACCTTCTACGAGTTTGCCGAGCCGTTGATTCAGCAGCTGGGCCGCCCCACGCTGATGTGCCACCGGCTGGAGGTGGATGGCGAAGGTTTCGTGGCCGCCTATCACCTGCGCCAGCCCAACCAGAAGTTCCATGCCGTGAACGCCTTGAAGTCGCTGAACTTCAAGGTCATCGCCGCAGGCGACAGCTACAACGACACCGGCATGCTCGGCGCTGCCGACGCAGGGTTCTTCATCCACCCGCCTGAGGGCATCGTGGCCCAGTTTCCGCAATATGCAGTGCACCACAACTACGCCGATCTGAAGCGCAGCATCGACAGCGCAGCCCAGCGTTTGCAGGCCTGACGGGAAAACCGGGAAACAGGATTTCAGCGCTTGGGCGGTCCGCCGCGCGACGCTGCGGGGCGGGCACCGCCCGGCCTGCCGCCGCCAGACCCGGCTGGCGCGCGGCCACCGCCACCGCCACCGCCACCACCGCCAGGCCTGCCGGATGAGCCGCCACGACCAGCGCCGCCGCCACCCGGGCGTCCACCCGGCCGACCACCACCGCCACCGCCGCCGGCATTGCGCTTGGTACCACCCACGCCAATGGTCATGCGGCCCAGCACAATGGGTTCGGCACGCTCGTCGGAGGGCGGTTCGAAGCCGGGCACGGTCTGGCGCGGAATGCTGCGCTTGATGAGGCGCTCGATGTCCTTCAGGAAGATCTCCTCGTCCACGCACACCAGGCTCACCGCCTCGCCCGTGGCGCCCGCACGGCCGGTGCGGCCGATGCGGTGCACATAGTCTTCAGGCACGTTGGGCAGCTCGAAGTTCACCACGTGCGGCAACTGGTCGATGTCGATACCGCGCGCCGCGATGTCGGTGGCCACCAGCACCTGCAGGTCGCCGCTCTTGAAGTCGGCCAGCGCCTTGGTGCGCGCCGTCTGGCTCTTGTTGCCGTGGATGGCCATGGCCGTGATGCCCTGGTCGTTCAGGAAGTCGGTGAGACGGTTGGCGCCGTGTTTCATGCGCGCAAACACCAGCACCTGGTGCCAGTCGCCTTGTTTGATCAGGTGCGCCAGCAGGTCCTTCTTGTGCTCGCGGCCCACCGGATGAACCACCTGCACCACGTTCTCGGCAGTTGCATTGCGGCGTGCCACTTCAATCAGCATGGGCTCGTTCAACAGCCGGTCGGCCAATGCCTTGATTTCATCGCTGAAAGTGGCTGAAAAAAGCAGGCTCTGCTTTTTCACCGGCAGCGCGGCCAGCACTTTCTTGATGTCGTGGATGAAACCCATGTCGAGCATGCGATCGGCTTCATCGAGCACGAAGATCTCGACATGGCTCAGGTCCAGCGTGCGCTGCTGGTGGTGGTCCAGCAAACGTCCGGGCGTGGCCACCAGGATGTCCACGCCCTTGCGCAGGCGGTCCACCTGGGGTGACATGCCCACACCGCCAAACATCACCATGCTCGTCAGCGGCAGGTACTTGCCGTAGGTGCGCACACTCTCTTCAACCTGCGCCGCCAGCTCGCGCGTGGGCGTGAGGATCAGCGCGCGGATCAGCACGCGTCCGCGGGCGTCCTTCTTCTGTGGCATAGCGGCCAGGCGGTGCAGCATCGGCAGCGTGAAACCGGCCGTCTTGCCCGTCCCGGTCTGGGCGCCACCCATCAGGTCGCCGCCTTTCAGCACTTGTGGAATGGCCTGCGCCTGGATCGGCGTGGGGGTGTCGTAACCTTGTTCTTTGACGGCGCGCAGCAGCGGCTCGGCAAGGCCGAGATCGGTAAATTGCATGTGGTTTTTCTAGGGGATCGAGGGCACGGTGGCCCTCGGGTTCGCAGCCTGCTGTCACCCGTTGCGGGTGCACCAGTCGGGTAGGTGCGAAAGATTTCCGGAGGTCGGAATCGACAGCGCGGCGATGACTGGTTGCCGCTGCGCTGATCGCATTCTAGGCCATGGCCTCAAACCATGGGCATGGGCTGATGGTCCTTCAAGCGCAACCAACCCCGCGCAATTCGGTAGATCGCCCACACGCCCAGCACGAACATGCCCGCTACCCAGGTGCCAATGCCCACCAGGATGAAAGCCAGCGGAAACGACACCACCGCCACGATCACGGCCCACAACAGCGCAAACCAGAACGTGCGGATCTGCCAGGTGAAGTGCGATTCGAGCCAGGTGCCGCGCACGTCGCTGCGTTTCACGTAGTTGATGATCACCGCGATGATCGAGGGCCAGCCAAAGAGGAACGAACCGAGCACGCTGGCAGCGCCGAAGGCACCGATGGCCAGGCCCAGCGCGTGCAACGCGTAGACCAGATGCGTGATCTGCACCAGATTGCGTGGTGCTTCAGCGGTTTGCATGTTCATGGTGGGTTGGACTCCTGCTCAGGGGTGAATCGAAAACAGGCGCCAGCTGCGGGCCACAAGCGCAGCTGGCGAGACCGGCGTTGAAGGAAAAGTGTCTCATGTTGCGCGCATCCGCGGTGCTCGCCGCTCAAGCACGAGCAGGCCCAGCGCAACGACGACCAGCGCGGCGCTGACCCACGACAGCCGGGCATAACCCACCCACGGTGCGACAAGGCCGCCGAGCGCGGCCCCCACCGCCATGCCCAGGTACAGCATCGAACCATTCAGCGACAGCAGCAGCGCCCCATGCTCGGGCGCCAGCATGGCCAGGCGCGATTGCTGCGGCGCCATCATGCCGAAGCCAGCTGCGCCCCAGAGCAGCAGCACTGCCGTCATCAGCACGGGCCGGCCGCCAGTCAGCGGCAACGCCAGCATCGTCGATGCCAGCACCGTCAGCAACGTGCTCAACGCGACATGCGGCCCGAAACGGTCGTTGCAATAGCCGCCCAACCCTGTGCCCACCAGGCCGGCCGTGCCGAACAACATCAGCGTCAGCGACAACTCGCCGGCGCTCAGGGGCGTCAGCGCACGCAGCACCAGCACGATGAACGAAAAGACGATGAACACGGCGGCGAAGTACAGCGCGGTGATGGCCAGTGAGGTGATCACCGGTCCCTGGCGCAGCACGGCGCCAATGCCTTTCAGGCTGGCGCCCGGGGCCTGCACGTGCTTCGGCACCAGTCCCCACAGCGCCAGCGTGACCAGCCCGGCGCAGCCGGTCACCAGCCACAAGGGCGCGCGCCAGCCGTGCGTTTCGGCCAACCAGCTGCCCAGCGGCAAACCGGTCATGTAGCTCATGCTCATGCCCATGAAGACCGCCGCCAGCACCTTGCCGCGCTGCTGCGGCGCCACCAGGTTCACCACGATGCCCGCGGCGGCAGCCAGAAACATCGCACCCGAGCCCATCAACACGCGCCCCAGCAGCAGCACCCACAAGCTGGGCGCCACGGCACACAACGCACAACCTGCGGTGAACAGTGCCATGGCCCCTGCAAGCGCCCGCCGCCGCGGCCAGTGCCCGGTGACCACCAGCAGCACCGGCGCCAGCAAGGCCGCCGCCAGCGCGTACACCGTCATCGCCTGTCCGGCCGCCGGCACGCTGACACCCAGGCCCTGTGCGGCCGCCGGCAGGATGCCGCTGACGATGACCGCGCCGGTGCCTATCACCAGGTTGGCAAGTGAAAACAGCGCAATCAGTGAAGTCGGCATGGGCGTTCAGGGCTCTCGGGGCATGCCCTGTCGGGCGGTGCAAGTTGCAGTCGGCGCCCTTGCCCGGCAAGGAAATGGGACTGTGGCCCGATAATGCCGGGTTTGCCGCAGGATGGCCTATGTCGTGAAAAAGGCTCCTGCAGCGCCCCCGGCGCCGCCGCGACCCCTTTTCATCGCCGCCCCCGGCCCACCTGCACAGCGAAAGACCCGACATGGCCCCGTATGTTTTATCGAAGCAATTGCCCGCCTCCCGCGGCTTCCGTTCGCTCCGCTCACGGAGGGCCCTGTAACCATGGCGCAGTATGTTTTCACCATGAACCGCGTCGGCAAGATCGTGCCGCCGAAGCGGCAGATCCTGAAGGGCGTGAGCCTGTCCTTCTTCCCCGGCGCCAAGATCGGCGTTCTAGGCGTCAACGGCTCGGGCAAGAGCACGCTGCTGAAGATCATGGCCGGCGTGGACAAGGAATACGAAGGCGAGGCCGTGCCCATGCCGGGCCTGAACATCGGCTACCTGCCGCAGGAACCGCAGCTCGACCCCGAGCAGAACGTGCGCGAGTCGGTGGAACAAGGCATCGGCGGCGTGCTGGCCGCCAAGAAGCGGCTGGATGAGGTCTATGCCGAATACGCCGACGAAAACGCTGACTTCGACAAGCTGGCCGCAGAGCAGGCCGAACTGGAGGCCATCATCGCCGCCGCCGGCAGCGAAAACACCGACCTGCAGCTGGAACTGGCCGCGGACGCCCTGCGCCTGCCCCCCTGGGACGCCAAGATCGGACTGCTCTCGGGCGGTGAAAAGCGCCGCGTCGCGCTGTGCCGCCTGCTGCTGAGCAAGCCCGACATGCTGCTGCTCGACGAGCCCACCAACCACCTGGATGCCGAAAGCGTCGAGTGGCTCGAACACTTCCTGCAACGCTTTCCGGGCACCGTGGTGGCCATCACCCACGACCGCTACTTCCTGGACAACGCGGCCGAGTGGATTCTTGAACTGGATCGCGGTCAGGGCATCCACTGGAAGGGCAACTACTCCGATTGGCTGGAGCAGAAGGAGAAGCGGCTCGAAGTCGAGCAGAAGAGCGAAGACGCGCGCATGAAGGCGATGAAGGAGGAACTGAAGTGGGTCCGCTCCAACGCCAAGGGACGCCAGACCAAGAGCAAGGCCCGCCTGGCGCGCTTTGAAGAGCTGAGCGACGTTGAATACCAGAAGCGCAACGAAACGAACGAAATCTTCATCCCGGTGGCCGAACGACTGGGCAACGAGGTGATCGAGTTCGTCGACGTCAGCAAGAGCTTTGGCGACCGCCTGCTCATCGACAAACTCAGCTTCAAGGTGCCGGCCGGTGCCCTCGTGGGCATCATCGGCCCCAACGGCGCCGGCAAGTCCACGCTCTTCCGCATGCTGCAAGGCGTGGAAAAGCCGGACTCGGGTGAGGTCAAGATCGGCAAGACGGCGCAACTCGCATTCGTCGACCAGAGTCGCGAGAGCCTGGACAACGACAAGACGGTGTGGCAGGACGTGTCGGGCGGCCTGGACAACATCATCGTCGGCAAGTTCGTCATGCCCAGCCGCGCCTACCTGGGTCGCTTTAACTTCAAGGGCAACGACCAGCAGAAGCAGGTCGGCAGCCTGTCGGGCGGCGAACGCGGCCGCCTGCACCTGGCCAAGACGCTGGCCAAGGGCGGCAACGTGCTGATGCTCGACGAACCTTCCAACGACCTTGACGTGGAAACCTTGCGTGCGCTGGAAGAGGCGCTGCTGGAA
>JANOZF010000307.1:0-12026 GCA_031429255.1 Rubrivivax sp.
CCGTCGGCCACGGTCCTCAACAGGTAGGGCTTCCAGGGGCCGATGCCATCGGCATAGGTCGCCACTTCGGCGAGCCCGGCAGCGGTCAGCAGGTCGGCGAACGTGCGTGCGTCGCCGGCCACGGCGAAGTCATACGGGCGGCGGTAGGGGTCGACGAGCGACATCGAACCGTCGGCTTTCACGTCATCGGCATCCACCAGCTGCACCAGCTTGATGTTGGTGCGCGTGTTCAGGTACTTCAGGTTGGCGGTTTCGAACGACTGGATGAAGACCGGCGCCGTGGCCTGGTTGCCATAGGCCGCGTGCAACTGCGCCACCAGCTTGTCTTCGAACTGGTTGGCGCCGAACAGCGCCGCATGAAAGGTGGAATGCTTGACCTCGGGATAGATGCCCACGGTGCGCCCGGTAGCCAGGCTTTGCGCCTGCGCCAGGCCGATGACCTCGGCCAGCGTGGGAATCTGGTATAGGCCATCGAAGCTCTTGTCGCGGCCCGCCCGCGACTGCACCGCGCGCAGCGTCTTGATCTCGGCCAGCGTGAAGTCGCTGGCGAAGTAGTCGGTGGTGGGCTCGCCGTCCACCATCCGGGTGCTCATGCGCGCGGCGCCGAACTTGCTGGCCACGTCGGTGGTGCCGCCGAGCATGGGCTCATGGCGGGCGATCAGCACGCCGTCCTTGGTCAGCACGAGATCGGGCTCGATGTAGTTCGCGCCCTGGTTGATGGCGAGCTGGTAACTCTGCAACGTGTGCTCCGGCAGGTAGCCTGAAGCGCCACGGTGACCAATGATGATGGGGGCCTGGCCGTGCAAGGTGACCGACGCGGCCTGTGCGTTGGGCGCCGACAGCGCACCGGCGGTCAACAGCGCCGCCGCAACGACCGCGGACAGCGGGGCTTTGAGAGGGGCATCCATGGGTAATCTCCTGGTTGGGTGTGGTTGTCTCGGCACTGGAGCCCAATGGCTGCCCGGGCGCCGCGCACATTCTCAATCGAAGCGAGCACGCGTTGGTGACGTTTTCGTGAACGCGCGGCCCTGGCATTTCCCAGCCCTGCCCGGGTGCCGCGGCAAGCGCTGCTGCACAATCGTGCGAGTTCACTCGCGTATGCCATGAGCCTTGTATTCCCCCATACCTTCGTGCCCTGGTTTCGCTCGGTGGCGCCGTACATCCACGCCTACCGCGGCAAGACATTCGTGGTGGCGCTGGCTGGCGAAGCCATCGCAGCAGGCAAGCTCGACCACATCGTGCAGGACCTGTCGATACTGCACGCGATGGGTTTGAAACTGGTGCTGGTGCACGGCTTCAGACCTCAGGTCAACGAACAACTGGCGGCCAAGGGCCATGTATCGCGATACCACGACGGCGTGCGCATCACCGACGGCGTGGCACTCGATGCGGCACAGGAAGCAGCGGGCCAATTGCGCTTTGAAATAGAGGCCGCGTTTTCGCAGGGGCTGCCCAACACGCCGATGGCCAATTCCACCGTTCGCGTGGTTTCTGGCAATTTCCTGACTGCCCGTCCGGTGGGTATCGTCGACGGCATCGACTTTTCCCACAGCGGACTGGTGCGTCGTGTCGACCACCATGCGATACGCCGATTCATCGAATCCGGCGCGCTGGTCTTGCTGAGCCCGTTTGGCTTTTCTCCGACGGGCGAGGCCTTCAATCTGACGATGGAAGATGTGGCCACCGCCACCGCCATTGCGCTGCAGGCCGACAAACTGGTGTTCATCACCGAAGTGCCGGGTATCCATGAGAACCTGGCTGACCCGGAAAGTCCGATCGACACTGAACTGGTACTTGCCGATGCCAAGCGCCTGCTGGCGAGCCTGCCTGCGCCCAAGAAGCCGACCGACACCGCGTTCTACCTGCGCCATTGCATCAAGGCCTGCGAGGGCGGCGTTGAACGTTCGCACATATTGCCTTTTTCGCTGGACGGCTCGCTGCTGCTCGAGGTCTTTCAGCACGACGGCGTGGGCACGATGGTGATCGACGAAAAGCTGGAAAGCCTGCGCGAAGCCACATCAGACGATGTGGGTGGCATCCTGCAGTTGATCGAGCCGTTCGAACGCGACGGCACCTTGGTGCGGCGCGAGCGCACCGAGATCGAACGCGACATCGCCTGCTACACACTGATCGAACACGACGGCATCATTTTTGGCTGCGCCGCCTTGTATCCCTATCCCGAGGCGAAGACGGCGGAGATGGCCGCGCTGACGGTGTCGCCACTGTCGCAGGGCCAGGGCGATGGCGAACGCCTGCTCAAGCGGGTGGAACAGCGCGCCCGCCACATGGGTCTGGATTCGATATTCGTGCTCACCACGCGAACCATGCACTGGTTCATCAAGCGTGGTTTTGCCTCGGTGGACCCGGAATGGCTGCCCGAGGCGCGCAAGAAGAAATACAACTGGGACCGCCGCTCCCAGGTTCTGGTCAAGAAACTCAACTGAAAACCGCAAAGGACTGACATGCCACGAATGGTGCAATGTGTACACCTGAAGAAAGAAGCCGAAGGCCTGGGATACGCGCCCTACCCCGGCGATCTGGGCAAGAAAATCTATGACAACGTCAGCAAGGAGGCCTTCGAATTGTGGAAGCGCCATCAGACGATGCTGGTCAACGAAAACCGCCTGAATCTGGCCGACGCCCGGGCCCGCCAATACCTGGCACGCCAGATGGAACAGTTCTTCTTCGGCGATGGCGCTGAAAAGCCTGCCGGCTACGTGCCACCAACCGACTGAAATACCCGGGCTCGGGATAACCGCCATCCGTCGGCACTCATAAAGCGTATATATTCGATGCGTTTTCAACCCCAACGGATACAACAGCCATGGCCAAGACCAACCTGACCGACCTGCTCAGCCAAAAAGCGGAACTCGAAATACAAATTGCCGAGATGCAACGCAACGAACGCGCCGAGGCCATTGCCCAGGTTCGCGCGCTGATGACGCAATATGGCCTGAGCGTGGCCGATATTGCCTCCAAGGCTGGTGGCCCGAAGATCAGCGGGCCCAAGGCCGGCGCCAAGGTGGCCGCCAAATACCGCAACCCAGCCACCGGCGACACCTGGAGCGGGCGTGGGCTGAAGCCGAAGTGGTTGCAATCGGCGCTGGCTGCAGGCCGTTCGGTGACCGACTTCGCCATCTCATGAACCGTGCTACCCAGGTATTGAGCCGCACCCTGGGTGGCCCGGTTATCCCGCCGTCGAAGGCTTGCAACCGGTTGGACTGAGCCAGGCCGGGTTCACGGACCGATGCAGGCCGGGCAACGCTGCCGCGGCGATCAGACCACAAGTCGGCAGCGCCTCCGGGGCGGCACATCCGCTGCCATCGGGGCCGTTGCCGCACTTTGCCGCGCGGTGGTGTAACGGCGGGCCTGCTAAGCGGCTGATGGTGCTTGTGGCCGTTATGCTGCGGTCATGAAAGCCTCCTCCGACTCCGCCCTGCGCCTCCTCTCGCTGGCGCTCGCTGCGTTGGCGCTGGCCTGGGCGGGTCAGATCAGCGAGGCGCTGGCACCCTGGAGCGCGCTGGCGCTGCCCGCGGGCCTGGCGTTGGCGGCCCACAGCCGCTGGCACAGTCTGGTCTATCTGCCCATAGGCCTGGGCGTGGCGGCGGCACTGGCCGGCACCGGCGCTGCGTTGAATGGCGTGCTCATGGGCACCGCTGTCGTCCTGGGTTCGTCCTGGATTGCGCATGCCGCCCTCCGGCGCATGGACTTCGATGCCCGTCTGGCGCGGGTGTCAGACCTGGCGGCGCTCACCGGTTCGGTGGTGCTGGCAGCTGCCCTGCCCGCGGCCATGATCCTGTCGACCTGGATCACCGCATCGTCGTTGAAACCGCCGCTGCAAGACCTGGCCACCGGCTGGTGCGTGTTCAGCCTGTGCATGCTGTGCACCGCCATCGCCGCCATGGCGATTGAAAACGACACCGTGCACACGATGCAACCGCGCGGGTCCGCGTGGCGCACGTCGGCAGCGGGCCTGGTGGCCGTGATGGTGATGTTGTGGGCCCTGTGGCTTGCACCCACCATGCAGTCGCCCCTGGCTCCGATGGCCGTCTTTCTTCCCCACGTGGTGGTGGTCGCGCTGGTCTTGAACCGGCAACTGGCACTGGCGGCAGGCGGCCTGTTGATGGCGGCGCTGCTGACCGCTGGCACTGCCGATCACGGGCTCTCGCTGTGGGGCAATGGCGGCAACGTGGCAGCGGCGGTGATGGCCTGGATGGGCTCCGCGGTGGCGCTGCTGCTCGTGTCGCGCGCCAGCACGGCTGAATGGCACAACCGCAGTCAGCGTTGGGAATGGGCCCTGGACGGCTCGCGCCTCGGGGTGGCCGACTGGCACCTGCAGCGCAACGAGAGTTTTGCGTCGGCTGCCTGGCGTTCGCTGACCGGCCACACCCACAAGGATTGGGAGCCGCTGGCCTGGCAGCGCCATCTGCACCCCGAAGATCGCATGCACCTGAACGACGCCATTGCGTCGTTGAGCAGCGGCGAAACCGGGCGGCGAAGCATAGAACTGCGTCAGCCGGGGGTAGAAGGCTGGCGCTGGATGGAAGCCACCTTGATGGTCATCGAGCGCGACGGCGCCGGCCATCCGGTGCGCTTGCTGGCCACCCTGGCCGACGTGCAAGACCGCCGCCAGGCGCAGGAACAACAGCTGATGTCGGTCAGCCTGTTCCAGCACCTGCACGAGGGCCTGCTCATCACCGACGCCGACCTGCGCGTGCTCGACGTCAACCCGGCCTTCACGGCGATCCTCGGGATTTCTCGTGATGACGCCCTGGGCACCGTGCCGTCGGTGTTGAGCCCCGAGCCCGCCGACCCCATCGAACGCCATCAGCGCGCAGCCATGTGGGCCGGTCTGCGCGACCACGGCATGTGGCGCGGCGAACTGCTGGAAACGCGCGCCAACGGCGAACTGTGTACGCTGCAGACCACCATCTCCACGGTGTACGGCCAAGCGCGCGACCTGCGCTATCACGTCATGGTGTTTGCCGACATCACGCAGCAGCAGCAGCAGCGCGAGCAGTTGGAACGTCAAGCCCACTTCGACGAACTGACCCGGCTGCCCAACCGGGCGCGGCTGTCGCAATTGCTGCAACAGGCGATCTCGGCCGCCGACCGCGACGGCTACCTGCTGGTGGTCTGTTATCTGGACCTGGACCGCTTCAAACCCGTCAACGACCGCTTCGGGCACGCTGCCGGCGACCGCCTGCTGGCGGAACTGGCCGGCCGCCTGCGCAGTGCCTTGCGCAAGCGCGAAAACTGGACCGATTCGGCCGCTCGCCTGGGCGGCGACGAATTCGTGCTGCTGCTGCGCGCGGGCACCCACGACGAAGCGCGCCTGGCCGTCGAGCGGGTCCTGCGCGTGGTGTCACAACCCTACGTGGTCGACGTGGCGCATGGCCCGGTGCAGGTGACCGCCAGCATGGGCGCCACCATCTACCCCATCGACCGCAGCGATGCCGATGCCTTGCTGCGCCATGCCGACCATGCCATGTACAGCGCCAAGCAGGCCGGGCGCAACGGCTATCTGTTCTTCGACCCTGAACACCGGCGTCGCACCGAAGAACGCGCGGTGGCCATCGGCCGCGTGCAAGAGGCGCTGGACCGCCAGGAGTTCGTGCTCTTCTACCAGCCGAAGGTGGACATGCGCACCTCGCGCGTGATCGGTTTCGAGGCCCTGATTCGCTGGGAACACCCGGAACACGGGCTGGTGGCGCCGCTGCAGTTTCTGCCGCTGATCGAAAACACCGGGCTGTCCTCGCGCGTGGGCGACTGGGCGCTGGCGCAGGCGCTGGACCATCTGGCGCAATGGCGCCGCGACGGTTTCGACTTCTCGGTCAGCGTGAACATCTCGGCCCGCCACCTGCAGGAAACCGACTTTGCACTGCGCCTGTCGGAGCTGCTCGCGCGCCACACCGATCCCTTGGCCACCTGTCTGGAACTGGAGATGCTGGAGACGGCAGCACACGCCGACATCGAAGCCACATCGGCCCTGCTGGCACGCTGCCGCCGCCTGGGCGTGCGCTTTGCGCTCGACGACTTCGGCACCGGCTACTCCACCCTCACCTACCTCAAGCGGCTGCCCGTGGACGTGCTGAAGATCGACCGCAGCTTCGTGCACCACATGCTTGACGACGACCAGGACAAGGCCATCGTCGAAGGCGTCATCGGCCTGGCCCGCACCTTCGGCTGCGTGGTGGTGGCCGAGGGCGTGGAGTCGCCCGCGCAAGCGCGCACGCTGCTGGATCTGGGATGCGACATCGGCCAGGGCACCGGCATTGCGGCGCCGATGCCATCTGCGCTGGTGGCGCAATGGGTGCGCGACTACAAGGGCATGTTTGCGCTGTTCCCGGCCGAAGCGGCCGCCGCATTGGTCAAGGGCAGCCCGCCTTTGGGCGCCATCGATGCCGACGGGTCCGCGAGACAGGGCACGTGATCCCACCGGGTTTTGTGCAGGACCTGCTGTCCCGCGTCGATATTGGCGAGGTCGTGGGCCGGCACGTCGAGCTCAAGCGCAGCGGCGCCAACCTCATGGGCCTGTGCCCGTTCCACGCCGAGAAGTCACCCAGTTTTTCGGTCAACCCTGGCAAGCAGTTCTACTACTGCTTTGGCTGTGGCGCGGGTGGCGATGCCATCCGTTTCCTGACAGAACACCTGGGACTGAGTTTCTTCGAGGCCGTGAACGACCTGGCTCAAGGCGTCGGCATGGTGGTGCCGCAGGAAGATGTCACGCCACAGGAGCGCGAGCGGCGCGACACGCTGCGCCAGCGCCGCCTGTCGCTGGGTGAAGTGCTGACCCGCGCGAGTGACTTCTACCGCAGCCAGCTTCGCGAGCATCCTCGCGCCGTGGCCTATCTCAAGCAGCGTGGCTTGACCGGTGCCATCGCAGCGCGCTTTGGCATCGGCTTTGCGCCGCCGGGCTGGCGCACGCTGGCCAGCGTGTTTCCGAACTACGACGACCCCTTGCTCGAAGAAGCCGGGCTGGTGCGGCTGCGCGAAGCCGAGGGCGAGGCAGGCCAGGAACGACACGAACCCAGCAACGCAGAGCGCGGACGCTACGACTGGTTCCGCGACCGCGTGATGTTCCCGATACGCGCCGTGGGCGGTGAGGTCATCGGTTTCGGCGGCCGCGTGCTGGACGACAGCAAGCCCAAATATATGAACTCGCCCGAAACCCCGGTCTTCAGCAAGGGTCGCGAGCTGTACGGCCTGTTCGAAGCACGTCAAGCCCTGCGCGAAAAGGGCTATGCGCTGGTGGTCGAAGGCTACATGGACGTGGTGGCGCTGGCGCAGAGCGGTTTCGCCAACGCCGTGGCCACGCTGGGCACCGCTTGCACCGCAGAACACGTGCAGAAGCTCTTTCGCTTCACCGACTCGGTGGTGTTCAGCTTCGACGGCGACGCCGCCGGTCGGCGCGCAGCCTTGCGGGCACTCGAAGCTTCGTTGCCGCACGCCACCGACCTGCGCAGTGTGCGGTTTCTCTTTCTGCCGACCGAACACGACCCCGACAGCTTCGTGCGCGAGAAAGGCCCTGCAGCGTTCGAACAGGCCGTGGCAAAGGCCGTGCCCTTGTCGCGCCAGCTGGTTGAAAACGCCGCCGAAGGCCAGGACCTGGAAACGGCCGAGGGCCGTGCCCGCCTGGTGGCGCAGGCCAAGCCACTGTGGGACCTGCTGCCTGCCGGTTTGTTGCGCGACCAGTTGATCGGCGAGATCGCCGAGCGCGCGCGGTTGCCCCGTGACGACCTGGCACGCCGCTGGGGTGTGGGCAGCCTGGCCCGCGCAAGCCGCCCATCGGCTGCGCCACGCCGCGCGGCGCCCCGCGTCCGCACCGCCGCGCGCCAGCCTCAAGACCAAGCGGCACGCATCCTCTTGCAGCGCAGCGACTGGTGGCACGAACTGACGGCCGAGGACCACAACCTGCTGGTGGGGCTGGAGGGCTGGCACGCCGAGCTGTTTCGCTGGCTCGAGCGCTGGTTGACCGAGCACGGAGCCGCCGCGTGGGCCGAGCTGCGCGAGCCGCTCGCCGCCGAGACCTGGGGCGCCGATGCGCTGGCGCTGGTCGATGGCGCCGAAGTGCCGGTAGACCCAGAACTGCAGGATCTGCACGCGGCCGTGGCGCAAACGCACCGCGCTGCGCAATCGCTGCAATCGCTGAAACTGCTGGGCAGAGCCTGAATCTGGCGGCTCAACGGCCGTGCCTCAGCGGAGGCCGGCTTGGCAGGGACTGCGCCTGGATGGGAATTGTTCCCCGACAGAACTCCAGCGGAGGCAAGACCAGCCTGGGGCGGATCACCAAACGGGGCTACTACTACCTGCGCACACTGCTGATCCAGTGGGCCAAATCAGCGGTCATGAGTGCTGACAAAGGAGACGACCCCATCAGCCGCTGGCTGGTGCAACTCAAAGAACGCGCGGGCTGGCAGAAGGTCTGCGTGGCCATGGCCAACAAGAACGCACGCATCCTGTGGGCGGTGATGACGCGGGATCAGGGTTTTGACGTCCCGCACGTCAGCGTCAAGCCTGCGGGTAAGTGCAAGCAAGCGCCCAAGGCCCTGCACAAAGAGCCCCTGGTGGCGAAAGCGTAAAAGCCGCGCCGCGACGAACACGACGTCCATCCATCAACACGGCTCAAGCCTGGTGCTGTTCAATCCCCCCCTCCCGTAGACATGCAAGCGAAGATGAACTGACAGGGACAAGGGAGAACAGCCAACAGCCAAACTCAACACGCCTCTCTTGACTCAACGGGAAGTCCTTGTAGAGAGGTTGGCCTCACGGGAGTACCATTTTTTCACCGGACGGCTTTGCCTTTGAACCAATGCTCAAGGGGCTCTGGATTGGGCCGCCAAAAGGTAGGCTTGCGGTGGAACACCATGACTCCGTCGATGGAGTCACCCGAGACAACACCCTTCCAAACATTGCGGCCGTACTGTTCACTGACTGTCTCCACTTCGAATGCGACTCCCGTGCCTTGTGCAGTGGCGCGATAGTCGCCGCGGTTGTAGCCATATTGGTCGCAATCGGAGGAATGGAATTTCCCAGCCTGGAACGAGAGGATGTCTTCCTTGATGTGTACCGGCTTGCCCGTATAGCCAGCCTCAGTATTGAACTTGCGGCCGTCGAGCAGGGCCTGGGCGGCGGTTAGTGGGACCGCAAGTACAAGCAGGGCTAGAACCGCAAAACGGTGAAACGATGCGAAGTAGCTCATAACATCTCCTTGCAACAGAGTCAATCGGGGATTAATCGTAACTTATCCAGGCCTCGCCCACAACTTTGCGGAGCGGGCAAAGGGTGGACGAGGCATTCATTGCGCCGGGGCCTCCGATGGAGGTTTCCGAGGGCGGTCTCTCGATCGAAGCGCAACACAGAGGTTGAGAAGAGAGCTAATTGCGACCAAGCAGGAATGGCATCAAGTGCATGACATTCCTGCATGATCGCAAGCGTACAACGTCCTGCCCGCGAGTGAATGTGGCGAGCCATCTCGGCGCCGCGATCGTAGGTCTGTGAAAAGCGAAGGGATGCGGGTACCTGGCGCAGGCGGCGTTTGAAGGCATTGATGATGCTGGTTGCAGAACAGTCAGGCAAGTGCACGAGCATCACCGTGCGGGTGGTGCGCTCGACCAAGGTGCCGATGGCGGATTGGCCGCGTGCGCCCTTGACGTGATCGCCTTCCCAGTGACTTGGCTCGAGGCGATCCAGCACATGCGCGGGGCGCATGCTGATGGGGGTGATGTCCTGCAGGCCCGGGAAGCGGCGGCGGACGCGCTGCAGACGGCGGCGTGCGGCGCGGCTTTGCCACAGATGCGAGATCAGCTCGGTCTTGAGTTCGGAGCGAGGCAAGCCATAGATGGCCCGGTACAGGGTCTCGTGGCTGACATAGAGTGGGTGAACGCGGCTGCAGTCATGAAGCGGGTCGAAGGTACGAAGCCGACCGGCGATGATTTGAGGGGCGTGACCGCAGCGCAGGCCTTGAATAAGGTGCTGCCAGCGCGGACGGCTCAGATCAGAACCGAGCTTGCGGCGGGCGACACCCGCACGTCGGCGAGCCGGATCATGGTGACGGCAAAGCCCGAAGGCGAGTCACAAGCCACGCTGGCGCTCGCGCCAGATGGTTGAGTGGTGACGGCCCAGGGCCCCGCCAATCTCGGAGTCCTTGTAGCCCTGAAAAGCCAGCGCCTCGATCTGTTAGCGCTCCGAATCACGAAGGTGAAAGTATTGACTTCCCATGCACACCTGCAATGGAACGCGGGCCTGATGGCCCGCCGTCGGGCCTCAGCTTGAGAACGGTGTTAGGCGTCTGCCATCTTACGTTACATATGACCGTTAGAATTTGATGTTCGTCGTCATGAGGCAGCCCCGAACGTTTGCGCCAGTCGGCTCTGTATAGGCTCTCGCGTGTGCCAGTGCGTAGGAATCGTATAGCCCTGGGGGCTCGCTTGCTACGACGGTTGCGTTTGCGGCCTTGCCTCCCACGACGTCATACCTGACTGCGACCCATCCGCTCTGAGCCTTGCGCAAAACGTCGTCTGGGATGAGCCTGATAGGCAATGCCTCTGCTGGACGAAGCTTCGCGGCAAGACACTCTGGAGAAACTTGCAGCGCCGTACCTTGAACCGGTTCCAAAGGTGCTTGTCTTGGAGTCGATTGGAGGGTCTGGTTGGAGGCACAGGCTGTTAGCAAGGTGCCCAAAAGAAGGAGGGTGACTTTGTACATGGCACTCGCGGTTGTGAATTCAAATGCCTAACGTTCGAGCTAAGCTGGCGCCAACGGCAGGACGCCAGGCCCGGGCCGCTGAAAATGTACACCGTACCACCGGCCCTGGCCCGGTGGCCCGCCGTTGGCGCTCCGGTTGAGCGAATACGAAGGGACTTCCCCAATCCGATACCGGTGTCGATGCACCAAGATTGATGCGTGGAATGTCAATCTGAAACGGCTAAGGAGAAGTCCCATGGCAGAGATTACACGAGCGCTGATTGGGCGGGCAGGTGTGGACCTGGCGAAGAACCTGATACAGGTGCACGCGGTGGATTCGGCTGGTCGGCGCGTGGCGGCCAAGGCGCTGAAGCGAGACCAGTTCATCAGTTGGTGCAAGCAGCAGTTGCCCACGGGCTGCGTGGTGGCGATGGAAGCCTGCAGCGGCGCGCACAGCTGGGCCCGGCAGTTGCGGGCGCTGAGGTATGAAGCCCGGCTGATTGCAACCAGCTTCGTCAGCCCGTAACATATGGAGGGCAAGGCCGGCAAGAACGACATCACTGATGCAGCGGCGGTCTGTGAGGCTGCTTCGCGCCCGACGATGAGGTTTGTACCCATCAAGACCGCTGAGCAGCAAGCCGTGATGGCGCTGCACCGGGTGCGAGAGGGGTTCAAGGAAGAGCGCACGGCGTGCATCAACCGAATCCGGGGCGTGCTGGCCGAGTTCGACCTGGTGTTTGGCAAGAGCCTCAAGGCACTGCGTGCGGTGCTGGCCGACGTCTTGGAAGATGCCAGCAACGAGCTGGCCGCGCGCGCCAGGCTGACGCTGCAACTGGCGTTTGAGCATTGGCGATTGCTGGACGAGCGCATGCGCTGGTGCGACCAGCAGATAGGCGCTCATGTCAAAGGCCGCGAGCAGGCCAAGCGTGCAGCCCGGGTCAACGGCATCGGCGAAATCACCGCATCAGCGGCAACGGCCGGCGTAGGCGAGTTCAAGCAATTCAAGAGCGCACACCAGTTCAGCGCCTGGATGGGCATTGTTCCCCGACAGAACTCCAGCGGTGGCAAGACCAGCCTGGGGCGGATCACCAAAAGGGGCGACGACTACCTGCGTACACTGCAAATCCAGGGGGCCAAGTCAGCAGTCATGGGTGCTGACAAAAGAGACGACCCCACCAGCCGCTGGCTGGTGCAACTCAAAGAGCGTGTGGGCTGGCAAAAGGCCTGCGTGGCCATGGCCAACAAGAACGCACGCATCCTGTGGGCGGTGATGACGCGGGAGCAGGGTTTTGACGCCCAGCACGTCAGCGTCAAACCTGCGGGCAAGTGCAAGCAAGCGC
>JANOZF010000308.1:0-31481 GCA_031429255.1 Rubrivivax sp.
TGGCCGGCATGAAGGACAGCAAGGTCATTGTCGCGATCAACAAGGATCCCGAAGCGCCGATCTTCAGCGTCGCCGACTACGGGCTCGAGGCTGATCTCTTCACTGCAATCCCCGAGCTGATCAGCAGCCTGTAGATCGGGCGCAAACCCCGATGGGCGCCCATGCGGCGCCCTTGTTCCATCTGGAGACCGAGACATGACCTACCGCGCCCCTATCAAAGACATGCTCTTCGTGATGAAAGAGCTGGCGGGCATTGAAGCCGTGGCGGCCCTGCCGGGTTTCGAAGATGCCGGTCTGGACACCGCCCAGGCGGTGCTGGAAGAGAGCGCGAAGTTCACCGAAAGCGTGCTGGCGCCGCTGAACTGGGAAGGCGACAAGAATCCGTCGTCGTTCAAGGCCGGCGTGGTGACCACGACGCCGGGGTTCAAGGCGGCGTTCAAGCAGTTTTCCGAAGGCGGTTGGCAGGCTTTGCAGCACCCGCCGGCATTCGGCGGCCAGGGTTTGCCCAAGCTGATTCACACCGCATGCTCTGAGATGCTGAACAGCGCCAACATGAGCTTCGCGCTGTGCCCGCTGCTCACCGACGGCGCCGTCGAAGCGCTGCTCACCGCCGGATCGCCAGAGCAGCAGGCAACCTACATCCCGAAGATGATCGACGGCACCTGGACCGGCTCGATGAACCTCACCGAGCCGCAGGCCGGCAGCGACCTGTCTGCGGTGCGCACACGTGCCGAGCCGCAGCCTGACGGCACCTACAAGATCTTCGGCACCAAGATCTACATCACCTACGGCGAGCACGACATGGCGGACAACATCGTCCACCTGGTGCTGGCCCGCGTGGTCGGTGCGCCCGAAGGCGTGAAAGGCATCTCGCTCTTCATCTGCCCGAAGTTTCTGGTCAACAGCGACGGCAGCCTGGGCGCGCGCAACGACGTGCATTGCGTCAGCATCGAACACAAGCTGGGCATCAAGGCCAGCCCGACGGCGGTGCTGCAGTACGGCGACCATGGCGGCGCAGTGGCCACGCTGATCGGGCAGGAAAACCGCGGCCTGGAGTACATGTTCATCATGATGAACGCGGCGCGCTTCGGTGTCGGCGTGCAGGGCATCGCGCTGGCTGAACGCGCGTACCAGAAGGCAGTGCAATACGCGCGCGATCGCGTGCAGAGCCGCCCCGTGGATGGCTCGCTGCCGAAGGCCGGCGCCATCATTCATCACCCCGACGTGCGGCGCATGCTGATGACGATGCGCGCCTACACCGAGGGCTGCCGCGCCATGGCCATGGTCGGTGCTGCGGCCTACGACGCGGCGCACGCCCATGCCGACGCCGATGTGCGCAAGCAAAACCACGCCTTCTACGAGTTCCTGGTGCCTTTGATCAAGGGTCTGTCCACCGAGATGAGCCTGGAGGTGGCCAGCCTGGGTGTGCAGGTGCACGGTGGCATGGGTTTCATCGAAGAGACCGGTGCGGCGCAGTACCTGCGTGACGCCAAGATCCTGACCATCTATGAGGGCACGACGGCGATCCAGGCCAACGACCTGGTGGGCCGCAAGACGGCGCGGGACGGCGGCCAGGTGGCGCGTGCCATCGCGGCCCAGATCGAGGCGACCGAAGCCCAGCTGCGTGCGCGGCCTGGCGCCACCGGGCAACATGTGGCTCAGCGGCTCGGCGCCGGCCGCATGGCCTTCCTGGACGCGGTTGCTTTCGTGGCCGGCCACACCAAAGCACAGCCGAACGCCGTCTTTGCTGGCAGCGTGCCTTATCTGATGTTGGCCGGCACCGTGGTAGCGGGCTGGCAGATGGCTCGCGCCCTGATGGCAGCTGAAGACCTGCTGGCCCAAGGAGTGGACGTCGGCTTCATGCAGGCCAAGATCGCGACGGCGCGGTTTTATGCCGACCACCTACTGGTCAAGGTCGCGGCCATGCGCGACAGCATCGTCGAGGGTGGCGAGGCCGTCACTGCGATGGCGCTGGAAAGCTTCTGACGCCCCATGCAGGTGGGTCGGCGGCGCGCCAACGGCTGGCGTTGTGGCAAGTGGGGCAGGCTTGCCTGCAGGAACGGGTGTGATGAACGAGTCAACAGATGGGTTTGGTAGCGGGGGTGCAGGGCTGCGGCTCGGCTTGCTGCTGCTGGTGTCGGTCCTGTCGGCTTGCAGCAGCATCGGCCTGGGCATCAGCGTGCCGATCGGTGGCATCGGCAGCATCGGTGTCGGTGTGGGCAGCGACGGACGTGTCAACGGCGGGGTTTCAGTGGGCCGCGGTGGCGTGAGCGTGGGTGTGGGCGGCACCGCCGATCTGCCGCGACCAACACCAGCAGAGCCAGCTGCATCGGCCGCCAGGAAGTGATGGCCATGCGACAGGTTGTGGTCAACGCGACACTGTTCGACAGCGCCAGCGGCACGCTCAAGCCCCACACCACATTGGTGATCGAAGGTGAGCGCCTGGTTGCGGTGACCCAGCAGCCGCTGCAGGTGGACGATGCCCACCGCATCGACGTCGAAGGCCGCGTGGTCTTGCCCGGCCTGATCGACGCCCACGTGCACGTGGTGGCTGCCAGTCACGACCTGGTGGGCCTGGCGCTACAGCCGCCTTCATTGGTGGGCGCACAGAGCAGCCAGATCATGCGTGCCATGTTGCGGCGGGGTTTCACCACGGTGCGCGACGCCGCTGGCGCCGACTTTGGTCTGCAGGAGGCGGTTGCACGGGGGCTTTACGAAGGCCCACGCCTGTTCATTGCCGGCCTTCCCATCAGCCAGACGGGCGGCCACGCCGACATGCGGCCCAAGGGGGTGCGCAGCTCGGGCATGTTCTGCAGCTGCGCCGGCCTGGGTTTGATGGGTGCCATCGCAGACGGCGTGGGCGAGGTGCGGCGCGCGGTACGCGAGCAGGTGCGCAACGGTGCCAACCACATCAAGATCATGGCCGGCGGTGGCATCAGCAGCCCGACCGACCCGCTGGAAGGCACGCAGTTTTCCGTCGATGAACTGCGTGCCGCAGTCGAAGAAGCCGAAGCCGCCAACCTGTATGCGCTGGCGCATGCCTATTCGCCGCGCGCCGTTTCGCGCGCGGTGCAGGCGGGTGTGCGCTCCATCGAGCACGGCAACCTGATCGACGAAGCGACGGCGCGCCTGATGAAGACCCACGGCACCTACTTCGTGCCTACCTTGGCCACCTACGCGGCGCTGGCGGGAGAAGGGCAGCGCCTGGGCTGGTCGCCCGAGATGCTGGAAAAGCTGCGCCAGGTGCAGGACCGGGGCATCGAGGCCTTGCGCATCTGCCACGCCGAAGGTGTACCCATTGCCTTTGGCACCGACCTGCTGGGCCACATGCACAGTCAGCAGAACCAGGAATTCCTGTTGCGGTCGGCGGCGCAGTCGCCGGTGCAGGTCTTGCAGTCGGCCACCATCGTCGCCGCCCGCCTGATGCGGCAGGAGGCGCACATCGGACAGTTGGTTCCGGGCGCTTATGCCGACCTGATGGTGGTCGAGGGCGACCCCACGCTCGATGCCGCAGTGCTGTCCAGGCCGGCTGAAACGATCAGGTTGCTGATGCAGACAGGCCGAGTCGTCGCAAACTGATCGCGCGGCACAGCGCCGTCACAGCAGAAAAAGGGGCCTCTGGGCCCCTTCGTCATTTGAACCACGCCGTGCGCCGGGTCAGCGCACTGACGTGAAACGGGCCTCGGGTCTGTCGTCGGAACGGTGCACCGTGCTCACGCCGGCTTTCATCACCCAGGGCCTGATCTGGTGGTGCAAGGGAATCAGCCACACCTCGTCCTTCAGTCGCACCAGGCTGTCGCGGATCATGGTGTTGCGCTTGGCGACGTCGGTCTCGGTCTTCATCGCGTCGACCAGCTTGTCGATCGCCGGATCGCTGGCGCGAGAGAAGTTGAAATTGCCGTCGGCGCCCGACGTGCGTGTGCGTGCCAGTGACTGCACCGCGTACTGGCCGTCGTAAGTGGCTACACCCCAGCCCAGCATGTACATCGAGCTGTCGAAGTTCTGCACCTTCTGGATGAACGTCGCCATGTTCTCGGCCGCCAGATCAACTTTCACGCCGATGCGCGCCCACATGGCAATCACCGCCTGGCAGACCTTTTCGTCGTTCACGTAGCGGTTGTTCGGGCAGTTCAGCCGGAACTCGAAACCGTTGGGATAGCCGGCGTCGGCCAGCAGCTTCTGCGCCCGGGCGACGTCGGTCTTGGCGGGTGTGTCCAGGGCCTTGTCGTAGCCGTTCACACCCGGCGCAACCATCATGCCTGCAGGCACCGACATGCCGCGCATGATGCTGCGCTTGATGCCTTCGCGGTCGATGGCCAGGCTCAGTGCTTCGCGCACACGCTTGTCCTTGAACGGGTTCTTGCCCTTCACGTTGCTGTATTTCAGTTCAGCGCTGCCGACGTCGGGCGCCAGAAAGATGGTGCGCACCTCCGGGCCGTCGACGACCTTCAGTTTCTTGTCGGCACGCAGGCGGTCGACGTCTTGCGTGGGCACGTCGGTGAGCATGTCCACGTCGCCCGACAGCAAGGCGGCCACCCGCGTGGCATCGGCCTTGATCGGCGTGTAGACCACCTGGGCCACGTTGCCGTCGGGTTTGCTCCACCAGGCATCGTTGCGCGCCATCATGATGCGCTGCTCAGGCTGCCAGCTCAGGATGCGGTAGGCGCCGGTACCCATGACGTTGCGCGACGCGAAGTTTTCTTCCTTCGCCTTGTAGTCCTGCACATTGCCCGTCTTGTTCTTCTCCGCCCACGACTTGCTCATGATGCGGAAGTCGATGATGTTGCGCAACAAGAGCGGGTTGGGTGCAGCCATCAGGACATCTACCGTGTGGTCGTCGATCTTCTTGATCTCGTTGATACCGGTGACGTAGATCTGCATCGTCCCTTGCGGCTGCTTGATGCGGCCAAAGGAAAAGACCACGTCGTCGGCCGTGAACGGGGTGCCGTCCTGGAATTTGACGCCCTTGCGCAACTCAAAGCGCACCTGCGTGGGCGATAGATAGGTCCACTTGGTGGCCAGGGCCGGCTCGACCTCGTAGGTGGCGTTGTACCGGGTCAGGCCTTCGTAGGCGTGCATCAGGATCGCGTTCGTGGTGGCGTGGTTCTGTGAGTGCGGGTCCAGCGTCAGGATGTCGTTTTGTGCGGCCCAGCGCAGCGTTTGCGCATGGGTGGGCAGCGGCGCGGCGGCCACCAGCGCCGCCAGCGTGGCGGCTTTCAACAGGGCATGGATAGTCTTCAAGTGCGGCTCCTAGGCAGGAAGAAATGACACGCGGAAAGGCCCAGATGCTAGGGCCTGCCAGCCGCACGGCCAGCGGGGGAAACGCCGATGGGCGTGCGGAGGCGCTGCGTGCCGCGCGCAATTCAATCGCGGGTGGCCTGCAAACTGCAATCGCAACCATGCCCCGCGGCTATCCAGCGCAGGCTCAAACGTTGCAGCGCGGCCGCCCCCCAGCGAGGCAGGGCGGGCCACTTCTGCGCCACCACACCGCAGCGGTAGGTTTTCAACTCTGCGTTCCAGATCAGGGCCACGCAGGCGCCCTGTGTGCGGCGCGACAGCACGGCTCCCACGGGGCAAGGTTCGGCCGCACAGCAAACGCCGCAGCCATTGCAGGGCTGGCCGGCCGCCGGCTTGGCGGGTGCCAGGGCATGCAACATGATGACGCGTCGTTCCATGGCCGGCGCAGTATTTGCCGTTGGCAGCGCCGCTGTCAGGAAAACAGCAGGTCAGAGGGAGTCCAATTCGATGCGGAAGAACAAGGCACCGGGTGATAGAGTGCCGGATTGAGAAAAAATGGTCCTTCCCGTCCCCTTGCTGGCATAAGACAGACAGCAAGGCGGGTCGCTAGTCCGCCAACCGGTGCAGCCGGGACGCGGAAGGTTGTTGAACCCATCAGCGCGCCGGAAACCGGTGCATAAGGTGAGCGAAAGATGATGCAGCAACACAGGTCCAACTCGTACCTGTTCGGGGGCAACGCCCCTTACGTCGAGGAGTTGTATGAGGCCTACCTCGACAACCCTGGCAGCGTGCCGGATACCTGGCGCACCTATTTCGACAACCTGCAACACGTGCCGGCGCTGGATGGCAGCGATTCTCGCGACGTGGCGCATGCCCCGGTGGTCGAATCCTTCGCTCAGCGTGCCAAGGCCAACGCCTTTGCCCTGAAAGCCAGCGAGGCCGATCTGGCCGTCGCCCGCAAGCAGGTGCATGTGCAGAGCCTGATTGCCGCATATCGCTTCCTGGGCAGCCGCTGGGCCGATCTCGACCCGCTCAAGCGCACCGAACGCCCGAAGATCCCCGAACTCGAGCCCACGTTCTACGACTTGACCGAGTCGGACATGGACATCACCTTCTCGGCGGCGAACACCTACTTCACCAAAGCCGAGAACATGACGCTGCGCGAGATCGTGCAGGCTTTGCGTGAAACCTATTGCGGCACGATTGGTGCCGAGTTCATGCACTGCACCGATCCGGCAGAAAAGCGCTGGTGGCAGGAACGCATGGAAGCGGTGCGCAGCAAGCCCAGCTTCACGGCCGAAGAAAAGAAGCACATCCTCAACCGCTTGACGGCGTCTGAAGGGTTGGAGCGGTATCTGCACACCAAGTACGTGGGCCAGAAGCGCTTCAGCCTGGAAGGCGGTGAGAGCTTCATCGCCAGCATGGACGAAGTGGTGCAGCGTGCCGGCATCAACGGCGTGCAGGAAATCGTCATCGGCATGGCGCACCGTGGCCGCCTGAACGTGCTGGTGAACACGCTGGGCAAGATGCCCGCCGACCTGTTTGCCGAGTTCGACCACACGGCCAAGGAAGAGTTGCCTGCGGGTGACGTGAAGTACCACCAGGGCTTCAGCTCCGACATCACCACCCCGGGTGGTCCGGTGCACCTGAGCCTGGCGTTCAACCCCAGCCACCTGGAAATCGTCAACCCGGTGGTCGAGGGCAGCGTGAAAGCGCGCATGGAGCGCCGTGACGACAAGACCGGCGCGCAGGTGTTGCCGGTGCTGGTGCATGGCGACGCCGCCTTTGCCGGCCAGGGCGTGGTGATGGAAACACTGGCGCTGGCGCAGACCCGTGGTTACTACACCGGAGGCACGGTGCACCTGGTGGTGAACAACCAGATCGGCTTTACCACCAGCGACCCGCGCGATTCGCGTTCCACGCTGTACTGCAGCGACGTCGTCAAGATGATCGAAGCACCGGTGCTTCACGTCAACGGCGACGACCCCGAAGCGGTCGTGATGTGCACGCGCCTGGCCATGGATTACCGCAAGCAGTTCAACAAGGACGTGGTGGTCGACATCATCTGCTTCCGCAAGCTGGGCCACAACGAGCAGGACACGCCTTCGCTGACGCAACCGCTGATGTACAAGGTGATCGCCAAGCACCCGGGCACGCGCAGGCTCTATGGCGAGAAGCTGGTGGCGCAGGGCGTGCTGCCCGCAGAAGGCCCCGACCAGTACGTGAAGGACTTCCGTTCCGCGATGGACGAAGGCCGACACACTGTCGACCCGGTGCTGACCAACTTCAAGAGCAAGTACGCGGTGGACTGGGCGCCGTTCCTGGGCCGCAAGTGGACCGACGCCGCCGACACGGCGCTGCCGCTGGCCGAGGTCAAGCGGCTGGCCGAGCGGCTGACCACCATCCCCAGCAACTTCAAGGTGCATCAGCTCGTCGAGAAGGTGATCGCCGACCGCGCCGCCATGGGCCGCGGTGAGATCAATGTCGACTGGGGCATGGGCGAGACGATGGCCTATGCGTCGCTGGTGGCCAGTGGCTATGCGGTGCGCCTGAGTGGTGAAGACTGCGGCCGCGGCACCTTCGTGCACCGCCATGCGGTGTTGCACGACCAGAACCGCGAGAAGTGGGACACCGGCACCTACATCCCGCTGCAAAACGTGGCCGATGGGCAGGCGCCGTTCACCGTCATCGACTCCATCCTTTCTGAAGAGGCGGTGCTGGGGTTCGAGTACGGCTACGCCAGCGCCGAGCCCAACACGCTGGTGATCTGGGAAGCGCAGTTCGGCGACTTCGTCAACGGCGCGCAAGTGGTGATCGACCAGTTCATCGCCAGCGGCGAGGTGAAGTGGGGTCGCGTCAACGGCCTGACGCTGATGCTGCCGCACGGCTACGAAGGGCAGGGCCCCGAGCACAGTTCGGCGCGCCTGGAGCGGTTCATGCAGCTGGCGGCAGACAACAACATGCAGGTGGTGCAGCCCACCAGCGCCAGCCAGATCTTCCACCTGCTGCGCCGGCAGATGGTGCGCCAGTTCCGCAAGCCGCTGGTCATCTTCACGCCCAAGAGCCTGTTGCGCAACAAGGACGCTACGTCGCCGCTGTCCGAATTCACGCGTGGTGAGTTCCGCACCGTCATCCCCGAGGTGGACGCCAAGCTGGTGGGCGACAAGGTCAAGCGGGTCATCGCCTGTTCGGGCAAGGTGTATTACGACCTGGTGAAGAAGCGTGAAGAGCGCAAGGCCACCGATGTCGCGATCCTGCGTGTGGAGCAGCTCTACCCGTTCCCGCACAAGGCCTTTGCGGCCGAGATGAAGAAATACCCGAATGCCACCGAAGTCGTGTGGTGCCAGGACGAGCCGCAGAACCAAGGTGCCTGGTTCTTCGTGCAGCACTACGTGCACGAGAACATGCTCGAAGGGCAGAAGATGGGCTATGCAGGCCGGCCGGCATCGGCTTCACCGGCCGTGGGCTATTCGCACCTGCACCAGGAGCAACAGAAGGCGCTGCTCGAGCAGGCCTTTGGCAAGCTCAAGGGCTTTGTCCTGACCAAGTAGAACATCGCGCGCCGTTGGCCCATGGTGCTTCAGCGCCTGGGCCGGCTGCTGCAAGCTGCGGCTTGTCGGCTGTCTGCGTGCGCACCGAGACCAACAACGTACACAGAGAAACAACATGGCAATCGTTGAAGTGAAGGTTCCGCAACTGTCCGAATCGGTGGCCGAAGCCACCCTTTTGCAATGGAAGAAGAAGCCCGGTGACGCGGTGGCGATCGATGAGATCCTGATCGATGTCGAGACCGACAAGGTGGTGCTGGAAGTGCCCGCGCCCGCCGCCGGGGTGCTGATTGAAATCGTTCAGGCCGATGGCGCCACCGTCGCTGCCGAGCAGCTGATTGCACGCATCGACACCGAAGCCAAGGCCGGTGCCGCAGCACCCGCAGCCGCAGCTGCCAGCGCGGCACCTGCTGCACCGGCAGCTGCGGCTGGCTCACCTGCCGGCGCCGTGGCCGCGGGCGTGGCACGTTCCATGGCCGGTGTCACGATGCCCGCTGCGGCCAAGCTGATGGCCGACAACAACCTGCCCGCCGGTTCGGTGGCCGGAACCGGCAAAGACGGCCGTGTCACCAAAGGCGACGTGCTCGGTGCAGTGGCCAGTGGCGCTGCTGCACCGCCCAAGGCCGCGCCGGCGGCTGCGCCGGTGGCCGCGGCGGCGCCCAGGGCCTTGCCCGCAGTGGCTGCACCCGCCGCTGGCAACCTGGGTGATCGCCCCGAGCAACGCGTGCCCATGTCGCGCCTGCGTGCCCGCATCGCCGAGCGGCTGGTGCAGTCGCAGAGCACCAACGCCATCCTGACCACGTTCAACGAAGTGAACATGGCACCGGTGATGGACATGCGCAAGAAGTTCCAGGACAAATTCGAGAAGGAACACGGCGTCAAGCTCGGCTTCATGAGCTTCTTCGTCAAGGCGGCCGTGGCGGCGTTGAAGAAGTACCCCATCATCAACGCCAGCGTCGATGGCAACGACATCGTCTACCACGGTTACTTCGACATCGGCATTGCCGTGGGCAGCCCGCGCGGCCTGGTGGTGCCGGTGATCCGCAACGCCGACCAGATGAGCTTCGCCGACATCGAGAAGAAGATTGCCGAATACGGCAACAAGGCCAAGGACGGCAAGCTCGGCATCGACGAACTGACCGGCGGCACCTTCAGCATCAGCAACGGCGGCACCTTCGGCAGCATGCTGTCCACTCCCATCATCAACCCGCCGCAGTCGGCCATCCTGGGCGTGCACGCCACGAAGGACCGCGCGGTAGTTGAAAACGGGCAGGTCGTGGTGCGGCCGATGAACTACCTGGCGATGAGCTACGACCACCGCATCATCGACGGTCGTGAAGCCGTGCTGGGCTTGGTGACGATGAAGGACGCGCTGGAAGACCCCGCCCGCCTGTTGTTCGACATCTGAAGAAGCGGCGCATCGGCCTGCTGCGCAACCCGATCTTGCGTCTGCGCTCCTCGCCGTACGGGTGTACGGCTGCGGTGCTCAACGCAACCTCGGGTCGCTCGCGACGGTCGCTGCACCACTTCTTTTCTTCCGTTTAGGAAAACAAACCATGAGCAAGAACTTTGATGTCGTCGTCATCGGCGCTGGCCCCGGCGGCTACATCGCGGCCATACGCGCTTCGCAGCTGGGTTTCAACGTGGCCTGCATCGATGAGTGGAAAAACGCGGGCGGTGGCCCGGCGCCAGGCGGCACCTGCACCAACGTAGGCTGTATCCCCAGCAAGGCCTTGCTGCAGAGCTCGGAGCACTTCGAGCATGCCGGCCACAGCTTTGCCGACCATGGCATCCAGCTGAAAGACCTGGCCATCGACGTCAAGAAGATGCTCGGCCGCAAAGACACGGTGGTCAAGCAGAACAACGACGGCATCCTCTACCTGTTCAAGAAGAACAAGGTCAGCTTCTTCCATGGTCGCGGCGCCTTCGCCAAGGCGGTGGAGGGTGGCTACGAGGTCACCGTGGACGCTGAAACGCTGGTGGGCAAGCACGTCATCGTGGCCACCGGTTCGAGCGCGCGCGCGCTGCCGGGCGTGCCTTTCGACGAAGACAGGATCCTCAGCAACGACGGCGCGCTGCGCCTGGCCGCCGTGCCCAAGCAGCTGGGCCTGATCGGCGCCGGTGTCATCGGGCTGGAAATGGGCTCGGTCTGGCGACGCCTGGGCTCGGAAGTCACCGTGCTCGAGGGCCTGCCCACGTTCCTGGGCGCGGTGGACGATCAGATTGCCAAGGAAGCGCACAAGGCCTTCGTCAAGCAGGGCTTGAAGATCGAGCTGGGCGTGAAGGTGGGAGAGATCAAGTCGGGCAAGAAGGGCGTCAGCGTGGCCTACACCACGGCTTCCGGCGAAGCGAAATCGCTCGCGGTGGACAAGCTGATCGTCAGCATCGGCCGCGTGCCCAACACCGAAGGCCTGAATGCCCAAGCCGTGGGCCTGAAGCTGGACGAGCGTGGCGCCATCGAGGTGGACGGTGATTGCCGCACCAACCTGCCTGGAGTCTGGGCAGTGGGTGACGTGGTGCGTGGCCCTATGCTCGCGCACAAGGCTGAAGAAGAGGGCGTCGCGGTGGCCGAGCGCATCGCCGGCCAGCATGGCCACGTCAACTTCAACACCATTCCCTGGGTCATCTACACCAGCCCCGAGATCGCCTGGGTCGGCGAGACCGAGAAGCAGCTGAAGGCGCGTGGTGTGGACTACAAGGCCGGCACGTTTCCGTTCATGGCCAACGGCCGTGCGCGTGCGCTGGGCGACACCACCGGCATGGTGAAGTTTCTGGCCGACGCCGCCAGCGACGAAATCCTGGGCGTGCACATCGTCGGCCCGATGGCCAGCGAGCTGATTGCCGAAGCGGTGGTGGCGATGGAATTCAAGGCCAGTGCCGAGGACATTGCGCGCATCTGCCACGCGCACCCGTCGCTGAGCGAAGCCACCAAGGAAGCGGCGCTGGCGGTGCACAAGCGCACCTTGAACTTCTGATCGGCGGCACCGTCGTTTGGGCGTTCGCGAGATCTACCAGGCCGAGCTCGTCGAGCGCGGCTACACCAGCGACGCCGCGCAACTGCGCGCGGTGGATGCACTCGAGCGTTGCGAGCGCGAGTGGGCCGACTACAAGGCCCGTCGCCGCAACGCCGTCACCAAGCTGCTGGTGAAGCCGCCGATTCCGCGCGGCGTGTACATGTACGGCGGGGTCGGGCGCGGCAAGAGCTTTCTGATGGACTGTTTCTTCCAGGCCGTGCCGCTGCAGCGCAAAACCCGGCTGCACTTCCATGAGTTCATGCGCGAGGTGCACCGCGAGCTGCAGGACCTGAAGGGCACGGTCAACCCGCTGAACGAGCTGGGCAAGCGCATGGCGCGCCGCTTTCGGCTGATCTGTTTCGACGAATTCCATATCGCCGACGTCACCGACGCGATGATCTTGCACCGGCTGTTGCAGGCCCTGTTCGACAACCGAGTCAGCATCGTCACCACCAGCAACTTCAAACCCGACGAGCTGTACCCGAACGGTCTGCACCGCGACCGCATCCTGCCGGCCATCGAACTGCTCAAAGCCAAGCTCGAGGTGATCAACGTCGATGCGGGCACCGATTACCGCCAGCAGACGCTTCAGCAGGTGGAGATGTACCACTGCCCGTTGGGCGAAGAGGCCGATGCGGCGATGGAATCGGCGTTCAGCCGGCTTGCCGAGGCTCACGATGAAGCGCCGGTGATGCACATCGAACACCGTGAACTGCGTTCCCTGCGTCGCGCCGGCGGTGTCGTCTGGTTCGACTTCCGCACACTTTGCGGCGGACCCCGGTCACAGAACGACTATCTGGAAATCGCCTCACGCTTTCACACCGTGTTGCTCAGCAACGTGCCGACGATGCCCGTGCGCATGGCCAGCGAGGCGCGCCGCTTCACGTGGCTGGTGGATGTGCTGTACGACCGTCGCGTGAAGCTCATCCTGTCGGCCGAGGCGCAGCCCGAAGCGCTGTACACCGAAGGGCCACTGGCCCACGAATTCCCGCGCACGGTGTCGCGGCTGCGCGAAATGCAGTCGGCGGAATTCCTGGCGCTGGCGCGGCGCGATGTCGACACCTCGCTGACCTGAGTGCCGCCCTGCCGCGGCGCAGGCGCTGTCAGCGCAGCGGGTCCACGCGCCCGAGTGCCAGTGACAGGTTGTCGCCGCCGCCACGCGCGCGCTGGCGGGCCTTGCTGATCAGCATCTCGCTGGCTTCGCGCGGCGGCAGCGCATGCAGGATGGCACCGATCTCTTTCGGCGTGAAGTAGTGCCACAGGCCGTCGCTGCAGGCCAGCAGGCTGTCCCCGAGCTCCAGCGCGTCGATGTGCCACAGGCTCACCGGGGGGTCGGCGTGGGTGCCCAGGCAGCCGGTCAGCAGGTTGGACTGCGGGTGGTTTTGCGCCGTCTCTTCGGTGAGCTTGCCCTCGTCGATGAGCCGCTGCACGAACGAGTGGTCGATGGTGCGGCGCACCAGATCGGCACCCCGGTAGTGGTAGACGCGCGAATCGCCAGCGTGCACCACGTCACACTGCAGGGTAGGGCTGACGAGAAAGGCCGCCGCGGTGCTGTGCGGCTCTTCTTCGGAGGTGATGGCCGTCAGCTTGATCATCAAGTGCGCTTCCTGCACCAGCTGGCGCAGCAACTCGCCGCCGTCGTCTTCGCTGGGCACGAAGCGTTCGAAGATCTGGCGGCCGGTCAGCAGCACCTGGTCAGCGGCCTTGCGGCCACCGCTCTTGCCGCCCATGCCGTCAGCCACCACCCCCAGTACGCAACCGGGGGTTCGATGGTGGGCGATGATGTCGACTTGGTCTTGTTGGTAGGCACGATCACCGCGGTGCAAGCCGGTGGCGCCGCTGAACCTGAACGTCTGCGTTGGTGCGGGCATGTGGAGAAATATAAACTCCGGCCTTCACCACCAACTGTGCAGCAGTGGACGAGAACCTGCATTCCCCGCAGCGACAGCTGATAGAACTGCGCATGGAGCACGCCGACTTGAACGGCCTGATCGATCGCACCGCGCCCGAGCTGCCCATGGACGACCTGTCCGTGCGCCGTCTCAAGAAGCGCCGGCTGGCGTTGCGCGACCAGATTTCACGGTTGGAGAACCAGCTTGAGCCTCCCGAGCCCGCATGACGCAATCCTGTTCCGCCGGTGAGTGACCTCGTAACCGCCGTTGCCCGCGCGTTCGCGGTGGACGGGGCATTGGCCGCCAGCGAGCCCGGCTTCATGCCGCGTGCTGCGCAGGACGAGATGGCCGCGCGCATTGCGCAGGCGCTGGAGCGGCGGGAAAGCCTCGTCGCCGAGGCCGGCACCGGCGTCGGCAAGACCTTCGCCTATCTGGTGCCGCTGTTGCTGGCAGGCCGCCGGGCGCTGGTCAGCACTGCCACCAAGAGCTTGCAGGACCAGCTCTTCCTGCGCGACCTGCCACGCCTGCGCGATGCGCTGGGTGTGCCGGCGCGGCTGGCGCTGCTGAAGGGCCGTGCCAGCTACCTGTGTCGGTGGCGGCTGCAACAGGCCCAGTTGGACACGCAGCTGCCGGACCGCTTTGCGGTGCGCGCGCTGCAGCGGGTCGTGACCTGGGCGCACGCCACGCGCAGCGGCGACATGGCCGAGCTCGATGGCCTGGATGAACGCTCACCGGTCATTCCCCTGGTCACCTCCACGCGTGACAACTGCCTGGGCACCGAGTGCCCCGAGCATCGCAGCTGCCATGTCATGCAGGCCCGCCGGGACGCCATGGCCGCCGACCTGGTGGTCGTCAATCACCACCTGTTCTTTGCCGACATGGCCTTGCGCGACAGTGGCGTGGCCGAGTTGTTGCCCACGGTGGATGCAGCCGTCTTCGACGAAGCGCACCAGCTCGTTGAGGCGGGGGTTCAGTTCCTGGGAACCCAGCTGGCCACGGGGCAAGCCGTCGATCTGGCCCGGGACATGCTGGCGCTGGGCCTGCAGCACGCGCGTGGCCTGCAACCCTGGGCCGAGTTGCAGGGTGGTCTGGACCGCGCCGCCAAGAACCTGCGACTGGCCGCTGCAGGGCCCATCCACGAGGTGCGCGGCATCCTCAAGCGCCGCTGGGACGAATGCGCCGATGACCTGCCCGCGGTGCTGCTTGTGTTGCAGCAGCAGGCGCTGGCCGCGGCCGATGCGCTGGCCGTGGTGACCGACGCGGCGCCGGACTTTGCCAAGCTGGAACAGCGCGCGCGCGCCTTGGCTTCCCTGGCCGCCATCTTCTCGGCGCCCGCCGAGTCGGGCCGGGTACGCTGGGTCGACTTGTCACCGCAGCAGGCGAGGCTGGTGGAGTCGCCGCTGGACATTCGAGACATGCTGTCAGAGCAGCGTCTGCTGGCCCCGAAGGCCTGGATCTTCACCTCGGCAACCTTGGGTGACGACGAAGGTCTGACCTGGTTCACTTCTGCCACGGGCCTTGAAGACGCAGCCAAGCTGCGTGTGGGCAGTCCATTCGACTACCCCAACCACGCCCGCGTGTGGGTGCCGCAGCAGATGCCGCTGCCCAATGCGGCGGGCCACACCGCCGCCGTCGGCGCCTTGGCCGGGCGCTGCGCGGCTGCACTGGGAGGTCGCACCTTCGTGCTCACCACCACCTTGCGCGCTTTGCAGCAGGTTGCCGAGAGCCTGGCCACACAGCTGCAGGACCTCGGGCTTGAGCGCGAGACGCTGACGGTGCTGGTGCAGGGAACGGCGCCCCGGCGCGCGCTGCTGCAGCGCTTCGGCGACGGCCGAGGTTGCGTGCTGGTAGGTTCACAGAGCTTCTGGGAAGGCATCGACATGCCGGGTGACGCGCTGCAGTGCGTGATCATCGACAAGCTGCCTTTCCCTCCGCCCAACGACCCCCTGGTCGAAGCGCGCGTGCAGCAGCTGCGAGACCAGGGCCGCAACCCGTTCGACGACTACTTCGTGGCCGAGGCCGCGGTGTCGTTGAAGCAAGGCGCCGGCCGCCTCATCAGAACCGAGACCGACCGCGGCCTGCTGGTGCTGTGCGACCCGCGGTTGCGGCAGATGCGCTATGGCCGCCGCCTGCTGGCCGCCTTGCCGCCCATGGGCCAGCTGGAGACCGAAGGTCAGGCCATGGACTGGCTGGCCGAACTGGCCCACAGCCATGATTGACGAGCGTTCGGCGGTCGTGGGTCTTGCCTCTGGTCGCTGATCAAGTCCGAAGCGGCCGACCGGGCTGCCTCGCCTTCACTGCCAGAAACGCCACCAGGGCTTGCCGGCGCCGGCCACCGTGCCGCCCAAGAAACTGCTGTTCGGGTAGTTCAAGCGCAGCACCTTTTCAGCGCCGGCGCGCAGTTCGGGCAGGTTCAGCTTGTCGTAGCTTTGCATCATGATGTGCAGCGCCTCTTCGAGCGCGGGCGCGCGCTGAAAGTCGGTCACCGCCTGCTGCGCCCTTGCCGCTGCGGCCACGTATGCGCCGCGCCTGAAGTAGTAGCGGGCCACATGGACCTCGTAAGAGGCCAGCGAGTTGACGATGTAGTTCATGCGCAGCCGGGCGTCGGGTGCGTACTTGGAGTTCGGAAACTGGTCCAGCAACTGCCTGAAGGCCTGGAACGAATCGCGTGAAGCGCGCTGGTCGCGTTCGGACAGGTCCTGGCCGGCAATCGCACCCAGCAAACCCAGGCTTTCATTGAAGTTGATCACACCGCGCAGATACATCGCGTAGTCGAGCGCGGGACTGGAAGGGTTGAGCTTGATGAAGCGCTCGATGGTGGACAGCGCCTGCACGCGGTCGTCGGTCTTCCAGTGCAGGTAGGCCATGTCCAGCACCGCCTGCTGCGCCATCACCGACCCGGCGGCCAAGCCTTCCACGCGTTCCAGCGCCTTGATGGCGCGCTCGAAGCTGCCGGCGTCCATGTCTTCGCGGGCGTCTTTGTACAATCGTTCCGCAGTGCCGGTCGGCGTTTCGTCCTTGGGTGTGGATGCACATCCACCCAGCAGTGCCAGGGTGCACAGCACCGATACACAGGCCGCGGCGCGAACGGTGCGTGATGCGCGTGCAGCGCGTGCTGCCTGCGTCAACCACGGCAGCTGCCGCGACACCCGCATCGTGCTGGTCATCGTGCCCGTGCTTGCGCCAGACACCAGAGAATTGGTCATTGCGGATGTTGCCAGTCGGTCCAGAAGCGCATGATTATAGGGAGGGCCCGTCGGGCGCCGATGCGGCGCAGGCGCGCGCGGGCGGCGACGAGAGCGAGCTCGATCCGGGTGCCGAAGACATCGGCGGTGCGGCCGAGCGGCGCACGCTGCAGGTCGGTGCCGGCTTGCATGGGCAACGCATCGACAAGGTGCTGGTGAGCATCGCCCCCGAGTTCTCGCGCAACCATCTTCAAGGGCTGCTGGAAAAGGGCCACGTCTGGGTCGATGGGGTGTTGGCCAGCGTGGCGTCGCGCCGCGTGCAGGCCGGGCAGCGGGTGACGATCGAGTTGGTGCCCACCGAAGAAAGCCGCGCGTTCACGCCGCAGGCGATGGCGCTGTCGGTGGTGTTCGAAGACGAGCACCTGCTGGTGCTGGACAAACCGGCGGGGCTGGTGGTGCACCCGGCTCCCGGCAACTGGTCGGGCACCTTGCTCAACGGTCTGCTGGCCCACCACCCGCTGGCGGCCACGCTGCCACGCGCGGGCATCGTTCATCGGCTGGACAAGGACACCTCGGGCGTCATGATGGTGGGCAAGTCGCTGCCCGCGGTCACGGCGCTGTCGCGCGCCGTGGCGGCGCGCGAGGTCAAGCGCCGCTACCTGGCTCTGGCCCATGGCGAGCCCTTGGCAGAGCAGTTCACCGTGGAAGCGCCGATCGGGCGCGACCCACGCGTGCGGGTGCGCATGGCCTTAGTCTCCGTCGGCGTCGGTGGCCGGGCGGCCCGCACCGATGTTCAGTGTCTCGCCCGCCACCAGGGCATCAGCGCGCTGAGTTGCATGCTTCACACCGGGCGCACGCACCAGATCCGCGTGCACCTGATGAGCCTGGGCCACCCGCTGCTGGCCGATGCGCTGTATGGCGGCAAGCCAGCGCTGGGCATGGCACGCCAGGCATTGCATGCGGTCGAGTTGGGCTTGAGGCATCCCGTCACGGGCCAGGCGCTCAGCTTCCGCGCCCAGGCGCCGCCCGATTTCGCGGCCGCCTGGGCCGAGGTGACTGGTGCAGCGCCCTGAGTGTTTCTGGCGCGGGTGGCCGGTTCATGGAGTTCCTCAATTCGATGGCCTGACAGCCAGCCTTCTGGCATGAGTACAATACGGCGGTCGTGGGCATGACGAGCACCCTGGGTGCCGCGTCCATTTGATCCCCAGCCGGTCGTGGCACAGCTGCCGACCGACACAGACCTCGCAAGATGACGGCTCGAAAGCCGAGCGGGGCCCCTTAGCTCGATCCGCGTGGCTTGTCTGGCCGCAACTTCGGATGAAGCCTGTCGCCGTTGCATCGCAACGAATGCATCACCAATCCAGTCATGAACACTGAAGAGGCCAGACGAGTCCTCGAGACAGCACTGATCTGTGCCAACGGGCCCATGCCCGTCAACGAGATGCGGGCGCTGTTTGACGGCGAGGTCGGCGTTGACACCTTGCGCCGCATGCTTGACGAACTGGTCAACGACTGGGAGTCGCGCGGCGTCGAACTGGTGGCGCTGGCCAGTGGCTGGCGTTTTCAGAGCCGGCCCGAGATGCGCGTCTTCCTCGACCGCCTGCATCCGGAGAAGCCCCCCAAGTATTCCAGAGCGGCCATGGAGACCCTGGCCATCGTGGCCTACCGCCAGCCCGTGACACGGGGCGACATCGAAGACATCCGCGGCGTCACCGTCAGCAGCCAGATCGTCAAGCAACTCGAGGACCGGGGCTGGATCGACGCCATCGGCTACCGCGAAGCACCCGGCCGGCCGGCGTTGTACGCCACGACGAAGCAATTCCTGGACGATCTGGGCCTGGCCAGCCTGGACCAGCTGCCTGCCATCGACGGTGGTGCCGACGACTCGGCGAGGGCGGCTGCCGCACTGTCGGCGCTGAACGAGCCACAACTGCTGCCAGACGACACACAAGCCAGTCTGGCCCTCGAGGTGGAACACGGTCGCCAGACCGGGTCTGTGACTGCCGTCGGCCCGACCCTGCCAGCTGCACCCGAGGTCGAGACCACTCCGAATCCCAGCCTTGCTGGCGAGTCGGTGGCGCCTCAGGCCTTGGCATCGGCCTTGCTGCAGTTTGAGCAGCTTGAGGCAGGGGCACCCGTACACGCGGTTGCCGATGCCGACCCGCCCCAACCCCCCAAAGACACTTCTGATCCAGCCATGGACACCCGCGCATGAACGCATCTGACGAAACCCCTGTGCCCCCTGTCATGGCTGCCGACCATCCGGCACCGGCCACTGGTGAAGCAGAAGGCGCCAAGCCCAAGCGCAAGCGCGCGCCCCGAAAGGCGGCCGCTGAGGGGGTGATGGAGACCGAAGTGGCTGCTGATCAGGCTGGTGCGGACGCCCCGCTGGCGACAGACGGCGTGCCGCCCAAGTCACGCAAGCGTGCTGCCGCGCGTGCACCGACTGCGGACGAGGTTTTTGGCAGCACCGCAGCACCAGCGGTGGAGCTGGCGCCCGTGGTCGATTCCCTCTCCGCGGCCGCCGGCATCGAATCCGCTACAACCGATGTGCCCAAGTCGCCCAGGCGGCGGCGCGAACCGCCAGTTGACCAGCCGCGCATGGCCGCGGGGCCGGCATTTGCCAGCGACGAGCCCGCACAGGGCGAATCCCGGTCTGCCGCCCCGAGCTCGGAAGCGGCTGCTACGGTGCCTGCCGTCGAGCCCGCTGGCGAAGGCAGTGCCGGCGCTGCCTCCGATGCAGAAGGACCGCGACGCGGACGCAATCGCCGACGGGGCCGCCGTGGTGGCGACCGTGTCAGGCCCGAGGGCGAGGACGGTGCTGCCGACGCCAGGCCACGCGAGCGCGCTGCACCGGGACAGCCGCGCGCCGTTCAGCCTGGTGTGGAACAGCCGGATGCGGTGGCGGTGTTTGCGCAGGTTCTGGCGGGTGAATTCGATGGCGACGCGGTGGTGGAAGCCGCGTCGGCTTCTGGTGCTGCCGAAGCGCCCGCTGTCACGGGCCACCAGGCGCAGGCAGCCACTTCCGATCTGCCTGGCGCAGACGCGTCGCTCGACGAAGTGGCTGCGGCTGCCGGGCCTGGTGATGCCAGCCCCGGTCAGCCCGTGCACAACCCCAAGCGGGTGCTGGCACCCGAAGCCGATGCGCCGAAGCTGCACAAGGTGCTGGCGCAATCGGGTGTGGGTTCACGCCGCGATCTCGAGCAGATGATTGGCGAGGGTCGTGTCACCGTGAATGGCGAAGTGGCGCACACCGGCCAGCGCATCTCCTTCGGCGACCGCATTCAGCTGGACGGCAAGCCGGTGCGCTACCGCATCGCGCCGCCGCCGCCGCGCGTGCTGGCCTATCACAAGCCGGCTGGTGAAGTGGTGTCGCACGACGACCCGCAGCAGCGGCCCACCGTCTTCAGGCGACTTCCCCACCTGGCGCACGGCAAGTGGCAGTCGGTGGGTCGGTTGGACATCAACACCGAAGGTCTGCTGCTTTTCACGACGTCGGGTGAACTGGCCAATCAGTTGATGCACCCGCGGTTTGGTGTCGAACGCGAATACGCCGTGCGCTCACTGGGCGTGCTGGAACCCGATGCCAAGACGCGCCTGCTGGAAGGCGTGGAGATCGATGGCCAGCGGGCAGCCTTCAAGAGCATCGACGACGGGGGTGGAGAAGGTGTCAACCACTGGTACCGCGTCGTCATCACCGAGGGTCGTAACCGGGAGGTGCGCCGCCTGTTCGAAGCCGTTGGTCATGCGGTGAGCCGCTTGATCCGCATCCGCTATGGCTCGGTGGTGTTGCCTCGCGGGCTGAAGCGCGGCGTCTGGGTCGATCTGACCGATCAGGACTTGCGCAACCTGCGCCGGCTGGCCAGCGGGCCGCGTCCGGCGGAAGCCGCTGCACGTCCGCCCAGTGAAGCGCAGGGCATGCCGGCGGGCGGCAGCAAGCGTGGCCGCAACCGGCGCGGCGGGGGCGGCCGTGGCGAAGGCGCCGAGCGCATCGCGGACGGCCCGCAGGACCGTGTGCAGGGCCGTGTGCAGGGCCAGGGACAGGGACAGGGCCGGCCTGACCGCGGACCCGATCGTGCGCCCGTATCGAGCCGCAACGGCAACCGCACCGGTGGCCCCAGGCCCGATCGCAGTCAGCGGCCCGACCGTGGGCCAATGGCCGAGCGGCCGCCACGGGGCAACCGCGGTGAAGCGGGCGAGGGCGGTGCGATACCCAACCCGCTGCAGCAGACATTCGACAAGCGGGCCTTGCAGGCCGACCGTCGCACGCGCCACGACATGCCCGAAGATGGCCCGATTCCGAACCCCCTGCAGCAGACTTTCGACAAAAGGGCGCTGCAGCGCGACCGCATGCCGCAGAGGGATATTCCCGACGACGGCCCCATCCCCAACCCGCTGCAGCAGACCTATGACAAGCGGTTTGCCCAGAACGGCAAGGGTGCCGGGCGCAAGGGCGAGGCACCGGACCCGGACCAGATTCCCGATCCGATGCAGACCTCTGTGGGCTACATCGGCGCCGATGCCTTCCGTCGCAAGAACGGCGGTGGTGGTGGCGGCAGAGGCGGTCGCCGTGGTGGCGGCAAGCCCGCGGGCGCATCAGGCGGCTTCGGTGGTGGCGGCGGTGGTGGTGGTGGCGGTGCGGGCGCCGGCGGCCCCGGACCGGCGCGCAACCGCAGCCGTGGCCCGCGTGGTGGCGGCCGCAGTCGGTGAAGCGGTAACCGGTGAAGCGGTAACCGGTGATGCAGCAGCCGGCGGCTGACCGCTGCCGCTGTCATCAGCATTGCACACCCCGGCCTCTACAATCAAAGGCTTTGTCTCATCCGATTCCCGTCATTTTTCCCAGGAGAACAGTTTCATCATGGCCCTCGAACGTACGCTGTCCATCATCAAGCCCGATGCCGTTGCCAAGAATGTCATCGGCCAGATCTACGCCCGCTTTGAAGGTGCTGGCCTGAAGGTCGTGGCCGCCCGGATGGCTCACCTGTCGCGCGGCGAAGCCGAGGCGTTCTACGCCGTCCACAAGGCGCGCCCCTTCTTCAACGATCTGGTCAGCTTCATGATCTCTGGCCCGGTGATGATCCAGGCGCTGGAAGGCGACAACGCCATCGCCAAGAACCGCGAGCTGATGGGCGCCACCGATCCCAAGAAGGCCGAGAAGGGCACCATCCGTGCCGACTTCGCCGACAGCATCGACGCCAATGCCGTGCACGGGTCCGACGCGCCGGAAACGGCCGCGGTGGAGATCGCCTTCTTCTTCCCTGGCATGAACGTCTATTCGCGCTGACGGTTCGGGTCCGGCGTCGCCAGCACCCTGCAGCGCAGGTGGGCTGGCGGCAGACGGACCCACCGCTTCGCGTGTACACCCGCCCCGCCGAAGCCCGCCCATGCTGGTCAACCTGCTGGATTTCGATCTTGATGCGCTGGCCGCCTACTGCCAGGGCCTGGGTGAAAAGCGTTTCCGTGCCGTGCAGCTCTTTCGCTGGATCCACCAGAAGGGCGCCAGCGACTTCGACGCCATGACCGATCTGGCGCGCTCGCTGCGTTCCAAGCTCAGCGGTGTGGCCGACATACGCGGCCTGCCGCTGCTGGCCGAGCACCGCTCGGCTGACGGCACGGTGAAGTGGCTGTTCGACGTCGGCCAGGGCAACGCGGTCGAGACGGTGTTCATACCCGAAGCCGATCGCGGCACGCTGTGCGTCTCGTCACAGGCCGGTTGCGCCGTGGGATGCCGCTTCTGCTCCACCGGGCACCAGGGCTTCAGCCGCAACCTGAGCACGGGCGAAATCATCTTCCAGCTCTGGTTTGCCGAGCACCGTTTGCGCGCCAGCCTGGGCCTTGCACCGGGCACCCGTGCCATCGACAACGTGGTGATGATGGGCATGGGTGAACCGCTGCAGAACTACGACGCCCTGGTGCCAGCGCTGCGCACGATGCTGGACGACCACGGCTATGGCCTGTCCCGGCGCCGTGTCACGGTGTCGACGTCGGGCGTGGTGCCGATGATCGAGCGCCTGCAGAAGGATTGCCCGGTGGCCCTGGCGGTATCGCTGCACGCACCCGACGATGCCCTGCGCGACGGGCTGGTGCCCCTGAACCGCAAGTACCCGATCGCTGAATTGCTGGCGGCTTGTCGGCACTACTTGCAGGCAGCGCCACGCGATTTCATCACTCTGGAGTACTGCATGCTCGACGGCGTCAACGACTCACCAGCGCAGGCGCAGGCGCTGGTGCAGCTGGTGCGGCCCGCGGGTGCTGCTCGCGCTGGGGGTGAGACGGGCCTGTCGTGCAAGGTCAACCTGATTCCGTTCAACCCCTTCCCGGCATCGGGCCTGCGGCGCTCGTCGACTGACCGGGTGCAAGCGTTTGCTGCCGTGCTGCAAGACGCCGGCATCGTCACCACCGTGCGCAAGACGCGCGGCGACGACATCGATGCCGCCTGCGGCCAGCTGGCCGGCGAGGTGCAGGACCGCACCAACGCCCGCGAACGCCTGGCCGGCCGCAGAGTGCCGATAGCCGTGGTGGCCGCGGCCACCGATGCCGGGGTGGCTCGATGAGCCGGCCGCAGCCGGTCGCGCGGTTTCGCCTGCTGCCCTGCCTGCTGCTGCTGGGGCTGGCCACAGCGCTGGCGGGTTGTGCCCGAGGCACCGCCCCCGGTGACCAACGCGAAGTGCGAAGCGCGCCCAACGAGGCCGGCGATCCACAGCGGCGTGCTCAGGTGCGCATGGAACTTGCCGGCCTGTACATGGGCCGGGGTCAGCTCGAGACCGCGCTGGACGAAGTGCGCCAGGCGCTCGAGGCCAGGCCCGATCTGGCCGAGGCACATGGTCTGCGTGCGCTGATCCTGGCCAGCATGGGTGATGCGGCGGCTGCCGACCAGAGCTTCCAGCGCGCGATCCAGCTGGCGCCGGGCGACGGTGGCGCCTTGCACAACCGCGCCTGGTTCTTGTGCCAGCAACGCCGCTTTGTCGAAAGCGAAGCCCAGTTCGAATCGGCCTTGGCGCTGCCGCAATACCGCGACTCGGTGCGCACGCTGCTCGCGCTGGGGGTGTGCCAGGCACGGGCCGGACGTATGCCGCAGGCCGAACGCAGTCTGACGCGATCCTACGAGCTCGACCCGGCCAACCCGGTGACGGCCTTCAACCTCAGCGAAGTGCTGCTGCAGCGCGGTGAACTGGAGCGGGCACGGTTCCTGGTGCGCCGCGTCAACGGCGTGGCCGATCAGGTCTCGGCGCAGAGTCTGTGGCTGGCGGCTCGCATCGAGAAGCGCCTGGGCAACGCCGACGCCGTGCTGGACTTTGGCGCGCAGCTGCGCCAGCGCTTCCCACAAGCCCCCGAGACCCTGCGTTACGAGCGGGGACATTTCGATGACTGAATCCGATGTTTCAGCCGCTGGCGCGAAGCCCGCCCCGATGACGGCGGGCGCCATGTTGCGCGCTGCGCGAGAAGCGCAGGGCCTGCATATCGCGGCGCTGGCCACGGCCATCAAGGTCACCCCACGCAAGGTGGATGCGCTCGAAAGCGACCGCTTGCACGAACTGCCCGACACGACTTTCGCGCGGGCGCTGGCGCAGACCATCTGTCGCTACCTGAAGACCGATCCGCAGCCGGTGCTGGCCTTGTTGCCGACCAGCGGAACGGTGGCGCTCGAACCGGCGTCGCGCATCCGCAGCACGCCCTATCGGGACCGCGGCGGGCGTGCCGAGCAAGGCCCGGCCAGGGGCCTGGGGCCGTTGTTCTGGGGCGCTGCTTTGTTGTTGTTGGGTGCGCTGGCCTTGTACCTGTTGCCGTCTGCCTGGTTGGGTATGGGTTCGACGGTATCGGTAGAGCCTGCTCGACCTGCGGTGGCCAGCGCGCCGCTGCGGGTGGATCCAGTGGCCTCGGCCGCGCTGGCCGCAGCTTCGGCGGTGCCGGTGACGCAGTCCGCGGCCAGCCAGGCGACATCGCTTGAAGCGGCTTCTGCGGTGACGATGCCCTTGGTGGCTACTGCCGCCACCTCGGCCGGCGACGACCGCAACCGATCCGTCAGTGCAGAGACGGTGTTTTCCGTGCCGCCGTCGAGTTCGGGCGCCGCACCTGCCGTCGGCGGAGCTCTCGTTGTCACCACCAACGATGCGTCCTGGGTCGAGGTTCGGGACGCCAAGGGCCAGTTGCTGTTGGGCGAGATCGTGCAGCCCGGACGCAGCGTAGGCCTGAACGGGCCGCTGCCGATGCGGCTGTTGATCGGCAACGCGTCGGCCACTCAGCTGGTGTTCATGGGCCGGCCCGTCAATGTCATGGCCCGTGCACGCGAGAATGTGGCGCGGTTCGAGTTGCCATGAGTTCGCCACCGCCCACGCCCCCTTCCATCACGAAACGACGATGAACAAGCCTGTTGCAGACGACTGGATCGAAGCCGCCAAGCCTGCGCCGCGGCGTTCATTGCAGGCCCGCGTGAGCTGGGGCGACCATGTCGTCACGGTGGGCGGCGACGCACCGGTGCGGGTGCAGGCCATGACCAACACCGACACGGTGGACGCCATCGGCACCGCCATCCAGGTCAAGGAACTGGCGCAAGCCGGATGCGAGATGGTGCGCATCACCGTGAACACGCCCGAGGCCGCCGAGGCCGTGCCGCACATCCGCGACCAGCTCGACCGCATGGGCATCATGGTGCCGTTGATCGGCGACTTCCACTACAACGGCCACCGCCTGCTCACCGACTATCCGGCCATGGCCAAGGCCTTGAGCAAGTACCGCATCAACCCCGGCAACGTGGGCAAGGGCGACAAGCGCGACCGCCAGTTTGCGCAGATGGTGGAAGCCGCGGTGCAGCACGACAAGGTGCTGCGCATCGGTGTCAACTGGGGCAGCCTCGACCAGGAACTGCTGGCGCAGCTGATGGATGAAAACGCCGTCCGGGCCCAGCCCGTGGACGCCAAGCAGGTGATGTACCAGGCGCTGGTGCAATCGGCGCTGGGCTCGGCCGAGGTGGCGCGTGAACTGGGCATGAGGCCGGAGCAGATCATCATCAGCTGCAAGGTCAGCGGCGTGCAGGACCTGATCTCGGTCTACCGCGCGCTGGCCCGCCGCTGCGACTATGCACTGCACCTGGGTCTGACAGAGGCGGGCATGGGCACCAAGGGCACGGTGGCCAGCGCCACGGCCTTGTCCATCCTGCTGCAGGAGGGCATTGGCGACACCATCCGCGTCAGCCTGACGCCGCAGCCCGGCGAGGCGCGCACGCAGGAAGTGGTTGTGGCGCTCGAGATCCTTCAATCGCTGGGTCTGCGCGCCTTCAACCCCAGCGTCACGGCCTGCCCGGGCTGCGGTCGCACCACGAGCACCACGTTTCAGGAACTGGCCAAGGAAATCGACGATTTCCTGCGCGCCCAGATGCCAGTCTGGAAGAGCCGCTACCCAGGTGTGGAAAACCTGAAGGTGGCCGTGATGGGTTGCATCGTCAACGGCCCGGGCGAAAGCAAGCATGCCGACATCGGCATCAGCCTGCCGGGCACCGGTGAAGCGCCAGCGGCGCCGGTCTTCATCGACGGCGAAAAGGCCCTTACGCTGCGGGGCGAAGGCATTGCGCGCGAATTCCACAAGATCGTCGAGAACTACATCGAGCGACGCTTCGGCAGCGTGACCGCCGCGCATTGACGCGACGCAGCGCCTGCCTTCGTCGCCCGGCCGGGCCCGAGCCCGGCAATCCCTTGCTGCTACACCGTTGACTCCACCCATGCCAGAACCCATTCAAGCCGTGAAAGGCATGAACGACATCCTGCCGCCTGCTTCGGCGCGCTGGGAGTGGTTCGAAGACACCGTGCGCGCGCTGATGCGCCGCTATGCCTACCTGAACGTGCGCGTGCCCATCGTCGAACCCACGCCGCTGTTCGTGCGGGGCCTGGGTGAAGTGACCGACATTGTCGAGAAGGAAATGTATTCCTTCGTTGACAGCATGAACGGCGACGCGCTGACACTTCGGCCCGAGGGCACGGCCGGCGTGGTCCGGGCCGCGATCGAACATTCGCTGCTGTACGAGGGCGGCAAGCGCCTGTATTACATCGGCCCGATGTTCCGGCACGAGAAACCGCAACGCGGCCGTTACCGCCAGTTCCATCAGGTGGGTGTAGAGGCGCTCGGCTTCGGCGGCCCCGACGTCGATGCCGAAGTGATCCTGATGTGCCGCACGCTCTGGCGCGAACTGGGTTTGACCGATGTGCGGCTGGAAATCAACAGCCTGGGTCAGGCCGATGAGCGGCGGGCCCACCGCGCGGCGCTGGTGGCCCACTTCGAGGCGCACCGCGAACTGCTCGATGCCGATGCCTTGCGGCGCCTGCACAGCAACCCGCTGCGCATACTCGACACCAAGCATCCGGCCATGCAGCCGGTGGTGGAAAGCGCGCCGCAGCTGATGTCCTATCTGGGTGACGCGTCGTTGAAGCACTTCGACACCATGCGTGCGGTGCTGGACGCGGCGGGCCAGCCTTACCGCATCAACCCGCGACTGGTGCGCGGCATGGACTACTACAACCTGACCGTATTCGAGTGGGTAACCGATCGTCTGGGCGCACAGGGCACGGTCTGTGGCGGAGGCCGCTACGACGGGCTGGTGGAGCTGATCGGCGGCAAGCCCGCACCCGGCATCGGCTGGGGCATGGGCATCGAACGGGTGCTCGACCTGGTCGAACAGTCCGGCACGGCGCCGGCCGCGCCAGCGCCCGATGTCTTCGCCGTTGTGCCGGGGCTGGAAGCGCTGGGCGTGGCGATGGCCACCGTCGAGGCCCTGCGTGCGGCCGGGGTCAGCGTGCAGATGCATGCCTCGGGCAAGGACGCCTGGGGCAGCATGAAGTCGCAGTTCAAGAAGGCCGATGCCAGCGGCGCCCGGCACGCGCTGATCTTCGGTGCCGACGAGATGGCGCGCGGCGAGGTGGCCATCAAGCCCCTGCGCGACGCTGCCGCCGGCCAGTCCACCCGGCCGCTGGCCACCGCAGCTGCCTGGGCGGCAGAACTGCTCAACGCATAATCACCGGCTTTGCCCCTGCACGCACCCATGGCTACACAACTCGATCTGCAAGAGCAGGAACAACTGGACGCGCTGAAGGCGTTCTGGAACAAGCAGGGCAACCTGATCACCTGGGTGCTGATCCTGGTGCTGGGTGCCTTTGCGGCCTGGAACGGCTGGCAGTACTGGCAGCGCGAGCAGGCGGTCAAGGCCGGCGCCATGTTCGACGAACTCGAGCGCGCTGCAACTGCTGCCGACGTCGAGAAGACCGGACGCGTCTTCAACGATTTGAAGGAGCGCTTCCCGCGCACGGCGTTTGCGCATCAGGCCGCCCTGCTCACGGCGAAGGCACAGTTCGACAAGGGCCAGACCGATGCGGCGCAGGCGTCGCTGGAATGGCTGGTCAAGAGTGGCGCCGACGACGAACTGCGCACCGTGGCGCAGCTGCGTCTGGCCGCCTTGCACGCGCAGGCCAAGCGCTACGACGAGGCACTGAAGACGCTGGACGCTGCCAGTGCCCTCGGCTTTGAAGGGCTGGTCGCCGACCGGCGAGGCGATGTGCTCGGCCTTCAAGGCAAGAAGGCCGATGCGGTGGTGGCCTATCAGGCTGCCTACAAGGCGCTGGGCGAGAAGCTGGAGTACCGGCGCCTGGTGGAGGCAAAACTGACGGCGCTGGGCGCACCCCCGGCCGCAGCGGCACTGCCGACGGTGACTGGCGCCTCGCCGCTTCCGGCTGCGGCTGCTAGCGCCGCCGCAGGGGCTTCCCGATGAGGGGCTTGGTGCTTCGTCGACGCTGGCAGGCGCTGGCCACTGGCGTCTGCCTGGCGCTGCTGGCCGCCTGCGCGGCCGACCGCCCGAAGCCCACGCCGCTGGAAACTTACCAGCCCAAGATGGCCGGGCAGCAGGTCTGGACAGCGAGCCTGGGCACCGTGGGCTTTGCGCTCGTGCCGGCCGCCCGCGAAGGCACCTTTTACGTGGCCAGCGGGCAGGGGGCCGTGATGGCACTCGATGCCCAGTCCGGCGCCGCCAGGTGGGTGGCGCAGACCGGCGAAAGCATCTCGGCCGGCGTCGGCACCGATGGCCGGTTCACCAGCGTGGTGACGCGTACCAACCAGGTGGTCACTTTCGACAACGGCCGCGAGATCTGGCGCAAGAGGGTGCCGGCCAGCGTGGTCACGCCGCCGCTGGTGGCCGGTGAACGGGTGTTCGTGATGGGCGTCGACCGTGCCGTGCATGCTTTCGACGCGCTCGACGGCCGTCGGCTGTGGACCTTGGCGCGTCCTGGTGATGCGCTCACGCTGGCGCAGGCCAGCGTGCTGTCGGCCTACAAGAACACGCTGCTGGTTGCGCAGGGTGCGCGCCTGGCCGGGGTGGATCCCTTGCGGGGCACGGTGCTGTGGGAAGTGCCGATGGCCACGCCCCGCGGCAGCAACGAGGTGGAACGGCTGGCCGACCTGGTGGGGCCTCTGGCCCGCCACGGCGAGCGGGTCTGCGTGCGCGCTTTCCAGTCCGCGGTGGGTTGCGCCGATGTGGAGCGTGGCACCGTGGCCTGGTCGCGCAACGCGGGGGGCATCCAGGCGGTGGCAAGTGACGGCGAGTTCGTGTTTGGTGCCGATGCCAGCGACCGCATCACTGCGTGGCGCGCCGCCACCGGCGACGTGGTGTGGAGCAACGAAAAACTGCTCTATCGCGGCCTGAGCGGCGCCCAGGCCGTTGGGCCTGCGGTGGTGTTTGGCGACAGTGAAGGCTATGTGCACTTCCTGTCTGGCGCTACCGGCGAACTGCAATTGCGCCTGGCCACCGACAACAAGCCCGTGGTCGGCGCACCAGTGGTGTCCGGCAGCACGCTGCTGGTGGTCACGCAGGCCGGCGGCCTGTACGCTTTCCGCGCCAACTGAAGAGGCCCCAACTGCAAAGGCCGCAACTGAACAAACCATTCGCAAACCCATGAAGCCGGTCATCGCACTGGTCGGCAGAGCCAACGTCGGCAAGTCGACCCTCTTCAACCGCATCACCAAGAGCCGCGACGCCATCGTCGCCGACTATGCCGGCCTGACACGCGACCGCCACTATGGCGACGCGCGGCTGGGCACACGCGAATTCATCGTCGTGGACACCGGCGGCTTCGAGCCGCAGAAGCCCACGGGCGTGGTGGCCGAGATGGCCAAGCAAACCCGACAAGCGGTGGCCGAGGCCGATGCCGTGATCTTCGTGCTCGACGTGCGCTCGGGCCTGGCTGGCCAGGACCACGACATCGCGCAGTACCTGCGTGCGCAGCGCAAGAAGGTCTTCCTGGCCGTGAACAAGGCCGAGGGCATGAGCGAGTCCCCCCTGCTGGGCGAATTTCATGAATTGGGCATGGGTGACCCCCACCCCGTCTCGGCTGCGCACGGCCAGGGCATCCGCAGCCTGCTGGAAGCGGTGCTGGACAACCTGGGCATCGAAGAGCCCGCCGACGATGATGCCGAGGGGGAAGAGCGCCCGATCCGCCTGGCGGTGGCAGGCCGGCCCAACGTCGGCAAGAGCACGCTCATCAACGCCTGGCTCGGCGAGGAGCGGCTGGTGGCCTTCGACCAGCCCGGCACCACGCGCGACGCGATCCACGTGCCACTGGAACGCGACGGCCAGCGCTTCGAACTCATCGACACTGCCGGGCTGCGCCGCAAGGGCAAGGTCTTCGAAGCCATCGAAAAGTTCTCGGTGGTCAAGACATTGCAAGCCATCGCCGACGCCAACCTGGTGCTGCTGCTCATTGACGCCACCCAAGGTGTGACCGACCAGGATGCGCACATTGCCGGCTACATCCTGGAAAGCGGACGCGCCGTGGTGCTGGCCATCAACAAATGGGATGCGGTGGATTCCTACCAGCGCGAGCAGCTGGCGCGGTCGGTTGAAACCCGCCTGGGCTTCCTCAAATTCGCCTCGATTCATAACATTTCAGCGATCAAGCGCCAGGGACTGGCGCCGGTGTGGAAGTCCATCATTCAGGCGCATGCCTCGGCCAATCGAAAAATGTCCACGCCGGTGCTGACCCGGCTGCTGCTGGAGGCGGTGCAGTTCCAGCAGCCGCAGCGCTCCGGCATCTTCCGCCCCAAACTGCGCTATGCCCACCAGGGCGGCATGAACCCGCCCATCATCATCGTGCATGGCAATTCGCTCGACCACGTGACCGAGGCCTATAAGCGCTACCTCGAAGGACGCTTTCGCAAAGAGTTCGATCTGGTCGGCACGCCGATGCGCATCCAGATGAAAAGCTCGCAGAACCCCTTCAAGGATAAGGATTCGTCATAGGACTACATGAACGCTCGATTTGCTGTGTTAACGTCAAATCTTCTTAACTCTTGAACACGGAAAATATCGTGAGCAATAACAAAGGTCAGCTTTTGCAGGACCCATTTCTCAACACCTTGCGTCGCGAGCATGTGCCTGTTTCGATTTACCTCGTCAACGGTATCAAATTGCAGGGCCAGATCGAATCTTTCGATCAATATGTGGTCTTGCTGCGTAACACGGTGACACAGATGGTTTACAAGCACGCCATCTCGACCATCGTGCCAGGCAGAGCGGTTAATTTTTCCGCCAGTGACGCTGAAGAAAGCCCATCCAGCTGAGTTCGTATGACG
>JANOZF010000309.1:0-4483 GCA_031429255.1 Rubrivivax sp.
TCTCGATTTCGGCCACGTCCTGGGCCCAGGTCTGCGGGTTCATCGCCACCATCATGTCGATGCCGCCGCGGCGGCCCAGCCAGCCTTGTTCGGACACGCGCACTTCGTACCAGGTGGGCAGGCCCTGGATGTTGCTGGGGAAGATGTTGCGCGGGCTCACCGGCACGCCCATGCGCAGGATGGCCTTGGCAAACAGCTCGTTGGCGCTGGCCGAGCCCGAGCCGTTGACGTTGGCGAACTTGACGACGAAGTCGTTGACGGCTTCCAGGCGCTTCATGCCACGGACCTCCGGGTGGTGGGCTGCCCGGCTGGCGGCAGGTGTCGGATGGTGGTCTTCAGGTCGCGGCTGGTGGGGCCGGCCTTGTTGGTGATGAACAGGAATTTCTGCATGTCCCAGGCGCCGGTGGGGCAGCGCTCGGCACACAGGCCGCAGTGCAGGCACACGTCTTCGTCTTTCACCAGCACGCGCTGCGTCTTCAGCGGCAGGCTGACAAACAGGTCTTGCTCGGCGTTCGTGGCCGGCGCCTTCAGCCGCGTGCGCAGATCGGCTTCTTCACCGTTGTCGGTGAAGGTGATGCAGTCGGTGGGGCAGATGTCCATGCAGGCATCGCATTCGATGCACAGCTTGTCGTTGAACACCGTCTGCACGTCGCAGTTCAGGCAGCGTTCGGCTTCCTTGAACGCGGTGGCCAGGTCGAAACCCAGCTCCACTTCCACCTTGATGCTCTTCAGCGCCTTTTCGGCCGCCGCCCAGGGCACCTTGTGGCGCGCGTCGTTGGTGGGCGCGTTGGCATAACTCCATTCGTGGATGCCCATCTTCTGCGACATCAGGTTGACGTGCGGCGGCGGCCGCTGGCGCGGGTCTTCGCCGTGCAGGAAGCGGTCGACCGACACCGCGGCTTCATGGCCGTGCGCCACCGCGGTGATGATGTTCTTCGGGCCGAAAGCGGCGTCACCGCCAAAAAACACGCGTGGCAGCGAGCTCTGGAAGGTGCTGGCATCCAGCACCGGCAGGCCCCACTGGTCGAAGGCTATGCCGATGTCCTTCTCGATCCACGGGAAGGCGTTTTCCTGTCCCACGGCCACCAGTACCTGGTCGCACGGGATGACGACATCGGGCTCACCGGTGGGCACCAGGCTGCGCCGGCCCTTGTCGTCGTAGACCGACTTCACGCGCTCGAAGCTCATGCCCACCAGCTTGCCGCCTTCATGCAGGAAAGCCTTAGGGCTGTGGCAGGCCATCAACGGGATGCCTTCGTGTTCGGCGTCTTCCTTCTCCCACGGCGAGGCCTTCATGTCCTCGTAGGTGCTGCGCACCACGACTTTCACGTCGGTGGCGCCCAGACGGCGCGCACTGCGGCAGCAGTCCATGGCCGTGTTGCCACCGCCCAGCACGATGACACGCTCGGGCATGGTGCTGACATGGCCGAAGTACACCGACGACAGCCAGTCGATGCCCAGGTGGATGTGCGCCGCCGCCTCTTGCCGGCCGGGTATCTGCAGATCGCGTCCGCGCGGCGCGCCGCAGCCCACGAAAACCGCGTCCCAGTCTTCGGCCAGCAGCGCCTTCATCGAGCCCACGCGCTGGTTGCCGCGCAGTTCCACGCCCAGGTCGACCACCCAGCCCACTTCCTCGTCGATCACGGCTTCGGGCAGACGGAAGCGCGGCACCTGCGTGCGCATGAAACCGCCGCCCTTGGCGTCACCTTCGAACACGGTGACGGCGTAGCCCTGCAGCACCAGGTCGCGCGCCACCGTCAACGATGCCGGCCCGGCCCCGACACAAGCCACTTTCTTGCCGTTGCGTGCCGCCTTGGGCGGCGCGCTGGGCATCAGCGCGCGCACCTCGTCGCTCTTGAAGTCGGCCGCCACGCGCTTCAGGCGGCAGATGGCCACCGGCTCGGGTTTGGCCAGGTTTTCTTCTTCGGCACGGCCGCGCCGGCACGCGGGCTCGCAAGGGCGATCACAGGTGCGGCCCAGCACACCCGGGAACACGTTGCTGACCCAGTTGACCATGTAGGCATCGTCGAAACGACCCTGCGCGATGAGCCGGATGTATTCCGGCACGGGGGTGTGGGCCGGGCAGGCCCACTGGCAATCAACGACCTTGTGGAAGTAGGCCGGGTTGCCGACATCGGTGGGCTGCAAAGGCTGTCTCCTGTCTGGGCGGATGCCGATGACGGCAACTGGTGCCACCGACGGTGCCGGTGGCGTCTGCGCTGCGATGGCCGCTGTCGATGGCACCGGGGGCAGCAGTTGCAACTCCCCGGGCGGCACGGCTCTTTGTATACAGTCTACGCCCGCCACAGCTCAGGGCGAACCCTGAAAGGTGTGCGACATCACCGCAGGAGACAGGCCCCCGTCACGCCACGTTCTTGCGCCCCGCGCGCCACAGCACGAAAGCGAACTCGTCGGCACGCTCGTCGTCGATCTGGCTGCGCGTGCTGCCCAGGCCGTGGCCGGCGTCAAAGCCCACGCGCAGCAGGATGGGCTTGGCCGACCGGTTGGCCTTCTGCAGCCGCGCCGCCATCATGCCGCCGTTCCAGGCCTCGACTCGCGGGTCGGTCATGCCCACGGTGAGCAGCACCGCGGGGTAGCGCGTGCCGTCCTTGACGTGCTGCAGTGCGTCCATGGCCTCCAGGCCGATGAAGCCGTCGCGCTCCTTCACGGTGCCGAACTCGTCGATGTTGGGCGGGCCGTTCTGCGAGAACTCGGCGCGCAGCGCGTTGGACACGCCGACGTTGGAGATGACGCCGGCAAACAGGTCGGGCCGTTCGGTGAGCGCACGCCCCACCGTGATGCCACCCGCCGAACCGCCCTGGATGGTCAGCGTGGCCTTGCTCGCCCATCGTTGCTTCACCAGGTGCTCGCAGCAGTCGATGAGGTCGCGCCAGGTGTTGGGCTTGGTGAGCTTCTGGCCCGCTTGCCACCAGCGCTTGCCGTATTCGCCACCGCCGCGCACATGGGCCGTGGCGAAGACGCCGCCACGCTCCAGCAAGGCCAGCGTGCGCGGGCTGAAATAGGGGCTGCTGGATATCTGGTAGGCCCCATAGGCGCTGACCAGCGTGGGGTTGCGGCCGTCGCGTTTGAGGCCCTTCCGGGCGACGATGGACAGCGGCACCCGGGTGCCGTCGCGTGCGGTGGCGAAGGTGCGGATGGCCTCGAATCCCGACAGGTCCAGGCCGGACTTGGGGGCGATGCCGGCCGCTTCGGTGCGGCCGCTGGCGGGGTCGTGCCGGAAGGTGGTAAGGGGCAGCAGCCAGGCGGTGCCATCGACGAAGCAGCCGTCGTCTGCGGCGCTGGTGGACAGGCCGCTGACCGAGCCCTCGAACGGCAGCGGCACGGCGCCGATCCTGCCGTCGCGCGCCAGCTTGCGCAGGCTGTGATAACCCCCGTCCAGGTCCAGCAGGTACAGGCCGTCGCGGGCCATGGCCACGCCCTCCAGCACCAGCGGGGCCGCGGGCACCACGGTGGCGGCGCTGGAGTAACTTCCGCCAGCCAGCGGTGTGCGCAACACCTTGCCGTTTTCAGCGCCACGCGTGGTCAGCAGGTACAGGTCTTTGGCATCGAAGGCAAAGGCGGTGACCTCGTCATCGATGGTGCACACCGGCCGCCACGCGGCGCGGCCGGCGGTCACGTCGGCCAGCGGCGCGACGAACAAGGGGTTCTGCCGCCGCACCCCGCCGGCCAGCAGCAACACCGCCCATTCACTGCCGATGCTGCAGCTGATGGAAGGGAACTCGGTGTCGCTCAGCGGGAGTGCGGCGTCGCGGCCGTGCGCGGCCAGCAGCAGGTCGTCCTTGGGGTCGGCGCCCAGCTTGTGCAACAGCACCGGCGCTTTCTTGTAGTAGTCCACCGTGCCGTTCTTGCTGATGTCGGCTACACGCCCGTAGAAGAAGCCCGTGCCATCGGGCAACCAGGACGGGTTGGCGTACTGCGTGCCGGCGATGCGCTCGGGCAGCACACGTTGGCTGCTGACTTCCATCACGTGCAGCACCGAGTTCTCGCTGCCCGCGGGCGACAGGCCATACACCACGTGGCGGCCGTCGGGCGATGCCAGCCACCAGTCCAGCGACACGTGCACGCCGCCGTCGCCTTTCATGGTGGTGGGGTCGAGCAGGATGCGTTCGGGGCCCAGGCCGGCGGCGCCGGTTTCACGCACCGCCAGCATGAAGTTGTCGGCCCCGGCCGGACGCACCTGGTAGAACAGCCGCGCGCCGGCCTTCTGCGCACCGTAGGCGATGGCGGTGCCGCCCGACAGCGCCGAAATACGCGCCTTCAGTTCGGCGCGCCCGGGGATGGCGCCGAGCACGCCACGCGCATAGGCGTCCTGCCCGCGCATGAAGGGCTCCCATTCGGCGTCTTTCGGGTTTTCCATCCAGCGGTAGGGGTCGGTGATGGTCTGCCCGTGAAATGTTTCGCTGACCGGCTCGATGCGCGCTACGGGCGGGCGCTGGGCGCCCGGCTTGGCCGCTGCGCTGCG
>JANOZF010000310.1:0-7399 GCA_031429255.1 Rubrivivax sp.
ACGCTTCGCCGGCAACGTGGTCCAGAACAAGAAGTTCTCGGACATGCTGACCGATGTCGTGCAGCGCTACCAGAACCGGTCCATCGAAGCCGCGCAGGTGATGGAAGAGCTGGTGCAGATGGCCAAGAAGTTTCGCGAGGCAGCGGCGCGCGGCGAGCAACTGGGCCTGAGCGAAGACGAGGTCCGGTTCTACGACGCGCTGGCCAACAACGAATCCGCCGTCCGCGAACTGACCGATGAGACGCTGAAGAAGATCGCCCACGAACTGGCCGAGAACCTGCGCAAGAACCTCACGGTGGATTGGTCGGCGCGCGAGAGTGTGCAGGCCAAGCTGCGGCTGATGGTCAAGCGCATTCTTCGCAAGTACAAGTACCCGCCCGATCAGCAGGATGCGGCGGTGGAGCTGGTGCTGCAACAGGCACAGGCGCTGGGTGAGGCTTGGGCGTAGTGCAACGAGGAGCTGTCATGAACCGATGCTGGTTGGGCGCGTTGATCTTGGTGCTGGCGTTGTTGGCGGGCTGCGGCACGCCCTACGCCACCGTGCCCGACGCGACTGGCCGGCCGGTGATGCTGCTCGGCCACGACCCGGTGGCCTACTTCACCCGCGGCCAGCCGCTGCGCGGCTCGCCACAGCATGTGGTGGACCTGCCCGAACGCAGCTACTACTTCGCCAGCGCCGAACACAAGGCGCTGTTCGCTGCCGCGCCATCGCGTTACGAGCCGCAATACGGCGGCTTTTGCGCCAGCGGCGCGGCCTTTGCCATCAAGCTGGGCAGCGACCCCACCGCCTGGCAGGTTCGCGAAGGCCGCCTCTTCATCTTTGGCGATGTGCTGGGCCAGACCGCCTGGAGCGTGGACCCGGCGTGGAACGTCGCGCATGCCGACCGTCTGTGGCCACAGATCGCCGCGCGGGGCTGGCGCGTCCAGTCACTGGGCGCCTATCTGAACAAGGTGCCGCACTACCTGACGGGCGCACAGATACGCGACCAGTGGCTGGCGCTGCACCCCGGCCAGCGGTGGCCGGCCTACGACCCGGGCGGCATGGTGCAGAACCTGTTTCTTAAGCGCCCGGGCTGGCGCGCCGCCGAGGGCTTTGGGCAGCCGGCGCTAGGCTACCCCTGAGCGGGGCAGCGGACGGGCAGCTGCCGCCGGGCCAAGGGCCTGCGGCGGCGCAGGCCCTGCGGTCGGGCGCTGTTCAGCCCTGCGCGGTGGCCAGGATGCCGTTGAGCGTGACGCTGGGCCGCATCACCGCGTTGACCTTGGCGTCATCGAGCAAGTAGTAGCCGCCGATGTCCACCGGCTTGCCCTGCACGTCGGTCAGTTCCTGAATGATGGCTTTCTCGCCATCGGCCAGGGCCTTGGCGATGGGTGCGAAGTGCGCCTGCAGGGCCGTGTCTTCGGTCTGTTCGGCCAGTGCCTGCGCCCAGTACAGCGCCAGGTAATACTGGCTGCCGCGGTTGTCCAGCTGGCCGGTCTTCGGCGACGGGTTCTTGTTGTTGTCCAGCAGCTTGCCGGTGGCCGCGTCCAGCGTGCGCGCCAGGATCTTGGCCTTGCCGTTGCCCGACTTCAGGCCCAGGTCTTCCAGGCTCACGGCCAGCGCCAGGAATTCGCCCAGGCTGTCCCAGCGCAGGTGGTTTTCTTCCACCAGCTGCTGCACGTGCTTGGGAGCTGAGCCGCCGGCGCCGGTTTCGTACATGCCGCCACCGGCCATCAGCGGCACGATGCTCAGCATCTTGGCGCTGGTGCCCAGTTCCATGATGGGGAACAGGTCGGTCAGGTAGTCGCGCAGGATGTTGCCGGTGGCGCTGATGGTGTCCAGGCCGCGGGCCACGCGCTCCAGCGTGTAGCGCATCGCGCGCACCTGGCTCATGATCTGGATGTCCAGGCCTGCCGTGTTGTGCTCGTGCAGGTACATCTTCACCTTGGTGATCAGCTGCGCCTCGTGCGGGCGGTACTGGTCGAGCCAGAACACCACTGGCATGCCGGAATTGCGCGCCCGGTTGACGGCCAGTTTCACCCAGTCGCGGATGGCGGCGTCCTTGCACTGGCACATGCGCCAGATGTCGCCCGCTTCCACGTCCTGGCTCATCAGCACCTCCCCGGTGTTGATGTCGGTGATGTTGGCCACGCCGTCTTCGGCAATCTCGAAGGTCTTGTCGTGCGAGCCGTACTCTTCGGCCTGCTGTGCCATCAGGCCGACGTTGGGCACCGTGCCCATGGTCTTGGGGTCGAAGGCGCCGTGCCATTTGCAGAAGTTGATGATCTCCTGGTAGATGCGTGCGAAGGTCGACTCGGGCATCACCGCCTTCACGTCCTTCAGCCGGCCGTCGGCACCCCACATCTTGCCGCCGTTGCGGATCATCGCGGGCATCGATGCGTCCACGATGATGTCGTTGGGCGAATGGAAGTTGGTGATGCCCTTGGCCGAGTCCACCATCGCCAGCTCGGGGCGGTATTCGTGGCAGGCGTGCAGGTCGCGCTTGATCTCGTCTTGCTTGCTCTGCGGCAGCGTGGCAATCTTGTCGTACAGGTTGGCCATGCCGTTGTTGACGTTGACGCCCAGCTCGGCAAACAGCTTGGCGTGCTTCTCGAACGCCTGCCGGTAGAAGATCTTCACGCAGTGGCCGAAGACGATTGGGTGCGAGACCTTCATCATCGTGGCCTTGACGTGCAGCGAGAACATGACGCCGGTCTTGTGCGCGTCTTCGATTTCCTGCTCGTAGAACTCCAGCAGCGCCTGCTTGCTCATGAACATGCTGTCCACCACTTCGCGATCCAGCAGCGACACCTTGGGCTTGAGCACGATGGTCTGGCCGCTCTTCGTGATGAGCTCCATCTTCACGTCGCGCGGGCGGTCCATCGTCACCGACTTTTCACCGTGATAGAAGTCGCCGCTGTGCATGTGCGAGACGTGGGTGCGCGAGGCCTGGCTCCACCCAGCCATGCTGTGCGGGTTCTTGCGCGCGTATTCCTTCACCGCGCGCGGGGCGCGGCGGTCTGAATTGCCTTCGCGCAGCACCGGGTTCACGGCTGATCCGATGCAGCGTGCGTAGCGCGCGCGGATGGTTTTTTCTTCCTCGGTCTTGGCCACCTCAGGGAAGTCGGGCACCGCATAGCCCTTGGCCTGCAGTTCCTTGATGGCGGCGATCAACTGGCCTTGCGAGGCACTGATGTTGGGCAGCTTGATGATGTTGGCTTCGGGCTTCAGCGTCAGCTTGCCCAGCGACGCCAGGGTATCGGGCACACGCTGGGGCTCGGTCAGGCATTCCGGGAAACTGCCCAGAATGCGCGCCGCCACCGAGATGTCGCTGGTGTCGATCTTCACTCCCGCCGGCGCTGTGAAGGTGCGGATGATGGGCAGGAAGGCGCAGGTGGCGAGCATCGGCGCTTCATCGGTCAGGGTGTAGATGATCGTGGGCTGCTGGGTCGTCATGGACGGGTCTCCGGGTGTGTAATCGTGTGTGGTGCTGCCAGCGGTGCCATTGGGCATTGGGCACGGGGGATTGGGCACGGGGGATTGGGCATCGGCAGCCCAAGTTTCTCACTGTGCCATCTGACGCTGTACAGGCGCTGACGGGGGGTGCTTGTCCTTGGGTGCTGCGGCGCTGCCGGTTCGGCCCAGCGGCGGCACGAAGGTTCCGCAGCCCCGTGATCGTAGGCGCAAACCAGGCTCGGGCGCGGGCGCCTGCCGACGCTGCGGCGGGCCTGTGGCAGCCCAGCGCTGTTGGCTGGCGCGCCTGGCGCGGCCCGCCATGCCCGGCATGAACGAAGAAGGCCGCCTTGGGGCTTTGCATTGCTTTACCTGAAAGCCTGTCAACCAGGGGGCCATGCGGTGGCGTTGGGTGGAAATGAAGATTCGCCTCATGTCATCTCCCGCCGTGGTTTTGTCGCTGGCCTGCGTCACCGTGCTCAGCGGTTGCGTCGTGGCGCCCATCGGGCACCGTCGGTATGACCGGCCCGTGGCCCGCACGGCGCCACCGCCGCCGATGGCCGCAGCACCGCTGTATTTCTACCCAGAACGGGGCCAGCCTGAAACCGTGCAGGACCGCGACCGTTTCGAGTGTTACCGCTGGGCGGTGCGCGAAACCGGCACCGACCCGGGCATGACGGCCGTGCGCAGCGACGAGGCGGGCCGCGCGCCGCCGGTGCCTTACCGGCCGCAGCGCGCCGATGGCGCCGACGTGGTGGCCGGCGCCGCCACAGGCGCCGTGCTGGGTGCGGTGGTGTCGTCGCCGCGGCACGCGGGCGCCGCCGCGGTGCTGGGCGCCATCTTCGGTGCCACACTGGGCGCCGCCAGCGGAGAAGCGCGCAACCGCGCCATCGACGATGCCCAGGCACGCCAGGCTGCAGCCGCCGAGCGTGCGCAGCTGCCGCTGGACAACTTCCGCCGCGCCATGACGGCGTGCATGCAAGGCCGCGGTTATCGCGTGCAGTGAACGGGGAATCGCAAATGACGACCAATCGACCCAGGCGTGGCGAAAACCTCAGGCGCCGCGCCGCAGCGCTGCTGATGCTGCTGGCTGCAGGCCTGTCGACAGCACAGGCACAACCCTCGCGGGGCCATGACCGCGACGGTCCCCGTGATGGTCAACGCGATGGCCCCCGTGACGGGCCGCGCGACGTCCCGCGCGACGCGGGGCATCGCCCGGCCCCTGGCCGCTGGTACGACGGCGCCCATGGCAACAACCGTTATTACCCGCAGCCGGGCTGGACGGTGCACACGCCGCCCTCGCATTCGCGGGTGGTGGTGTGGGGCGGCGTGAATTACCGCTACCTCGACAGCGTCTGGTACGCCCCCGGCCCGCGCGGTTATGTGGTGGCGCGGCCACCCTATGGCGTCGTCATTGGCGACCGCCCGGCGTTCTTCACGCTGGTCACCATCGGCGCCATTGCCTACCTGTACGCCAACGGCGTGTACTACCGCGAACACAGCGGGGGCGGTTACGAAGTCGTGCCGCCGCCGGTGGAAGGCCTGCCCACGCCGCTGCCGCAGCCCAAGAACTACGTCTACCCCCGCCAGGCGCAGAGCGCCGAGCAGCAGGCCAGCGACGAATACGAGTGCCACAAGTGGGCGGTGTCGCAAACCGGCTTCGACCCCACTGCCACCGCGGCGGGGCAGAAGGCGCCGGCCACAACCGCACTGCGCGACGGCTACCAGCGTGCCACTGGCGCCTGCCTGGAAGGGCGCGGCTACACGGTGCGTTGACTTTCAGCAGGCCGCCCACGCCGAGGGGTCCCTGATCTGGGGAAGCCCTACAGCCCAGGACGTGGCTGCCGTCTGCAGCGGTGCGAAACCCGGTCCATCCCGCGGCAGGCGACCGGGTATCTCGCCCTGCGATACTGCGCGCCGTTGTGAAGCATCAAGGAGACCGCATGCGCCCCATCCACTTCAGCGCCAGACGCCTGGTTTCGGCCGCCGTGCTGGGCGCGCTGGGCCTCGGGCTGGTGAAAAGCGCCTGCGCGCAGGCCGCTGCCTGGCCCAGCCGGCCGGTGAAGATCCTGGTGGGCTTTCCGGGCGGCAGCACACCCGACATCGCAGCCCGCGCGCTGGCCGAATCGCTGGCCAAGACCTGGGGCCAGGCGGTGGTGGTGGAAAACAAACCCGGCGCGTCGGGCAACGTGGCCGCTGATCTGGTGGCCAAGAGCAGTGACGACCACACGCTGGGTGTCGTGATCAACGGCAACCTCACGTCGGCCAGGCTGCTGAACCCCAAGCTGCCCTACGACCCGGCAAAGGACTTCAGCCTCGTCAGCCTGCTGGCGACCGCGCCGCTGGTGCTGGTGACGCCAGCCGACCAGCCGCAGGGTGCCGCCTTCGTGGCTGCCGCGCGCGCGGCTGGCGACAAATGGAGCTACGGCTCGGTGGGCATCGGGTCGGTGGGCCACCTGGGCATGGAAGTGGTGAAGGCGGCCATCGGCAACACGCAGCCCGTGCACGTGCCCTACAACGGCAACCCGGCGGTGCTGACGGCCATGTTGGGTGGACAGATCCAGATGGCGCTGGTGCCGCCCGGGCTGGCGTTGGCGCAGGTCAAGGCCGGCAAGCTGCACGCCGTCGGTGTCACTGGTCCCCGCAGCACCTTGGCGCCCGACGTGGCGCCGCTGGCCGATGCCGGCGTGAAGATGGCGCCGCTGGAGGTGTGGACCGCGCTCGTCGGCCCGGCCGGCCTGAGCAAGGCGGCGCAGGACCGGCTGGCGCGAGACGTGCCGGCGGCCGTGCGTGAAGCCGACACGCGCCAGCGCCTGTTCACTGGCGGCTGGGACGCGCAGGGCAGCAGCAGCGAGGTGCTGGCCGCGCGCGTGCGCGACGAGGCGCGCATCCTGGGCGACATCATCACGTCGCGCGGCATCAAGCTCGAATAGCCATGTCCACCGTCGCCGAACCCGCGCGGCAGACGCCGGTCTACGGCGACTTCGACGTGCTGGTGGTGGGCGGCGGGCCGGCCGGCCTGGCTGCCGCCGTCAGCGCGGCGCGGTCTGGCGCGCGCACGCTGCTGGTGGAACGCTACGGTTTCCTGGGCGGCATGGGCACGGCCGGCGGCGTGACCAACTTCGCCGGCCTGTACGGCCGGCGCGACGGTGTGATGCAGCAGCTGGTGCATGGCGTGGCCGCCGAACTGCTGCAGCGCATCGACGTGCTGGGCGGCCTGAACGCACCGCAGGACGGCTTGCAGGGCCGCATCCGCGTGCGCAGCTACGACGTGGCGGCCTACAAGTGCGCCGCCGACGCGCTGGTGCTGGACGCCGGCGTGCAGTTGCTGCTGCACGCGTGGGCCGCCGGTGTGGTGATGTCGCCCGCGCCGGGCGGCGTGGGTGCGCCAAGCATCGCGGCCGTGCTGGTGGAAACCAAGTCGGGCCGCCGCGCGGTGCGCGCGCAGCAGGTCATCGACTGCACGGGCGACGCCGACGTCGCGCACTTTGCCGGCGCGCCCTGCACGCTGGGTGACGGGCAGGGCGACATGCTGTACCCCAGCACGATGTTCCGCATCGGCAACGTGGACGCGGCGCGCGCGCAGGCGGCCATCGGCGAATTCAAGGCCATCGACGCGCTGATGGCGCAGGCGGCCAGCCGTTACGACTTCCCGCGCCAGGGCGCCATCCTGCGCCCGCAGCGCAACCCCAGCGAGTGGCGCGCCAACGTCACGCAATTGCGCAATGAAGCCGGCCGCGCGGTCGACGCCACCGACGCGCGCCAGCTCAGCGCTGCCGAAACGGAAGGCCGGCGCCAGATCGTGCAGTACATGCGGTTTTTGCGTGCCGAGGTGCCGGGCTTCGAAGCGGCCGAGATCAGCGAGATTGCCGCCCAGGTGGGCGTGCGCGAAACGCGGCGCGTGCACTGCCAGCACATGCTGACGGGCGACGAGGTGCTGGGCGGCGCGGTGTTTGCCGACAGCATCGG
>JANOZF010000311.1:0-13303 GCA_031429255.1 Rubrivivax sp.
TGCGAAAAACTCTCGTGCAGCGAGATGGTGGGAAAGTCCATCGGCAGGCCGCCGGCCAGCATCACACCGCGCTTCACCGCCTCCATCAGCGCCGGCATGTTGCCGTGGCAGGGGTTGTAGGCGCTGGCCGTGTTGGTGATGGCTATGACCGGCCGCGCCAGCGCATCGTTGGTGTAGCCCGCGCCCTTGATGAAGGCCGTGCGCAGGAAGAGCGAGAAGCCGGTGTCGCCGTAGTTCGTGAGGCCGCGCTTCAGGCCTTGCACGGAGGCAGGGCTGTCGTTCTTCGGGTCTTTGGGTGTGGCGTCTTCGGGCTGCATGAGGGCAATCGGTGGGTGTCGATAATGCATTTTCACCCTCGCACCAAGAACCCCGGAGACACACCATGAAGATCGCCGCCCGCTTGACCCTGCGCCGCTTGACTCTGCGCCGCTTGACCCTGCGCCGCTCAACCCTGCGCCGCTCGCTGCTCGGCGCCGCCGCGCTGGCCGCCATGGCCCTGGCCGCCCCAGGCACCGCGCTCGCGCAGGCCTATCCCGACAAGGCCGTGAAGCTGGTGGTGCCCTACCCGCCCGGCGGCGCCACCGACGTCATCGGCCGCGTGCTGGCGCAGAAGCTGGGTGCCGCGCTGGGCCAGCAGTTCGTCGTCGACAACCGCGCCGGCGCCGGCGGCAGCCTGGGCGCGGGCCAGGTCGGCAAGTCACCGGCCGACGGCTACACGCTGCTGATGGGTGCGCTGACCAGCCACAGCATCAACGCCGCGCTCAGCCCGGCCACGGTGCCCTACGACATCAACAAGAGCTTTGCGCCGGTATCGATCGTCGGCACGGTGCCGCTGGTCTTCGTGGTGCACCCGGATGTCAAGGCCAAGACGCTTTCCGAACTCATCGCGCTGGCCAAGGCGCAGCCCGGCAAGCTGGCGTTTGCGTCGGCGGGCAACGGCTCGCCGCAGCACCTGTCCACCGAGATGTTCAAGCGCATGGCCGGGGTCGACGTGCTGCACGTGCCCTACAAGGGCAGCGGCCCGGCCATGACCGACCTGATGGGCGGCCAGGTGCAGGCGATGATCGAAACCGCGCCCGCCGCACAAGCCCATGTGAAGAGCGGCAAGCTGCGCGCACTGGCCACCACCACCAGCGCACCCGTGAGCGCGCTGCCCGGCGTGCCCACCACCGGCCAGGCCGGCCTGCCGGGCTTTGAGGTGAGCTCGATGTTCGGCATCGTGGCGCCCTTCGGCACGCCCGAGGCCGTGATCAACAAACTCAACATGACGCTGACGACCATCCTGGCCGACAACGACGTGCGGGAGCAACTGCTGGCTCAGGGCGTCATCGCCACCCACACCACGCCGGCCGACGCGGCCAAGGCCATCCAGGCCGAGTTCGCGAAGTGGGAGAAGGTCATCAAGGAAGGAAACATCAAGGTGGAGTGATTCGAGGGCGTGTGGGTGATGCAGCAGACCTAGGCGGCGCTGTTGCTTTCGGCTGGCGAAATTTGCGAGCTGTGCTTCGGGTTTGGCGTCGTGACCGGTCACACCCCACCCCGGCCTGGCCGCCCCCTGGCGGTCCTTGGGAACCAGAGTGGCAATGAAGGCGCTGAGCCAGATCATGCGGGCGGCGGCGGCCAGGCGCGGCACCAGCGCCCGCAAACCGGCTCCTGCGCCATGCCGCCTGGCCACCCGGCACGGCAGCTGACCGCGGGGATGGTCTACCCGCGCTGCACCAGCAGCCCCGGCACGGGACACTGGCGCGCCACGCGCGCGGCGTCGCTGCCCAGCGTGCATGGCTGATGCCGCGCCGGCCGTGGGGCCCATCACCACCAGACTGCTGTTGGCGCTGCGCGCCTTTTTGACGATGGTGTCGGCCACGCGTTCCAGGCGGCCTTCCATCAGCCGCCACTCAGCACCCACACCATATTCGGTGGCCGTCTTGCTGGCCCGGTCCAGCAGGGCTTGACCATGCATGCGCAGACCTTCGCAGCGGTCCTGCCAGTTGCTGGGAGGCACGATCTCCACCGCCACCGGCCGGTCCTCGATCACGTGCACCATCACCAGGCTGGCCTTCTTCACCCAGGCCAGCGCCACGGCTGCTTCAGCAAGCGCTCGCCGCTGCGCAGCTCCAGCTTGCGGCCGATGAGGTCGAGCTTGTCCAGCTGGGCCTGCTCCAGATCGCTGGCGCGCGCCCAGTAGGCACAGGAACAGACCATGCGCGAATCCAGCATTGCGGCAAACAGGTCGTTGCCCCGGTCGTAGTGCTGTTCGGCCACGGTGAAGGCACGCGCCACCGACTGCAGGTTCATCACACCATGGCGCAATTGCTGGCCCAGCCAGCCCGGCAGCGACTGCGGCGTGACCAGGCGGTCGGCATTGGCACGCAACAGCCGGCTGACCAGTTCGTCCAAGCCGTCGCAGTCCCACTGCCCGTCCATGTAGGACTCGCCAAAACCCAGCACGCCGTGGCGCAGGATGCGGCCCCAGGCTGAGCGGTCGTGCAGGCGCAGGTCCCACGGTGCCGGTCCGTTGACCTGGATGCCGGCGCGTTCAAGCAGACGCGCAAGCGGCGAAGGCGGCGGTGCCAGCCGGTCGCCTGGGCGTTGTGTGTTGATCTCGCCCGGGCCGCAGGGCATCAACATGGCGATTGCTCCAAGGCGCGGCGTCGCATCGCTTTGTCGGTGGTGACGCCGCTCGGGCTCCATCTGAGCACCGGGTCAGACAGCTGGCAACTCAGGTGCCTCTTCGTCCGCGCCGCGCCGTTGGCGTGACTGGGGGTGCCGGTGATCAGGCCGTCGGTGTTCAGGTTCAGTCTGGCCATCGAACCCGCGTTCTGCAACGCCAGCCGCGAAACTTTCACCCGGTCGATGACGTCCATCTGCAGCAGGTCGTGATAGCTGCGCGTGGGCGACGATGCGGATGCCGGACTCCTCGGCCAGCGTGGCGCCTTTCAGCTTGGTGCTCGTGAGATCGGCCAGCCTGTTGCCAGCAGGGCCGCCATCTCGCAGGGCCGTGCGCAGCGCGCAGAATGGACCCATGACGCCACTCCCGTCCGCGCAACCCGGCGCCCCTGCGCTGCCCCTGGCCGCGGCAGCAAACCGGGTGGTGGCTATCGCAGGCCCGCCGGGCTCGGGCAAGAGCACGCTGGCGAAGGCGTTGGCCGCCGAGATGGGCGGTGCCTGCGTGCTGGAGATGGACCACTACCAGCGCATGACCCAGGTGCCGATCGCCGAGCTCGCCGACTGGTCGGCGCGAGGGGCCGACCACGACGAGTTTTCGGTCCCGCTGCTGGCGGCGCACCTGGAGGCGCTGCGCTGCGGCGAGCCGGTGCTCGACCCGGCCACCGGGAAGACGATCAGGCCCGCCCCGGTGATCCTGTTCGAGACCCACTTCGGCCGCTCGCACCGCGAGACCGGCCCGCTGATTGACCTGATGCTGTGGCTGGACACGCCGCCCGACGTGGCGCTGGCGCGCGTGCTGCGCGGCTTCGTCGCGCCGCTGCTGTCGTCCGGGGTCGACGGTGCGGTGGTGACCGACGAGCTGCGCTGGATCGACGGCTACCTCGCGAATTACCTGCAGGTGGTGGCCGGGCTGATCCGACTGCAGGCTGAGCGGGTCCGCCCCGGGGCCGACCTGCGGACGACCAGCGGCGTGCCAGTGGCGGCGGTGGCGGCCGAGCTGCGGCGCCTGCTCGACACGCTGTAACCAGCGGCATGATGGTGAGGCGCGACGCGCATAAAGCCCTGGTCGGCGCATGTTGACAACGACCGGTGCGGGCCGCATGCTCGTGCGCCAGGAGAGTCCGAAGCCCTTGCCTTCGCGCCTGAGAACACGATGACCGATGCCCCCGTCCTGCCCCCATCCGCCGATGCTGCGGTGCTGCAGTCCCACTGCGATGTCTGCACCGTGGTCGCCAGCGCGGACGGCGTGCTCATTGCCTTTGGTGAGCGCGGGCCGTCGGCCGTCCACCCAGGCGCGCAAGGCGTGGTCGAGCGCCACCGGGTGGTGATGGCCAGCGCCACCGCGGCCAAGCTGCAGGACCTGATGCTGGCGCTGCTGAACGAGCCTGCGCCCAACGGGAACGGCGTGCGGTAGATTCGCTTCGCCCACCGTCTCTGCGCCGATGCCCAACGAAGTCCTCACTCCGCTCGATCCCGGCCAGACTGCTGCGCTGAGCAACGGCGTTGTCGAGTACCTCTGCGTCGATGCGTTCCTGAAGTCGCTGGTCGACGCGCGTGCGCTGCGCACCGCATTCGAACTCGGCCTGGTCGACCTGCTGCACACCCGGGGACTGCTGCCGATCGACGAGCTGGTCAGGCACTTGGGCTCCGACCCGCAAGGCCTGCGCTTCCTGCTCGACCTGCTCTGTGCCAACCGGGTTCTGACGATCCGCGACGACGCAGCAGCGCTGCACCCGGCCTTCGTCGGCGCGCTGCGCTTTCGCCCGCTGCTCGAGGCCAAGATGGACCATTCGGCGTTCATGCTGGCCGACTTCGCCAACCTGTTCAGCGCGTTGGTGGCCAACCCGCCCCGGTTCATGCGGGCCGCACGCATGTTTCAGCTGTACGACTACGGCCGCTGCCTGGAGTCCACACCCGACAACCACCGCCACACCCGGCAGTGGATGCGGCTGACCAGCGCGCTGACTCGCCACGAGGCGCAGGTCTGCCTGGAGCTGCACGACTTCTCGCGCCACCGGCGCATGCTCGACGTCGGCGGCAACAGCGGCGAGTTCGTGCTGCAGGCCTGCCGCCAGCATGTCGGCCTCAGCGGTGCGGTGGTTGACCTGCCGGTGGTCTGCGACGTCGGCCTGGAGCATGTGCTGCCCGAACCGGAGTGCGCGCGCATCGGCTTTTACAAGGCTGACCTGCGGCGCGATTCGCTGCCCGGTGGCTACGACCTGATCAGCTTCAAGTCGATGCTGCACGACTGGCCGGTCGACCAGGCCTGCGGCTTCCTGGCCAAGGCCGCCCAGGCGGTGGAACCAGGCGGCACGCTGCTGATCTTCGAGCGCGCACCGCTCGAGGTGCGCGAGGCCGTGCCCGGGCACTCGGCGCTGCCGCTGATGATGTTCTTCCGCTCGTACCGGTCGCCCGACGCCTATCTGCAGCAGCTGCACGCGCTGGGCATGGTCGACCTGCGCTGTCTGCACCTGCGGCTCGACACGCCGTTCTTCGTTGTCACCGCACGCAGGCCCGCCACATGAATACGCTGCTGAGGACCACCACCACCGCCGCGGCCGCGCCGAGCGTCAAGCGCTTCGTGGCCAGCGACTACGTCGAGCTGACGGCGCACTTCGTCTGCAACCTGAAGTGCGGCCACTGCATGATCGAGGGCACGATGGACTGGCTCCAGCCCGAGTCCACCGACAGTTTCGAGCAGGTGCTGGCGATCAATGCCCAGCAACGGCGCTGGAAGGGGCTGACGTTGACCGGCTCGGAGATCACGTTGCGCCGTGACCTGCCCGAGCTGGCACGGCGTGCACGCGCCAGCGGCTTTGATCATGTGCGCATCCAGACCCACGGCATGCGGCTGGCCGATGCCGACTACTGCGCCGAATTGGTCGACGCCGGCATCGACGAATACTTCGTCAGTGTCACCGCCGCCGACGCCGCCACACACGACGCGATCACCCAGGTGCGCGGCTCGTTCGACAAGACCATGCGCGGCATGGAGAACCTCGACGCGTACGACCATGTCTCGGTGCTGACCAACACGGTGGTCACCCGGCTGAGCTACGGCCAGCTCGCCGCGGTGGTGGAGCGCTTGCGCGGCTTGCGTCGGCTGGTTCAGATGGAGTTCTGGAACTACTGGCCGATGAAGGAGACTGACGAGAAGGACCTGGTGGCCTCGCACCTGGACGTGCTGCCGCACCTGCGCGCTGCGGTGGCGCTGGCGCGGGCCTACGGCCGCAGCGTGGAAGTCAAGAACTTCCCCGAGTGCCTTCTTGGCGACGATGGCGACGCGCTCGACAACGACCAGCCCGAGCTGATCATCGACCCCGAGTTCTGGCCCGAGTTCATGCGCAACGGCTTCCACCAATGCGTGCACCGCGCGGTGTGCTCGTCCACGCGCTGCCTGGGGCTGAACACCGCCTACGTCGCCAAATTCGGCTGGCATGCCGACGTGCTGGTGCCCATCGCTGGCCCGGCCCGCGCGCTGCTGCCGGGCCCTGCACCGGCCCCGACAGCGGAGCGCCGTCGATGAGCCAGCACCGGGCCGACAGCTTCCGGCTGCGGGCTGACGGGCAGGGCCAGATCGTGCTGGAGTTCGGCCACATGGCGGAGCCCGGCGCTCCCCTCGACCCGGCGACTGCCTTCAAGGCCAGCGACCGCATCGTGATGGCGCCTGACGTCGCCCGCCGGCTAGTCGACGGCCTGGGGCTGTCGCTGGGCCGCCCCGCGCCGCCCGCCTCCGCCCCCGCCCCCGCAGCACCGGCACCGGCACCGGCTCCGGTGTCGGCACCGGCATCGTTGCGTCAGCAGTCGCCACTGCGCACGGCGCTGCGTCCAGGCGCGCGGGTGCCGTTGATCGATCCCAGCGCCGACCCGCTGCTGCGCCAGCGCACCAGCACACCGCTGAACGCGCCACCCGATCCGGCTGGCGAGACGGCCGCCTGGCTGATGAACGCAGTGGCCGAGATGGCCTCCGGCCACTACCAGGAGCGCTCGTTCCGCATCGCGCCGCAGTCGCTGCAGGCGCACCGCTTTCTGCTCAGCATCAGCGCCCGCCAATTGCCCGCTGACGCCTTCGAGCGCAGCTGGGCGATCTGCCGCCACTTGGGCATGCCGGCCGCTCTGCGGTCCGAGATCGAGGCTGGCTTCCTGCGCGCCGACCATGTGCACTTTGGCTTCGAGGGCGGCCCCGGCAAGCTGGTGTGCAAGCTCTACCTCGAACGCACCGTCAGCGGGCTGGAAGCCGCGCAGTCGCGCCAGACCGGCGAGCCGGCGCTGCAGTACGTGGCCTACAAGTGGCAGCCCGACGGCCAGCAGCACGTGGTCTCGCACTACCGCTGGTTTGCCGGGCTGTCGCCGGCGGGCATCGAGGAGCGGCTGGCCCGTTTGTGCAGCGCGCAGTCGCCCGCGCTGTTCGAGATGGCCCGCGCGGTGTTGGACACCGCCGCCCAGCGGCTGCCGCCAGATCGGCTGCTGTATCTCGAAGTCAGCGAGCAGGGCCAGCCGCGACAGTCGTTCGACCTCAACCTGTACGACGCCAGGTTGATGGTGCGCGATATGCAGTCGGTGCTGTTCGACATGCGCGACCACTTCGAGGTGCCGCCGGGCCAGTTCCAGGCGCTGTACGACCAGATCAAGTCGCGGCCCTTGGGCCACCTGGCCGGCGGCATCCACCGCGACGGTCAGGCGTTCTTCAACGTCTACTTCGACGGTACGCGGCACGGCTGAGATGTTGAGATGGACATAAACCGCCGGTTCGAATACGCCACGGCCGACGACCCGTCGCTGAACTACTGCTTGTGGGACTACCCTGCGCCGTCCTGCCCTGCCGACAAGTTCCGCTCGATCAACCTGCTGTGGCAGTCTTTCGCGCTGGCCGACCTCAACGAGCGCGCGTTCGCGATCGTCGAGGCGGTGCGCGACGAGATCGGGCCGTTCAGCACCGTCTTCGGCGTCAAGTGGACCGGTGGCCGGCTGGGCTGGGAGTTCTATTTCTACGACTACCGGCGCCTGGGCCGTGAGGTCAGCGTGGAGCGCGTCGTTGCAGCGATCGCCCCATGGGCGCGCTGTGCGGTGACGGTGGCCGGCACGCTGCCGTACTTCATGTTTTCGATTGATCTGGACGACGCGCTGGCCCGCGGCGAACGCGCGCTCGACGTCGTACACCTGTACGTCGGCAACCCCGGCAGCGCGGTCTCGTCGGGCATTGCCTACGGCGTTCGACCGGCGTCGACAACGCTGGAGAACTTCTACTTCTTCTTCGACGCCGCCACCGAGATGGCGCAGGTGGTCGACAAGGTTGAATGTTCGGCACACGTCGACTTCAGCCGGGTGCCGCTGGCGCAGGTGCTGCTGCCCGCGCTCACGCGCTGCCGGACGATCTGCGTGGCCAACAAGCAAAGCCACGACTGCATCTACTTCTCCGGTGTCGACGTCGACCAGCTGCTGTACTTTCTGCGGCTGATGGATTACCCGCCGCAGACGATTGACTTTGTATCGACCCATCGCGCGCGGTTGGATCACCTGCTGTTCGACGTCGGCATCGACTACACGATGCAAGATGACGCGCTGGTGCTGCGCAAGAGTGGCTACTACGGCGTGTTCTGACCGGTGACCGGAAACCGGCTCACGGGCGGCCCCCGCAGACGAAGCGCTCGCAGCGAACGCAGCACCTGAAGGCGCCGCGACCGACCGACAGCCCCCGCCGAGCGGCGCCTGCGCGACAACATCGACGCCCCGCCTGCTGTGGCCTGCGGGTGGCCAGCGCGCCGCAACGGCAACCGCACCTGGCTCGGCCAGGCCAGGCCGGCCGGAAGTCCGCTGTGGTCCGGCATGGGTGGCGGTTTGTTACCGGTGGCTACAACTCTATGGCGCAGTCCCCCTAGCACTGGGGGGGCCCTGCAGTCGCTGCCCCTCTATAAGCGTGACTTGGCCGTTCGATGCTCATCAGGTGGGCCGCGCTGCCTATCGGAAGGCTGACCAGGTGAACCTGGTTCAAATTTCCAAAGGAGAGCATTGTGAGTCAGCAGAAGCAAATCCATCCCAAGGGCCCGAGCACGACGACCATAGCCGGCCTGATACGCCAGCTGTTCCGTGCAGGCCGGGCCGACTTGCCGCCCACCGGGTCGCGCCACGCCCACGCCGCGATCAAACGCGAGCGCGGCTTCGGTCTCGAGCCCCTCGAGCCGCGGCTGCTTCTCTCGGCCGACATCAACTACCACCCCGCGTCGAACCTCACGGGCGAGGACTACACACTCACCGCTGCCAGCGCCACCCTGCTGGAACTGCGGCTGACCACTGGGGGCGCGCTCGTCACCTCCGGCACGCTCGACGCCAGCGGCGTCGTCAACCTGCACAAGGGCGGCACGGCGCTGGTTCAGTCCGCGGCGAGCGACACGATCCGGCTTAACCTGAGCAGCTTATCCAATCTCGGGGCGTTGTCTGGCGTGACCAGCAACTTGCTCGACATCCGTTTCGTGGGTGGCTCGCAAGATATCCAGCGTGACCACCTCATCCTCTTCGGCAACACCGGCGGTTCGCTGAACTTCTCGCTGTCGCTGAGCGGCAATGCCGACATCGCGATGCCCAGCGGCACGCTCACGCTGGCCGCCAGCAAAGACTTGACGCTGGCTTCCGAGTCGTCACAGACCGGCCTGGTCAACGACCTGGTGGGTGGCGCGGGCGACGGCTTCAACTTCTTCTCGCTGAACAAGATGAAGATCACGCTCGGCGGGTCGATCACCGCCGACGACGTGACGCTGACCGCCTCGTCGCTGACGCGGCTGACCAACGGCAGCCTGCCGTCGCTGGGGCCCTTGAACCTGGCCTTCGCCTACGCCGAAGGCGCGGCCGAGGTCGAGCTAGGCGGCACGCTCTCGGCGAACAGCCTGACGGCCAGCGCCACCTCGCAGGTGAACGCCAGCGCCATCAAGGCCGCCGAGACTTCGTCGAGCTCGACCGACGGTTCCATCGCCGGGCTGTTCCTGACCAGCGACGCGCGTTCGAAGGTGCTGCCCGGTGCCATCGTGTCGGTGACCGGCGCGCTGGCACTGAACGCCACCAACATCGCCACCGCGGCGGCCATCGCCGACGGCGGCAGCACGGTCGGCGGCAAGGGTGCGTCCCTCGGCGTGGCGGTGATCGGAACCGCCCACGACAACGACACCCGGGCGTCGATCGAAGCCGGCTCGAAGGTCAACGCCGGATCGATCACGGTCGCGGCCGAGACCCAGAACACCCTGGCTGCGGTCGCCAAGTCGACCCAGGGCGGCGCAGAAGGCGGGGTCGCGCCGACGCCGACCGTCGGCGCCGCGCATCAGTCGCAGACCCAGTTGGCCAACAACAACGCCAACGCCAACGGCAGCCCGGTCAGCCTGGCCGGCGCGGTGGCGGTGGGCATCGTCAAGAGCAACACGCTGGCCTTCGTCGCGACGAACACCGCGGCCGGCACTGGCGTGACGAGCACCGGCGCCATTGCGATCTCGGCGCGCACGGTGACCAATGCGCACACCGAAGCCGACGGCAGCGCCACCGTCGAGGACGGTGCCGGCACCAACCTGGGCATCGCGGTGGCCATCGGCACCGCCATCACGAAGAACGACGCCTATGTCACCGGCAGCGGCGCGCTCAGCGCGGGCGGGCTGAGCATCCAGGCACTGATGGCCGACCGCACGCTGGCCTTCGACCTCGCCGACGTCGACGACGGCGCCAGCGCCGAGTCGATCGCCCTGCCCGGCGGCGCCAGCGGACTGCAGGCCGGCGACGCGCTGCTTTACCGGCAGGGCACGAACGCCATCACCGGTCTGGTCGACAACGTCGTCTATTACGCAGTGCCCCAGGCCAATGGAACGATCCGGCTGGCTCCGACCGCGCCCGACGCCATCGCCGGCACCAACCTGATCGCGCTGACCAAGCCCGGCAGCGGCAGCGGCTACCGTTTCATCGATCAGAGCCACACCAGCCGCTACGGCGTCACCGCCATCGCCGGGGCCAGCGGCGGCGACACCGGCGTCGCCGGTGCGCTGGCGCTGAACGTCTCACTCAGCGACGCCGCAGCCTACATCGACACCAACACCGCGGTGACGCTCACCGGTGCCGGGGCGCTGACCATCGCTTCGGATAACGCCGTACAAAGCACCGTGCAGGCCACCGGCAAGCAGGCCGAGGCCGGCAAGTTCGGCATGGGTGCGGCGATCGCGCTGAACATCGGCATCGACCGCACCGACGCTCTGGTGAAGGACGGTGCCTCGTTCGGCGGCGCCGGCGATGTCACGCTGTCGGCGGTGTCGAAGAATGACATGGCCACCACCGCCACCGGCGGCGGCGCCGGCAAGACCGCGATCACCCCGGTGCTGGCCACCACCTACGCGCAGAACACCGTCACCGCCAGCCTGGGCACGCTGGCCGCCGGGTCCACGCTGGGCGGCAGCCTGGACGTCAGTGCCAGCCACGACGGCGGCGCGGCCACCGTGGCCGAAGGCGATACCGAGTCGGGCAACACCGGCGTCGGCATCTCGCTGGCGCTGACCATCGCCACCGACACCGCGCTGGCCACCACCTCGCGCAACGTCAACGCCGGTGGTGCGGTCGCCTTCAAGGCGCATTCCACGGCGGTGAACAAGTCGCGCGCCAAGGCCAGCGTGGCCGGCGGCAAGGACTCCCCCGAGGCTGGCAGCGAAGGCGGAGTCGACAACCAGGTCAGCAGCCAGCGCAACGCCGCCAACACGCGCGCCAACGCCTCGCGCGCGGGCAGCGGCACGGCGTCGACCACCGGCGCCTCGGCGTCGGGGCAGGGCGGCGCCCCGGTGCAGGTGGCCGGCGCCGTGAGCGTGGCAGTGTCGCTGTCGACCGCCAAGGCCGAAATACCCGACGGCCGCAGCATCACTGCCGGAACGACCACGCCCGGCGTGGTCACCGTCTGGTCTGAGAACAACACCGACAGCAGCGCCGAGGCCGACGCCAGCGCGGTGGCGCCGCAGGTGCTGTTCGACCCGCTGGCCTCGGGCGTGGTCGACACCACCAACCACACCATCACCGTCGAGGACCCGTCGGTGCACACCGGCGACCGCGTCACCTACCGCAAGGGCGACGCCGGCAACGTGGCGGTGGGCGGTCTGGCCAACGGCCGCACCTACTTTGCCCGCGTCACCAGCGGCAAGATCTCGCTGTACGACACCAAGGCGCACGCCCAGAACACCGCCTCGACCACCGGCCGCGTCAACCTGTCGGCCGGTGCCACCGGCACCGGCCACAGCCTGGGCAGCGTGCCCACCGGCACCGGCGTGGGCATCGCCGTGGGCGTCAACGTGGCCAAGGTGCACAACATCGCCCGCCTCGGCGACGTGACGATCGCCGATGCCGACGGGCTGGTGGTGCAGGCGCTGGTGCCCACCCGCGACGCCGACGACCAGACCTCGAGCTTCGGCGCGTCCGCAACCTCGGGCGTCAGCGGCGTCGACACCGGCATCGCCGGCTCGCTGGCGATCAACATCGGGCTGTCGGATTCGACGGCCAGCATCGCCGACAACGCCAGCGTCACGCTGTCGGCGGGCAGCGATGTCGCATTGTCGGCCGAGAACTTCGTCGCCAACGATGTTTCGGCCAAGGCCTCGCAGTCGGGCTTCGGCAAGTTCGGCATGGGCGCGTCGATTGCGCTGAACATCGGCGAAACCGACACCAACGCCTTCATCGGCCAGAACGTGGTGTTGAACAACGCGGACGACGTCCTGATCTCGGCGGCCAGCCGCAACGACATGACCACCGCCGCCGAGGGCGGCGCCGCCGGCAAGACCGCGATCACCCCGGTGATCTCGATCTCGATCGCCGACAACGACACCCAGGCGCTGGTCAAGTCGACGACCGGCGCAACGCTGACGACCAGCGGCACGGTCACCGTCTCGGCGGCGCACGACGGTGGCGCCATCACCAGCGCCTCGGGCGACACCAAGTCGGGCGACACCGGCGTGGGCGTCTCGCTGGCGCTCACCGTCGCCACCGACGACGTGCGGGCCACCACCCAGCGCAACCTCACTGCCGGCGGCGCCGTGGCGTTCACCGCGCACAGCACCGCGGCCAACGAGGCGGCTGCGCAGGCCAGCGTGGCCGGCGGCAACCCGAGTTCGCCGCCGTCGTCGAGCACCGGCGGCGTCAACGAACAGGTCAACGGCCAGTCGACGTTCGCCAACAGCCGCGCCGGCAGCGCCGGATCGGGCGCCAACACCAGCAACCGGCCCGGCGCGACGTCGGCGTCGGGGCAGGGCACGGGGGCGAGCTCGAAGGTCCAGGTCGCCGGCGCCGTGGGCGTGGCAGTCACGCTCTCCAGCGCGCTGGCCGAAATCCCCGACGGCCGTATCGTCGTCGGCGGCAACGGCGGCGGCGTGACGAACGGCAGCGTCACCGTCCGTTCCGAGAACAACACCGATTCCTTCGCAAGCGCCGACGGCAGCACGACCCAGTCCGCCGTCACCTTCGATCCGGCCGGTTCGGTCAACGCCACCGACCGCACGATCACGCTGCCCGGCAGCAGCACGCTGAAGACCGGCGCCAAGGTCACGTACTCGGCCGGCGACGGCACTGCGATCGGCGGGCTGGCCGAAGGCGTTTACTACACCCGGGTGAAGGTTGACCGGGCCACCGGCGACAA
>JANOZF010000312.1:0-4913 GCA_031429255.1 Rubrivivax sp.
GGCGCCACCGCCGTCGCTGCCGTCACTTCTTTTTCGATGAAGGACAACAAGTCGTCGTCGTCGCTGTGGCTGATGTCCACCACCGGCGGCGAGCCCAAGGCACTGACCACCTGCGGCGACAAGGACGGTGCACCGCGCTACAGCCCGCGAGGTGACCTGATCGCCTTCACGGCCAAGCGCGAACAGCAAGGCAGCAAGGACCAGACGCCGCAGTTGTACGTCATTGCGCCCGACGGTGGTGAAGCCCGCCGCGCTGCCGAGGTGGTCACCGGCGTCGAGGCATTTCGCTGGAGCCCGGATGGCAAACGCCTGGTCTTCATATCCTGGGTGCGGCCAGAACTGAAAGGCCACAAGGCCCAGGCCAAGGCGCACAAGGCCTTCACCGAGCGCAAGGAAACCGGCTACGCCACCAGCCAGGCCAGCTACCGCTACTGGGACCACAACCTGCCAATGGGCCGTGTGCCGCATCTGCTGTGTCTGGACCTGAACAAGGACGGCAGCCCCGGCACCGTACGCGACCTGTTCGAAGGCACGCCGTACGAGCTGACGCGGTCCGATCCCGGCGTCGACCAGTTCGACATCTCGCCCGACGGCAAGCGGCTGGTGTTCGCCTTCGACCCCGACGCCGAGAAGCGCGTGGACGGCCGTTATGCCCTGGCCGAGATGGAGCTCAAGGGCGGCAAGCCAGGCAAGATCCGCGTTGTCGCGCAGGACGCGGGCTGGGACTTCGGAGCACCGCGCTACAGCCCCGACGGCCAGCGCATCGCGTTCACCGCCAGCCACCAGGCGATCAAGCACACCATGCCCGCGGTGCTGGCGCTGCTGGACCGCGCCAGCGGCAACTGGGACACCGTCAGCGCCGAGTGGGACCACGCGGTGCACGCGCCGCTGCAGTGGGAAGACGACGGCCTGGCACTGCTGTTCTGCGCCGAACAGAAGGGCCGCACCCACCTGTGGCGCTTCGACATCGCCGACCGCAGGGCCGAAGTGGCGGTGGCGGGCGGCTGGGTGAGCAGCTTCGACAAGGCCGCGGGCACGCTGGTGACGCTGGCCGACAGCGCCAGCCACCCGGCGCAGTTGCAGGCGCACCTGCCGGCCACGGCGCCCAAGCGCATCGAGCACTTCAATGACGACCACCTGTCGGCGCTGGCGTTGGGCCGTGTGGAAGAGGTCTGGTTGACGGGCGCCAATGCCAAGACCGCCAAACGGGACAAGGGCGGCGACCCGGTGCAGATGTGGCTGGTCTACCCGCCGGACTTCGACCCCAGGAAGAAGTACCCGGTGCTGCACAACATCCACGGCGGCCCGCACACCGGACCCGGCGACAACTGGCACTACCGCTGGAACACGCAGCTCTTTGCCGCCCAGGGTTACGTGGTGGCCAGCGTCAACTTCCACGGCTCGTCGGGCTTCGGCAACGCGTTCCTTGACAGCATCACGCACCGCTGGGGCCAGCTCGAGTTGCTGGACGTCGAAGCCGGCACCGATTGGCTGCTGGCGCAACCGTGGTCGGACGCCGCCCGCGTGTTTGCCACCGGCGGCAGCTACGGCGGCTACATGGTGGCCTGGATGAATGGCCATGTGCCAGCCGGGCGCTACCAGGCCTATGTGTGCCATGCCGGCTGCTTCGACTGGGTGGGCATGTTTGCCGACGACGCCTGGTCGTGGCATGCGCAGGAACTGGGCGGCTGGTACTGGGACCACATGGCCCAGGTGCACAAACAAAGCCCGCACGCCTTTGCAAAGAACTTCAGCACCCCCACGCTGGTGATCCACGGGGCGCTGGACTACCGTGTGCCCGACGCGCAGGGCCTGGCCTACTACAACACGCTGAAGGCGCGCGGCGTCGACGCCAGGCTGCTGTGGTTCCCCGACGAAAACCACTGGATCCTGAAGCCGCGCAACAGCCAGCAGTGGTACGGCGAGTTCTTCGGCTGGCTGAAAGCACACGACCACGCGGGCCGAGGCAAGGCCGGCAAGGCAGACAAGGCTGACAAAGCTGCTGAAGCGGGCAAGGCCACCAAGGCACCAGCGGCGCTCAAGTCGAAACCCGGTTGAGCCCGCTCCCGACAGCGTGGTCGGCAGCGAAGTCGACAGCACCGGCGGCAGCGTCGGCTGAAGCAGCCGCGGCCGTGGTCGCCAGCTGCAGGCAGTCGCGACCCGCGCGCTTGGCCGCATACAGCGCCTGATCCAGCCGCAGCATCACATCGTCGTGCGCATCGCTGCCGCTGGCAACCACCGCCAGGCCCATGCTCACGGTCACGCGAAGCCCCGGCACCACAGTGTCCAGGTCCAATGCCCGCACCTGCTGCAACAGGTGTTCCGCCAGCACACCAGCACCTTCTTCGCTGGTATCGGGCAGCAGCACGGCAAACTCCTCGCCGCCCATGCGCGCCACATGGTCGGTGTCGCGGCAAGAGGCGCGCAACAGGCGGGCCACCCGGCGCAACACTTCGTCACCGGCGCCATGACCATGCCCGTCGTTCACGCGCTTGAAGTGGTCGATGTCCAGCGACAGCAGCGCATGCGTGCCGCCCACGCGCGCCTGGCGCTTCATCTCGGCGGCCATCAGGCGCTCCATCGCGCGGCGGTTCAGCAGTTCGGTCATCACGTCGTGTTCAGACTGGTAGCGCAGCCGCTGCACCAGCCGCAGGATCGTCATCACCAACAGCATGATGTTGATGACCAGCCCGAAGACCATCATTGCAAAGGACGTGATGACGTTCTGAGCGCTCTGCGCCGCAATCGAGCCCAGCTGGTCGCTCACGAAGAACAGCACGTGCAGGCTGCGCGCCGTAAACAGCAGGCCGATCACCAGCGTGGGCACGGCACACCAATCGGAGGCTCGGCGGCCCATCTCGTCACGCAGCCCCGCGCGCAGCTCCCAGGACGTGCGCAACAGCGTCCAGGCCACCAGTGCCGAGCCCGCCACCGCCGCCTGGCGCGGCCCGCCCCCGCCGAGCTGGATGCCCAGCATCAGCGCCAGCCCCAACGCCAGCACGATGCCTTGCTCCAGGTCGGTTGACGGACCACGCACAAACAACTGCACGCCGCGCCGCAGGCTGGCAATGCCGCCCAGGATCATCAGATTGGGCAGCGCGAGCGACCACGTTGGCCCCAGGTGTTCGCGCATCACGATCATGCCGACGCCACCGGACACCAGCGCGGCGGCCCCCGCCCAGTGCAAAGCTGGTTGGCGGGCCAGACGCAGATAGGCGCTGGCCAGCCACAGGCTGGCAAAGAGCGCCTGCTGCAGCAGCAGCATGGCCATCAGCAATTCGGGTTGGGTCATGGGTGGCGGTGTGGTGGCGCACCCGGGCTCGGACGCCGGCACTGGCTTTGACACGCGCAGCACCTTCGTTACGAAATCGGCCGCTTGGGGCCGGCTGTTGAAGGCTGTTACAACTGTGGCAGTCCACCTCCGCATGGCGCGTGACGCATTGCGCGGGGTCAGCGTCAGGGTCGGACCGAACGTTTAGACTCGGAACCGCTCGTTCAGCACGGGTTGCAGCTGCCTTGAACGGGTCGGCGGCCGTCGAGCAGGCGCCATCCGCGAAGCCGACGCTGCAGCCCCAGCACCCAGGCCAGCGCCACCAGGGACCAACGCCCATGCTCATCAACTTTTTCTACACCCTGCGCGCGGCCAAGCTGAAGGTCTCGGTGAAGGAATACCTGACCCTGCTCGAAGCCCTGCAGGCCGGGGTCATCGACGACGAAGACGGCCCCACGGTGGAAAAGTTCTACTACCTGGCGCGCACCTCGCTGGTGAAGGACGAAGCCCACTTCGACAAGTTCGACCGCGCCTTTGCGGCCTACTTCAAGGGCGTGGAACTGCTCACCGACTTCACGCAGGACGTGCCGCTGGAATGGCTGCGCAAGACGCTGGAACTCGAACTCAGCCCGGAAGAAAAGGCCGCCATCGAGAAGATGGGCTGGGACGAGCTGATGGAGACGCTGAAGAAGCGCTTTGAAGAACAGAAAGAGCGCCACGAAGGCGGCAACAAGATGATCGGCACCGGCGGCACCAGCCCCTTCTCCGCCTACGGTTACAACCCGCAGGGCATCCGCATCGGCCAGGCCGGCAGCCGCAACAAGAGCGCGGTGAAGGTGTGGGACCAGCGCGCCTACAAGGACTACGACGACACCAAGGAACTGGGCACGCGCAACATCAAGGTGGCCTTGCGCCGGCTGCGCCGCTTTGCACGCGAGGGCGCGGCCGACGAACTGGACCTGGACGACACCATCCACTGCACGGCCGCCAACGCCGGCATGCTGGACATCAAGATGGTGCCCGAGCGCCACAACAAGGTGAAGGTGCTGCTGCTGATGGACGTGGGCGGCACGATGGACGAACACATCCACCGCGTGGAGGAACTCTTTTCGGCGGCGAAGACCGAATTCAAGCACCTGGAGTTCTATTACTTCCACAACTGCGTCTACGACTTCATGTGGAAGAACAACCGCCGCCGCTACAGCGAAAAGTTCGCCACCTGGGACCTCATCCGCAAGTACAACAAGGACTACAAGCTGATCTTCGTGGGCGACGCGACGATGAGCCCCTACGAGATCCTGCAGCCCGGCGGCAGCGTGGAATACAACAACGAAGAGCCCGGTGCCGAATGGCTGCAACGGCTGACGAACGCGTTCCCGAAGTTCGCGTGGATCAACCCCGAGCCGCAGGGCGTGTGGCAGTACCGGCAGAGCATCGCCGTCGTCCAGCAGTTGATGAACCAGCGCATGTTTCCACTCTCGCTGGCCGGGCTGGAAGGTGCGATGCGGCTGCTCAGCAAATGACCCGGGTGCGCGCGGCGGCGGCGTTGCTGCTGACGCTGGGCGCAGCCTGGCTGACGGCCGGGTGTGCCGGCCTGGGCGCCCCAGCCAGCGCCAGCGCCGACCAGGCGGTGCGGGTGGCG
>JANOZF010000313.1:0-4441 GCA_031429255.1 Rubrivivax sp.
GCGCAAACCAAGGGCGAAGCCTTCTACCGTGGCGAAGTGGCCGCCGCCATCGAGGCCCACGCCAAGGCCCACGGTGGTGCCATGACCGCCGCCGACATGGCCGCCTACCAGCCCGAGTGGGTGACACCGATATCGCGCAACTACCGCGGCTACACCCTGCACGAGATTCCACCCAACGGGCAGGGCATCGCAGCGCTGATAGCGCTGGGCATTCTGGAAAAGTTCGACATCGGATCGATGCCGGTGGACGGTGTGGCCAGCCAGCACCTGCAGATCGAAGCCATGAAGCTGGCCTTTGCCGACGTGTATGCCTATGTGGCCGAGCCGCGCACCATGCGCATGACGACGGCGCAGATGCTGGACGACGCCTATCTGGCCGAGCGCGCGCGCTTGATCGACCCGAATCGCGCGCAGGACTTCGGGCCCGGCCACCAAGCCAAGGGCGGCACCATCTACCTCAGCGCCGCCGACGCCAGCGGCATGATGGTGAGCTTCATCCAGAGCAACTACATGGGCTTTGGCTCGGGCGTGGTGGTGCCGGGTTACGGCGTCAGCCTGCAGAACCGGGGCCACGGCTTCCATCTGCGCGAAGGCAGCGACAACCTGGTGGGCCCGGGCAAGCGGCCTTTCCACACCATCATCCCGGCCTTCCTGACGAAGGCCGGGCGGCCGGTGATGAGCTACGGCGTGATGGGCGGTGACATGCAGCCGCAAGGCCACATGCAGACGCTGGTGCGCATGCTCGACTACCGCCAGCACCCGCAGGCGGCCTGCGACGCGCCGCGTTGGCGCTATGCCAACGGCATCGTCAACAACGAAACCGGCTTCGACCCCGCCACCGCGCAAGGCTTGCGTGACCTGGGGCACGCCGTGCAGCCGTTTGCCGACAGCTACCAGGACTACGGCGCCGGCCAGTTCATCTGGCGCCTGGACGAGGGCCTCGGAGATGTGGGCGTCACCGGTTATGCCGCCGCCAGCGACCCGCGGCGCGATGGGCAGGCTGCCGGATTTTGACGGTCGCTACCGCGACAACGCCGCCCAGGCTGGGTGGGGGGCTGGCCCTGGCGCTGGCCGGCGCGGTGGCGTTTTCGGGCAAGGCCGTCATCATCAAGCTGGCCTACCGCCACGGCGTGGATGCCGTGACGCTGCTGATGTATCGCATGTTGTTCGCCTTGCCCTTTTTCCTGGCCCTGGCGTGGTGGGCTGGTCGCGGCAAGGCACCGCTGACGGCGCGCGACCTGCGCGTGGTGCTGCTGCTGGGTTTCAGCGGCTATTACCTGGCCAGCTTTCTGGACTTCATGGGCTTGCAGTACATCAGTGCCGGCCTGGAGCGGTTGATCCTCTACCTGAACCCCACGCTGGTGTTGCTGCTTGGCGTGCTTTTCTTCAAGCAGCGTGTCAAGCGGATGCAACTGGTGGCGCTGGGCGTCAGCTACGTCGGTGTGCTGCTGGTCTTTGGCCAGGAGGTCCGGGCCGAAGGTGCGCACGTGGTGCTGGGGGCGGCACTGGTGCTGGGCAGCGCGCTGAGCTACGCCATCTATCTGCTGCTGAGCGCCGCCGAAGTGCAAAGGCTGGGTGCGCTGCGTCTCACCGGCTGGGCCACCGCGGTGGCGTGTGGCCTGTGCATTGCGCAGTTCGTCTTGCTGCGCCCGCTGTCGGCCGCCGTGGTGGCGCCAGAGGTGATTTCGCTGTCGCTGTTGAACGCCACGGTCTGCACTTTTGCACCCGTGTTGATGGTGATGATGGCGCTGGAACGCGTTGGAGCCACGCTGACCGCGCAGGCCAGCATGGTGGGGCCGCTGTCCACGCTGTTGCTGGGCATGCTGTTCCTGGGCGAGCGACTCAACGCCTGGGTTCTGGCCGGCACGGCGCTGGTGTTGCTGGGCGTGGGTTTGCTGGCGCGCTGGCGATGAAGCCGCACCCGCGGTGGTGATCCCGTCGCGGCCAGCTGCCATCTCGAATCAAAATCTCATTCACGAAGGAGTCGACAAATGGACTTGGGAATCAACGGCAAGTGGGCACTGGTGTGTGCCGCCAGCAAGGGCTTGGGCAAGGGTTGCGCCCAGGCGCTGGTGACTGAAGGTGTGAACGTCGTCATCACCGCACGTGGCGCCGAGGCCTTGCAAGCCACTGCCGCCGAACTGCGGGCCAGCAACCCGGCGGTGCAGGTGGTGACCGTGGTGGGCGACATCACCACCGCCGAAGGCCGCGCCGCCGCGCTGGCTGCCTGCCCGCAGGTGGACATCCTGATCAACAATGCCGGCGGCCCGCCGCCCGGCGACTTTCGCAACTGGGACCGCAGCCACTGGCTGGCCGCGCTGGACGCCAACATGCTGACGCCCATCGAGCTGATCAAGGCGGTGGTGGACGGCATGGCCCAGCGCGGGTTCGGGCGCATCGTGAACATCACGTCGGCCGCGGTGAAAGCGCCGATCGACATCCTGGGCCTGAGCAACGGCGCCCGTTCGGGCCTGACCGGATTTGTGGCCGGCCTGGCGCGCCAGCCTCAACTCGCTGGCCGCAACGTGACCATCAATGCGCTCTTGCCCGGGCCCTTCGATACCGACCGCCTGCGCGGCACGATGGCCGGTGCGGCCGCAAAGACCGGCAAGAGCATCGACGAGGTGATGGACGCGCGGCGCAAGTTGAACCCCACGGGCCGCTTCGGCAATGCCGAGGAGTTTGGCGCCACCTGCGCTTTCCTTTGCAGCCAGCATGCCGGCTACATCACCGGTCAGAACCTGCTGCTGGACGGCGGCGGTTTCCCGGGCACGTTCTGACCATCCGGGTTGCCTGAAGCGGCTGCGGCGCGCGTTTGCTGTGCGCTGCGGGCGGCTGACGGGCTGTACCTGCCGACGTGCCCTAAGCGGCGTCAATGGCGGGCGAGTTGCCAAGCTGCGCGCAAGGCTCCTTCCAGCTCGCGCGTGAACCCCGCGTGGTCCATCAAAAATGTGGGGTTAGAAATTTGAAGAAATTTGGGGTCAGGAAATTTGGGGTCAGGTCTCTCTTTTCTCAGAAATTTGGGGTCACAGAAATTTGGAGAAATTTGGGGTCAGGTCTCTCTTTTCTCGTATGCTTTGCCGCCAGAATCGTCCGACCACGCGCGTCGCCAGAGTTCTCCCCCACTGCCCGTTGAAACCCACGCAAAAGCCATGGCCCGCCCACTGCGCATCGAATTCCCGGGTGCGATCTACCACGTGACCACGCGCGGCGATCGTCGCGAGGCGATCTACAAGGACGACGCCGACCGGGAATTGCAGCTGTCTCTCATGGCCCATGCGATGGAGCGTTTTGACGCTCTGGTGCTGGCCTATTGCCTCATGGGCAATCACTTCCACCTGGTACTGCAGACACGCCAGGCCAACCTGTCCCGATTGATGCGCCACATCAACGGCAACTACACGCAGGCCTACAACCGGCGGCATGATGTCGTGGGGCATCTGTTTCAGGGACGATTCAAGGCCCTGCTGGTGGACCGCGACGCCTATCTCCTGTCGCTCTGTCGCTACGTCGAGCGCAACCCTGTCGCGGCAGGACTGGTGCCGGCGGCAGGCGATTGGCGGTGGTCGAGCTACCGAGCGCACGCCGGCCTGGACCGGTCGCCGCCGTGGCTCGAGACTGGCGAATTGCTGGCGGTTCTATTGGGGCGGCCCATCGACACCGCGCGCCACCGACAGCGCGCGATGCAACTGTATGCAAGCTGGGTGGGGCAGGCCCGGTTGGACGATGCGACGTTCTGGCCAGACGGTCTGCAGAATCAAATCTTCCTGGGTGATGCGGCGTTTGTCGAACGCATGCACGCCCACGTTGATCCGCAGCGCATCAGGGCGAAGGCCATCCCCAAGCTGCAGCGACAAATCAGTCGCAAGTGGGCTGACTTCCTGACCCGCAGCGGCAACCTGCGTGACGAAGCGCTGCTGCAGGCCTACCGAGACGGTGGCATGACGATGACGGCCTTGGCGCGTGAAGCTGGCTTATCGGTTTCCCACGTCAGCCGCATGATCGCGAAAGGTGAAGCTGCCGATGGTCCACGCAAGAGCCTGGCCGCAACGTGAGACGCTTGGCTCTCGAATGCTCCATTGCCGGGGCGGGAAATGGGAGACCTGACCCCAAAACCTCATGACCCCAAAACCTCATGACCCACGGTGTCAATAGCGCCCCAGCCCTCTGGCCATCGAATGCTCGCTTTCTGTGGTGGGAAATGGGAGACCTGACCCCAAAGCCTTGCTTCCGTAGCCTTCTTGTCCCAGGGGCGGGAAATGAGAGACCTGACCCCATAGCCTGTGTGACCCCATAGCCTGTGTGACCCCATAGCCTGTGACCCCATCGCCTTGACAGTGCCCAGCCGTCGCAGTCCAGATCCGCCCCGCCTCGCCTGCCAGCAGACCAGAGCACGCATCGATCATCGGTGCCCGCCACTTCCAGCCCTACCGCGACCACG
>JANOZF010000314.1:0-1807 GCA_031429255.1 Rubrivivax sp.
GTACCGCCGCGTGCTCAAGCGCGAGATGAAGAAGGTGCAGGAAGGCCAGGACCCGATGGGCCTGCTGCGCGACCCGGCGCGCAATGTCCGCATCGAGCTGCCGACGGAGACCAGCAAGCACCACAACAGCGACGGCTTCGCAGCCTTCATGCTGCGCACCCACGCCAAGTACTCGCCCATCGCCGCCGAACTGGTGCAGATCTACGAGGGCGCGGCCGCGCCGCACCTAACCGAGCAAGCCACATGAGCACGGTCGACATCGAATTGCGGCGCAAGCTGATCGCCGCCGGCGCCATCCTCGACCGCGCCGACCAGGGCGACCTGACCCGGGGCCACGTGTCGGTGCGCGTGCCAGGCGACCCGCTGCACTTCTACATGAAGCCGCACAGCCAGGGCCTGGACGAGATCACGCCCGAGAACATCGTCGTGTGCAACCTGGACGGCGAAAAGGTCGGCGGCGGAGGCCGGCGCCACAGCGAGGTCTTCATCCACAGCGAGGTCTACAAGCGCAGGCCCGAGGTGATGAGCGTGATCCACGTCCACCCCACGCACGCGGTGGCGCTGTCGGCCACGGGCAAGCCACTGCTGCCCATCAGCCAGCCGGGGGTGGCCTTCAGCGACGGCGTGCCCTACTTCACCGACACCATAGACCTCATCCGCACACCGGCCATGGGCGCCGGTGTCGCCCAGGCGCTGGGCCTGCACAAGGCCGCCTTCCTGCGCAACCATGGCGTGGTGGTGGTCGGCGCCTCGCTGGAAGAAAGCACCGTGCTGTCGCTGCTGCTGGAGGAGGCCTGCCGCATCCAGCTGCTGGCCATGGCCGCCGGCGGCGTGGGGCCGATGTTCGACGCCGACAGCATTGCCCGGCTGCACCACAACATCACCCGGCCAGAGCAGTACACCATCAATTTCGACTACCTGCGCCGCAAGGCCGGGCTGTGAAGGAGGCACCCATGCGTTCAATCACCCGGCGCGCCGCGCTCGCCTTCACCGCCACCACGCTGGGCGGCGCGCTGGGCGCTGCGCAGGCGCAGGACACCGGCAAGGCCGCGCGCGACCTGGCGCTCTACGCGGGTGCCGACCGCCATGACCGGTTGGTGGAAATGGCGAAGAAGGAAGGCGAGCTCAGCGTCTACCACGTCTACCCGGCGCTGCCCGTGGTCATCGCGGCTTTCACCCGGCAGTACGGCATCAAGGTGAAAGCCTGGCGTTCTGGTTCCGAAGCCGTGCTGCAACGGGTCAGCGCCGAGGCCAGGGGCAACCGCTTCGACGTCGACGTCGTGCAGAACAACGCGCCCGAGAACGAAGCCGCTTTCCGCGAGAAGCTGCTGCAGGAAGTGGTGTCGCCCCACTTCAAGGACCTGCTGCCCGCGGCGGTGCCTGCGCACCGCGGCTGGGTCGGCATCACGCTGGACATCTGGACCGCGGCCTACAACACCAGCGTGGTGAAGAAGGAAGACCTGCCGCGCAGCTACGCCGACCTGGTCGACCCGCGCTGGAAGGGCAAGCTCGCCATCGAGGCCAACAACCATGCCTGGTTCGGCGCGCTGCTGGCCGAACTGGGCGAAGAAGCGGGGCTGCGCACCTTCAACCAGATCGTCGCCGTGAACGGCATTTCCACGCGCAAGGGCCACAGCGTGCTGGCCAACCTGGTGGCCTCGGGCGACGTGCCGCTGGGCCTCACCGTCTACAGCTGGATCCCCGAACAGCTGAAGAAGAAGGGGGCGCCGATCGAGAACCACGTCATTCAGCCGTTGCTGGCCCAGCCCAGCACCATCGCGCTGCTCAAACGTGCGCCCAACCCGGC
>JANOZF010000315.1:0-8842 GCA_031429255.1 Rubrivivax sp.
CGCCACCTGGCCGAGTGGATTGCCACACTGGGCCTGACGCAGTTCCAGCTGCTGGTGGTGCTGATGCTGTTCTACGTCGTGCTGGGCTGTTTTCTGGACGGCATCAGCATGGTGGTGCTGACCATGGGCGTGATCCTGCCCACCATCCAGAAAGCCGGCATCGACCCGCTTTGGTTCGGCATCTTCATCGTGCTGGTGGTGGAGATGGCGCAGATCACGCCGCCTGTGGGCTTCAATCTTTTCGTGCTGCAAGGCATGACTGGGCGCGAGATTGGCTGGATCGCCAAGGTGACGCTGCCATTCTTCTTTCTGATGATCGCAGCGGTGGGGCTGATCTACGTCTTTCCGCAGATCGTGACTTTCTTGCCGCAACAGATGCGCAACTAGGAACGTGCGCTGCGGCCTGCTGTCTGAACTGGCCGCTGATTCCACCGCACTTCCAACCCTCGGTGGCACCGCTGCCGCCCTAGCATGGACTGGCACCCGAACCGGGCCCCGCGTGATGTCGCGCGATGGCCTCCGGCCGGTCAACAAGCCTTCCATGTCCGATCTCTCGCAGCCACTGCAACCGTTGCAAAGCACCCCGGGTGAGCTGGTTTCCTGGCCGACACCAGATCTGCCGGCCTACCCCGCTGCCGGGCCCAATACCGCGCCGGTGATGTGCGAGATCGAAGGCCACAACGGCAAGCTGCTCAGTGGCGATCTGATGTTGTTTGCGCCCGAACGTGGCGTGCTGCAACTGGTGATGCAGAAGCCCCACAAGTCCCTGGCGCTGCGCTTGGAACAGTTCCGCCGCATGCGGCTGCTGGAGCCGCTGCGCGCCGTGCCGGCCGCCAAGGGCGAACACGATCTGGCCCGCCAGCGGCCGACCATCCCCTTTCGCATCGAATTCCTGAAGGCGCCGACCTGGCAGGGTCTCACCGTCGGCCACCACGAGTTGCCACACGGCATCTTCCTGTACCAACCGCTGGATGAACACGGCACGCTGCAGCGCTGGTTCGTGCCGCGCTCGTCTTATTCAGCCGCAACCATGGGCCAGAAGATCGGCGAAGCCCTGGTGGAGCAGCATTCGACCTCGCCCGACAAGATTGCCGAGGCCCTGGCCGAACAGGAGCTCTTGCGCACACGCAAGCTGGGCGACATGCTGGTGGTGCGCCAGATCATCACCGCCGACGAACTGGCCGAAGCCATCGAGCAGCAGTCACGCATGCCGATGGTGCGCATTGGCGAGGCCCTGTGTGCGTTGGGCTACGTCACCGACCAGCAACTGGAAGACGCGCTGAAACATCAGCGCACCGATCGCAGCATGCCGCTGGGCGAACTGCTGGTGCGAAACGGCGTGGTGTCGCGTGTCGACCTGCAGACCGCGCTGGCCCGCAAGATGGGCTACCCGCTGGTGGACGTGCAGAACTTCCCGGCCGACAGCGACGCGTTGTCGCGCCTGCCCTACGCCGCGGCGGCACGCATACCGGCGTTGCCGCTGATGCGCCGTGCTGGCCGCCTGGTGGTGGCGGTGGAAGACCCGTCGGACCGCGCCAAGCTCGACGAACTGGAATTCGCCGCCCAGTGCAAGGTGGTGCCGGTGCTGGCGCGCTCGGGCGTGCTGCAGGGCATGGTGCACAAGGCCTACGAAAAAATGGGCTCCATTGCCGCCGACGCGTTGTCTGCCGGCGAGGTTTCATGGTCACCCGAAGGCGAGGCCGGCGACGCCAGCAAGCTGCTGGCGTCGATGGAAAAGGTCGACGCCACGCAGGAAGATCGCGACGACCCGGCCATCCAGCAAAGCGACAACTCGCTGGTGCGGCTGATCAACTCGATGATCCTGGAGGCGCATGCGCAGGGTGTGTCCGACATCCACGTCGAATGCCCCGCCGGCAAGGAAAAGGTGCGCATCCGCTTCCGGCGCGACGGCCACTTGCGGCCGTACCTGGAACTGCCGCACACCTACCGCAACGCGTTGATCGCGCGCATCAAGATCATGTGCGACCTGGACATCAGCGAAAAGCGCAAGCCGCAGGACGGCAAGATCAACTTCTCCAAGTTCGTGCAGAACATGCGGCTCGAACTGCGCGTGGCCACCATCCCCACCAATGGCGGCCAGGAGGACGCGGTGCTGCGCCTGCTGCAGTCCAGCAAGCCGATACCGCTGGACAACCTGGGCCTGAGCCCGTTGAACCTGGAACGTTTCAAGACCGCCATCCAGCGGCCCTACGGCATGCTGCTGTGCGTGGGCCCCACGGGATCTGGCAAGACCACCACGCTGCATTCGGCGATGGGCTTCATCAACACGCCCGAGCGCAAGATCTGGACCGCCGAAGACCCGGTGGAAATCACGCAGGCGGGCCTGCGCCAGGTGCAGGTCAACCCGCGCATCGAGTGGACTTTTGCGAAGGCGCTGCGCGCCTTCCTGCGTGCCGACCCCGACGTCATCATGGTCGGTGAAATCCGCGACGAAGAAACCGCGCAGGTCTCGGTGGAAGCTTCGCTCACCGGCCACCTGGTGCTGAGCACGCTGCACACCAACAGCGCGCCCGAAACCGTGACGCGGCTGCTCGACATGGGCATGGACCCATTCAACTTTGCCGACGCGTTGCTCGGCGTGCTGGCACAGCGCCTGGTGCGCAAGCTGTGCCTGCACTGCCGCGTGGCGCACACCGCCAGCGCCGAAGAAGAAGAAGAACTGCTGCAGGACTACATGCACGTCTTGCGCGGCTTGGAAAAGGCGCCCGAGCCCAACGACGTGCTGGCCGACTGGCGGCGCCGCTTTGGCAGCCAGGACGACAGCGCCAAAGGCGGCGGCAACGGCCGCATCACGCTGTACCGTCCGGTGGGCTGCGAACAGTGCAACAACAACGGCTATCGCGGCCGCGCCGGTATTCACGAATTGATGACGGTGTCACACAGCCTGCGCCACCTGATCCAGACCGGGCGGCGCGCCGACGAACTGCAGAAGCAGGCCTTGTCGGAAGGCATGCGCACGCTGCGCCAGGACGGCATCGAGAAGGTGCTGGCTGGCGTCACCACCATCGAGGAAGTGCGCTCCAGCTCCTGACAGTCCCGGCGCGCAACGGCTGCAACGGCGCCCTGGGGGCGCCGGTTCCGCTACCGGATGCGACGCCAGCAGCGCGTGCTACAACTCGGCGCCGATCCGCGCCCACCCTTCGAGTCGGTGCACAGCAACACGGCCAAGGAGACAGGCCCATGACCAGCAGCGGCGCCGACCGGCCCGAGCGCAACGCCACCTGCCTGCCCGCACCGGCGCGGCTGCGCGTGCTGCTGCAAACGCTGTCGCACGGGCTGCTGGAACGCGAGACCGCGGTGCATCTGGCGCTGCTGACGGCGCTGGCCGGCGAACACCTGCTGCTCATCGGCCCGCCTGGCACCGCGAAGAGCGCGCTGGCACGTCGGCTGCACGACGCGTTCGAAGGGGCGCGCTGGTTCGAACGCCTGCTGACGCGCTTTTCCACCCCCGAGGAACTGTTCGGCCCGCTGTCGCTGAAGGCGCTGGAGCACGACCGCTATGAACGCCTGGTGGACGGCTTTCTGCCCACCGCCGGCATCGCCTTTCTGGACGAGGTGTTCAAGGCCAACTCGGCCATCCTGAACGCGTTGTTGACGCTGCTGAACGAGCGCGAATTCGACAACGGCACGGCGCGCCTGCACACGCCGCTGGTGGCCGTCATCGGCGCCAGCAACGAGGTGCCCAGCGACGAGGCGCTGCATGCCTTCTATGACCGCTTCCTGGTGCGCGTGCCCGTGGCGCCCGTCGGCGACGCGGCGTTTGTGGCCTTGCTGGGCCTGGATGAACAGGCCACCCTGCCGCAACCCCGCAGCCTCAGCGCTGCCGAGCGACAGGCCGTGGCCGCTGCGGCGACGAAGCTGCCCTTGGGCGATGCCTTCATCGCCGCTTGCGGTTCCTTGCGGCAGTGGCTGGTCGAGCGCCAGACGCCGTTGTCAGACCGCCGCTGGCGCCAATTCGTCGGCCTGGCGCGCACGGCCGCAGCCAGCGAGGGCCGCAGCGAGGTCGACGAGCTCGACCTGTGGCTGGCGCCCTATGTCGCCAGCGCCAGGCCCGACGACGTGGCGCCGCTGCAAGCGTGGTTCATCAGCGACGTGGCGCAAGCAGCCGCCGTGGCCGCGCCGTGGCTGCAGCGCGCAGTGCAGGCCTTCGAGCAGCAACTGGGCATCGAGCAGCAACTCGACGACGGCGGCGGCGGCGGCCTCGACGACAGCGCCGGCAAGCTGGCGCTGGCGCGCGCCATCGGCATCGGCATCGGCGACGACCCTGGTGCCGCGCCGGCGGACGACCGCGGCATGGCACGCATCACGTCCGAGCGCCTGCAGGCCAGCACACGCCACCGCTGGGGCCGCTGCCACATCGACGCCCGCGTGGCCCAGGTGCAGGAAATCGAGCAGCAGGTGGCCGATGCCCTGCAGGCCGTGAACGCGGCGCAGGTGCTGCTGCAGCAACGCCTGGCCGTTCGGCTGTGGATGCCGACGCCGCTGCAGGCCACGCTGCTGCAAGGCCACGCCCAGACGCAGGCGCTGCTGCAGCAGTTCGCGCAACGCCTGGCCGCCGCGCGGCTGGGATTCGCCGCCCTGCCCTGCGATGAAGCGCTGGTCGACAGCCCGCCCGCGCAGGTGGCGTGGGCGGCGGCATGAGTCCGACGGACCGATCCGAAGCGCCAGCCACGGGCACGGTGGCAACGGGCTCCCGAGCCAGCAACCCGGAAGAGAACACCGTGCATGACCGCGACTCGGTCATCGCGCAGGCAATGACCTGGATGGATCGTCCCTACGATCGATTGCAGGCGCTGCCGCGTCCGGTGTGGCTGCCCACGCTGGTCTGCGCCGTGGGCAACCGCGAGCAGCGGCTGGCGCATGCACAGGCCTGGCTGGCCGCGTTGCAGCGTGGATCGTTGCCACCACCCGATGCGCATTTCGGCGACAGCGAAGCCACCGCGCCCTTGCGCAAGGTGGTGGGCGATCTCGGCCTGCCGTCCCTGGCCCAAGGTGTGCCAGCCTTGGGTGAGCAGGTGCTGCGCACGGTGCTTTGGCATCTGGACCGTCTGACCGACCTGCAGCCGCGTCTGAGCCGCGAGGCGGCCATCGAGCTAGTCACCATCGAGTTCACCAAGGCCTGGCGGCTGGACACCGCCGGCATCGAAGACGACTGGCTGCTGTTGCGTGAGCTGGCCGTGGGTGAGCAGCTGTCGTGGGGCGAGCTCACCGGGCAACTGCGTTCGCGTCCTTGGGCCGAGGCACGCCGCGCTGCCGAGCGCCTGCAGCAACTGCCGGAGCTGGTTGAACTGCTGCAACGGCTGGGCCGCAGCCAGCCCCGCGCGGCACTGCCGCCACGCCGGGCGCCACAGCTTGAACCAGGGTCTGACCGGCAGCCACTGCGCGCGCAAGAGACCCGCATTGCCGGCGCGCCGGGTGAACTGACCGGCGTGCGCTTCGGCGCCAGCCTGGAACGCATGCTGCCCGCCGAAGCGTCGTTGCTGCGCCATCCGGTGGGCCGGCGCCTGTGGCGCGCGCGCCATGCCGAGGGCCGGCTGCTGGCCTATGACACCGAAGCCGTGCTGGTGGACTGGAAACCCGCCCCGGCCGCGCCCCGCCAGGCCACAGCGACCACCGCGCAAGTCCAGGCGCTGGCGCACGGCCCGATGGTGTTGTGCCTGGACACCTCGGGCTCGATGCGCGGTGCGCCTGAGCTGATTGCCAAGGCCGTGGTCATCGCTGCGGTGCGCAGCGCGCAGGCCAGCGGCCGTGGCTGTCGCCTGGTGGCCTTCGGTGGGCCGGGTGAACTGGTGCAGCGCGACCTCACCGGCCCGGGTGGCCTGCAGGCCGTGCTGGACCTGATGGGCCAGGCTTTCGACGGCGGCACCGACATCCAGTCGCCCATCGAGCGCGCCATCGAAACCGTGCACGCAGCGGCCTGGTGCAGCGCCGACCTGTTGATCGTCAGCGACGGTGAATTCGGCTGCGTGGACAGCACCCTGCAGCGGCTGGACGAGGCGCGCAGCCAGCTCGGGCTGGCCGTGCACGGCGTGCTGGTGGGCGACCGCGAGACGCTGGGCATGCTGGAGGTCTGCGACCACATCCACTGGGTGCGCGACTGGCGGCGCCACGGCGGCGAGACCACAGGTCAGACGCGGCTGGAAAGCCGCCTGGCGCAGCCCGTGCACAGCAAGAGCCTGACGGCGCTGTACTTTCCCGGCGCCCTATCGGCACGTGCGGCGCGCCACCACGACAGCATCACACCCGCCGCCACCGTCGCCGGCGGCCTGGCGGCGGCCAGCATAGCGCCACGAAGCTGAGCAGGAAATATCGTTTGAAAGCAGACACTCACTCTCATGAAATAGACCATATAGCGGTTTCTCTTGATGCTGAATGGTCGGTTGAGCTGTGTGCATTGCACGACCGTTGCCGGCGTGCGCCGCAATTTGGGGGTAAACCCTAGGCATGAACGCTACGATGCGCCCATGCTCAGGGAGATCTGCATGGAAACCCAATCGGAAATACTGACCGCCGCGCTGCCCCATGGCCCCTCACCCGGGGCCAGCTCGTGGAGCGCGATGAATCCGCTCGGCGCATGGCAATGGCTGCCGGTGCGTCAACTGCACGAAAGGCACCGCCCACGGGTGCTGGACCACTTGCTCGCGCTGAGCGACGACGACCGCCAGCTGCGCTTCGGCCACGTGGTCAGCGACCACCAGATTGGCCAATACACGGCCCAGCTGGACTTCGTGCGCGACGAGCTCTTCGGCATCTTCGACAGCCAGTTGCACCTGGTGGCCATGGCGCACCTGGCCTTCGATGAAAGCGCCCAGCTGGCAGAGTTCGGCGTCTCGGTGCAGGCCCATCTGCGCGGGCGCGGCATCGGCGGCCGGCTGTTCGAGCGTGCCGTCACGCAAGCGCGCAACCGCGGCGCGCAGGCCATGGCCATACACATCGCGCGCGAAAACGTGGCCATGCTGGCCATCGTGCGCCGCGCAGGCGCGCAAATCGAATTCGACGGTGCCGAGGCCACCGCGCAGCTGGAGCTGCCCGCCCTCACGGTGCGCACGCAGGTCGAAGCGATGATGGAAAGCCAGGCCGCCGACATCGACTACCGCATCAAGATGCAGGTGCTGCGGCTGGACCGGCTGTGGCCGCGGCGGTGCCGACCAGACGCCACCAACCCACCTGACGACCAGGCCCAGGACGACAGCTGACCTGCGCTGATGCGTGCCGGCCCAGGCGCGGAGGGCCTGTCAGTCCGAGGCGACCCTTCCAGGCGCGCCCGAAGGCGCCTGACCCCAGCACGGCCCGCCCAAGAGAGGGCCCTGGCCAGCCTATGCAAATCGGAACATATGGCGCCGCGGCACTGGCTTGACCACAATGCGGCGCCTCATGAACGATGTCACTCTCAGTCTGCAACAGGCCTCAGCGCTGGTGCTGGGCGCCGACCCGGCGCTCTGGGGCGTGGTGCGGTTGTCACTGCAGGTCAGTGGCACCGCCTGCCTGCTGGGCGCCACGCTGGGCTTGCTGCTGGGCGCCGCACTGGCCGTGGCGCGCTTTCCAGGCCAGCCGCTGCTGGTCGGGCTGCTGAACACGCTGCTGGCACTGCCGTCCGTGGTGGTCGGGCTGCTGGTCTATCTGCTGCTGTCGCGCGCCGGGCCGCTGGGCAGCCTGGGCATCCTCTTCACGCCCGCGGCGATGGTGGTGGCGCAAACCATCCTGGTGGTGCCGCTGGTGGCGGCGCTGGCGCGCCGGCTGGTGCTGTCGGCCCTGGCCGACGGGGGTGACCAGCTGCAGTCGCTGGGTGCCGGCCGCTTCATGGCCGCGACGCTGATGCTGCTGCACGAACGCTTTGCCGTGCTGACCGTGCTGCTCACCGCCTTTGGCCGCGCCATTGCCGAAATCGGCGCAGTGATGATCGTGGGCGGCAACATCGACGGCGTGACACGGGTCATGACCACCAGCATCGCGCTGGAAACCAGCAAGGGCGACCTGCCGCTGGCACTGGCCCTGGGCCTGGTGCTGCTGGGTGTGGTGGCGCTGCTAAACTTGTTGATCGGGCTGCTGCAATGGCACGGCCAGCGCAGGGGCGGCGGCGGCTTCCCGGCTCGCGTTGCCATCGCGTGACCGCCACGCCGCCGCAACCGCTGATCAGCCTGCAAGCCGCCGACGTCCACTTCGGCAGCACGCATGCGCTGCGCAGCGCCACCCTCAGCCTGCACCGCGGCCAGCGCCTGATGCTGGTGGGCGCCAACGGCTCGGGAAAAACCACGCTGCTTCGTGTGCTGCACGGGCTGCTGCCACCCCAGGTGCCGAACAGTCGGCAGCTGCTGCCGCTGCAGCCCGAGGGCCGGCCGCCGCGCATGGCCATGGTGTTTCAGCGGCCTTTCTTGCTGAACCTGTCGGTGCGCTTCAACGTGCTGCTCGGCCTGTGGCTGCACCGGGTGCCGGCGGCCGAACGCACGGCGCGCACCCACGCGGCGCTGCAGCGCGTGGGCCTGGCCAGCCTGGCGGGTCAGCGCGCGCGGGCCCTTTCAGGCGGCCAGCAGCAGCGGCTGGCGCTGGCGCGGGCCTGGGCGCTGCAACCCGACATCCTGTTCCTTGACGAACCCACCGCGAGCCTGGACCCGAGCGCCAAGCGCGAGGTGGAAACGCTGGTCGAAGACTTCGCCAGCCAGGGCATGACGCTGGTGATGAGCACCCACAACCTCGGCCAGGCCAAGCGCCTGGGCACCCACGTGGCCTACCTGGAAGCGGGTGAGCTGGTGGTGGTGCGCGAGGCCAACGACTTTTTCTCAAGCCCCGACCTTCCGCAGCGGGCCCATCAATTCCTCAAAGG
>JANOZF010000316.1:0-19388 GCA_031429255.1 Rubrivivax sp.
GGCCGTTCAGCTCAAGAAATCCGCCCGAGGTGTTGCTGGAGTAACCCTTCAGCGCCGCGGCCAGTTGCTCGTGCGTGATGCCCAGTTCGGCCATGCGCACCGTGTTCGGCTGCACCTGGAACTGCCGCACTTCGCCGCCGATGGGGATGACCTGCGCCACACCGGGCACCGACAGCAGGCGCGGTCGCAGCACCCAGTCGGCGTATTCGCGCACCGCCATGGCGGACACCTTGGAAGTGTCCACCGGTATCGCGATCTGCATGATCTCGCCCATGATGGAACTGATGGGCCCCATGCGCGGTTGCACACCTGCTGCGATGCCTTCTTCCATCGCCGCCAGCCGTTCAGACACCAGCTGCCTGGCGCGGAAGATGTCGGTCTGCCAGTTGAAGGTGATGTAGATGAACGACAGGCCGGCCGAAGACACCGAGCGGATGTTCTCCACCCCCGGCAGGCCGTTCATCGTGGTTTCCAGCGGAAAGGTGATGAGCTGTTCCACTTCCTCGGCGGCCATGCCGCCGGCTTCGGTGATGAGCGTCACCGTCGGCTTGTTGAGGTCGGGGAACACGTCCACGGGCGTGGTGGACAGCGTGAACGCGCCATAGGCCATCAGCACCACGCTGGCGATGATCACCAGCAACCGGTTCGTCAGGCTGTTGTCGAGTAGCCACTTGAACATGTCAGCGCACCTGGTTGATCAAGGTGGCGCCGCCCGTGGCCACGCGGTCACCGGCCTTCAATCCGGCGGTCACCGCCACGCTGAGTCCATCCAGGGCTTCTGTGGTCACGGCGCGAGGCTCGAAGCGCTCCGGCGCCGTCTTGACCCACACGACGGTCTGGTTCGCCGGGTTCTTCATCAGTGATGCGACCGGGACCGAGATGCCATTGACCTTCTGCTTCGTCTGCACGAAGACGCGCACCGGCTGACCGACGGCCAGGCTGTTCAGTGCGGTGCCTTGGGCACGGAAGCCCAGCGGCAGGGCTTGTTCGCGCAGGCTGCGTGCAGCGCCGACGAACACCAGCGGCACACGTTGATCACCGACTGCCAGCGTGGCCGTGCCGACATTGGCGGCCAGCGCCGGGTCGTACGCCAGCGCCTCGATGCGCAGGCGACTCGGGTCGATGATCTCGAACAACAGTTCTCGGGCATCTACGACCTGGCCGGCGACCACATGGGCCGACGCGATCACGCCCGACACCGGGGCCACCAGCGCTTCCCGCGTCGCCAGGCCTCCGCCAACGGCTGAGATGCGCTCAGCCAAGCTGGCCGCCTCACTCTCGGCCGCTTCGATGTCCTTGCGCGGCACGGTGTCGACCAGTTCCTTCAGCCGCGCGACACGCTTGTCGGCCAGCGACTTGGCGGCGCGCAGTTCGGCCAGTTGCGCGGATTGATTCGATCGCTCGATGGGCGCGGTCGAAGGCACCACGTAGGCCAGCACCTCGCCCTTGCGCACCACCTGTCCCGGGTTGGGCAGACCGCGCGGACCGGGCTCGATGCGGCCGGCGTTCAGCGGTTGGACCTTGCCGCCCGCGTTCGGGTCCATCAGCACCTTGCCATTCAGCTCGACCGAGCGCGGCAGTTCGGCTTCCTCGGTCACCATCGTGCGCACGCCGAGTTGGCGCTGCGCCGGCTTGGGCAGGAACACACTGCCGTCGGGCTGGCGCTGCGGCCCGTTCGCGCTGGGCGCTGCGGGTGCGTTGCCATGGTCGTGACCCTCGCCGGCATGCAAGGTCAGCGGGCTGGCCAATGCCAGCACCAAACCGGCCCAGGCGAGGCGGCGCATCGCAGCGCGCGTCATGCCGCACCTCCAGCGCGCAACGGGCGGGTCGACATCAGACGGCGGCCGCCGAGCACCAGGACAGCCAAGGCGACCAGGCCACCGGCTGCCCATCCGGCAAGCTCCTTCCATGAACGTGCGTGGACGGGTTTCTCCGCGTGGGCTTCTTCGTGCACGTCAAGTTCGCCACCCAGCAGGTCGACCTCAGTGCCAGCGGTCACGGTGGCCGTGATCGGCAACACACCGGGCTTCGGCGCATCCTTGAGCGTCACCTGGTAGGTGCCCTCGCCTTGCTGTCCTTTTGAGGCTTCAGCCTTGAACTTGGCGCCCGCAATGTCGAGTTCGATTTGCGCACCACGCACGGGTGCGTTGTCGGCAAAGCGGTCCAGGTACAAGGTCAGCTGCTTGCCGTCGAGCACGCCGACCAGCTCGAAGGCTTCAGAGACGGCTGCAAAGCGGGGCAGCGCCGTCCCTGTGGCGGCGGGCGCAGCGTCACCGTGGTCGTGACCGTCGCCGGCAGTGGCCTGCATGCCAGTACCTAGCAGGATCGTCGCAAGGCCGAGCGCGGCCAAGGGGTGGGTGGACTTCATGGGGTGGGATTCCTGGATGGGTTCGCTGAGCGTGTTCGTTTCGTGCGCGACGCAAGGGCTCATTGCGGCAGCAGGCCCAGGGCCTGGCGCCAAGCGGAGATCGCTGCGGCAAGTTCGATGCGGGCGCGTACCGCCTGGCGCTCGGCGTCAGCGGCCTCGGACTCGATGCGCAAGCGGGTGGGCAGGTCGGTCTGGCCGAGCCGGAACGACTTGTCGAAGAAGCCGCGCGATTCAAGCGCCAGCTGCGCACGTCGATCGGCGGCCGCGAGCTGCGCGCGCGCGGCATCGGTTCGTGCTCGGGCGGTCTCGCGTTCACCCGCAAGGCGGGCGCGTTCGAGCGCCATCTGCGCTTGCAATTCGACTGCTTCGGCGCGAGCAGAAGCCACGCGAGCGCCGTGTCGGGGTCCGGCGCCAAAGGGGATGCGTACACCGACCGTGAAGGTCTGCTGGTGGGTCTCCCCATAGGCGCTCCGATCGCGGGTGGCTGCAATCGTCAGCTCCGGGCCGGCGCGTGATTGCGTGGCAGCGAGGGCAACCGCTCCGTCGGCGACGGCAGCGCGGTCCTTCAGCGCCAGCAGTTCGGCGTGGGTGTCCATCTCGGCCGAGGGAGTCGCCGGGATAGGCGGCTCCGGTTCAGCCTGGCTTGGGAAATCGCTGGCCACGCCGACTGCTGGCGTGGCGGTCAACGAGCGAAGGTGCTGTTGAGCGGCCATGAACGAGCTTTCAGCCTGTGCAACGGTGCCTTCGGCCGTAGCCACGGCACCATCGGCCTGGTGCTGGTCGGCTTGGGCCAGGTCGCCAGCCTTCAGGCGCTTGCCGACATCGGCTGCGATGCGGCCAACGTTGTCGAGTTGACCACGCGCGGCGTCCAGCTCCGCGCGTGCCCGCTGCCAGGACCACCAGGCTTCACGCACGGTGGCCGCTACGCGCAGCTGCACTGCAGTCGCCCGACTCTCGACGGCGCGGCCTTCGGCATCAGCCAGTGCCTGGCTGCGACCCCGTTCACCCGGCAGCCACAACGGGATGGCCACACCGACCTCGTATGCACGTGTGCCGAGATTGCGGTTCAGGCGGTCCGTCTTGGTCGATACCTCCATGGCCACCGGCTCGGGCGTCAACGACCGGGCCGCCTGCGCTTGAGCTCGTGCTGCGTCGCGCCGGGCCGCCAGCGCCTGTGATTCAGGTTGGCGCGCCCACGCCGCTTCGAACGCCTCGCGCAGCGTCGGCCGGTCCTGCGCCGCAGGTGCCGCCGCAGTCTGCGCGTGCGTTTCGGTCAAGCCGCCACTCAGTACGGCGGCAAGTGCGAGGGTCAGTGTGGCGCGGGCGGTGTGTTGTCGCCGCCCGGCAGCCAGAAATCTTCTTCGGTGCATCCGATGCTCCAGTGTTGAAAACAACCCACGGGAGATCGGCGAGAGGCGACGCTGAGGATCTCAGGGTCGGATCGGGCCTCGCGCGGCGCCACTGACACATGCGTCAGTGGCGCGCACTCGGGCGCGAACGGGCTTCAGAAAGGGAAGAGACCCGCCTCGCCGATCAGGCGAGGGGCCGCCACTGAGGGCGTTCGGGCGGGCTTTGCGCGAGGGTGCGCACAGTACCTTCGTCGCGCGTGACCGGATGCGAGGCCAAAGTGAGCGTTGCCGTGCCAGCCATCGGTGCAGGCATGCTGGCACAGGTGCCGTGGCAGTGGCCGCAATCGAAGTCGAACCCAGCCGGTGCGCTCTGGTCTGCCGGCGCATTGCCCTTGTCGGCACTGGCCTGGCCCGTGTGCTGGTGCTCGTGATGACCCAGGTGCTGGGCATGCTTGCCGGATTCGTGACCGCTTTCATGCCCACAATACGTCGCCACGGCCGCCCAGCTGAACTGAAGCGGCAACAAGGTGAGCATGAGGATCGCGAACCAACGGCGCATGAAGGCAGTCTAGCAGCTACAGGGTTTCGGGAAGGGACCTGGGGCTGATCGCCGTGACCGGCGTCATCACCTTTCAGCACGGATACGCTGGACATGAGCGCTCATGCGGTGCCGGATCACATGCGAGTACTGCCTGCGCTTGAGCCCGGAGAGGATCGAGCCGTGGCGGACGTGGAACTCTTCCGGACTGTCGAAGACGCCGAAGTCATCAGCCATCCTGTCCTTCTGGATGCAGGTGTCCTGACCTCGCCATTCGACCCCGGTCGCGGACAGGTCGGGCGTGGCGGCACCGATGCGTTCATACATCGGCAGCTGCCGCCAGCTGCGCTTCTGGACGAGCGCCTCGATGGCAGGCTGGATGAATTCGAGCAGGCGGGTGGGCTGCAGCAGGCGCGGTTGGGCATCCATGGTCGTCTCAGCTGCGATCGGAGTTGCGCCGCAGCCGCAGGCCGTTGAAGACCACCAGCAGGCTCGCACCGCGCCGAAGCAGTTCACCGCGACGATCCTGAATGCCGGTTGCACATACGCACCCAGGCCCGCGCAAAGCCCCGATGCCGGAACTTGAGCCGGAGCGTGCGGTGGTGTTCATGGTCGAAGTGTCATCGCAGGCGCCATGCACGAAACCCTGCAGACGGACGATGGGCGGCTCGGGCTTCAAGGCCGCCAGGTCGAGCAGCGCCTGCGCCCGGTCCTCCAAGCAGCGCCGGCGCCGTTTGCCGTTGCCGGCGTTGGGCATAGAGCCTTGGTGGTGTGTGGGCGCCCACGCTACAGCTTGCCCTCGGTTTCGCCGCGGCACGCCGCCCGGGCCACGGGCCATCAATATCCAGGCGCCCCAGGCAGGGTGGGCCGGTCGTCGGCGGGGTCGCAAGCACCAGCCACACTGGAAAGGCAACAGGCTGCTGCCCACAGACATCGGTTGCCGGGTTTCATCGCGGGCCATTGAGGGGGGGGCGGTGGCCCGTTGGCGCCGCATCCGGATCAACGATGGCCTGGCGGAGTTCACCGCTGGCTCGGCGCTTCAGCGCGAGCCCGCGCCGGCATTGCCGGCAGCGGTCACAGCGTCGAATCGACTCAACAGGAGCGTCAGCCTGCCGGCAACTGGGGCACGGGATGGGGGTGATGGCAGGACGCACGACAAATTGCGCATCGGCTTCAGCTTAGGGGCCGGGAATACTCGGCTTGTTGGGGTCGGACAACTGCGGTTTCATCAATGTTGCGAAAGCTTCAGCCGCAGGGGCTGACAGATATTTCGTCAACATTGTCAAGGTCCGATCCTCTGTTTCGGACCGCCGACCCAACACAGGAGAGACAAAGCATGTCGAAGATGAATACCAGGCTGTGGGTAGCGACCTTGGGGCTGACCGTCGCGGGCAGCGTGTTTGCTGCTGCACCCACCGTGACGACGGAGGACTTCGTCGGCAAGATCGATTCGCCCTGGGACATGGCCTTCATGAAGGACGGCACCATGTTCTTCACCGAGAAGTGCAAGGGCCTTTCGGTGCGCATGCCCAACGGCACCATCAACAAGCTGCACGGCGTGGGCACCACGGCGGGCTATTCGTCGGCCAGTGCCGACCTGTTCTGCGACGGGCAGGCCGGCATGATGGGCGTGGCGATCGACCCGCAGTTCGCCAGCAACCGCTTCATCTACGCGTACTCCAGCTCCAACCTGGGTGGCAAGCTGGGCAACCGCGTGATGCGCTTCAAGCTCAACGATGCGATGACGGCCGTCTCCGACCGCACCGACATCGTGGGTGACATCGGCTACAAGCCGAAGGCCACCAAGCATCCCTTCGGCGGCCCGGGCGCGCACAACGGCGGCCGCATCCGCTTCAGCCCTGCTGACGGCTTCCTGTATGTGACCACGGGCGACAACCACCTGGGCATCGCGCCGCAAGACCCGAAATACATCGGCGGCAAGGTGCTGCGCATCGACCGCGACGGCAAGGCCGCCGCGGACAACAAGCCGCCTGCCGGCTTCGACCCGCGCGTCTACACCTACGGCCACCGCAACCCGCAGGGCCTTGCCTTCCGCCCGGGCGACAACCGGCCTTTCACCGCTGAAAACGGCCCATGGCACAGCGACGAAGTAACGGCGCTGAGCAACGGCGGCAACGCCGGTTGGGACCCGCGCCCCAACGTGGGCGGGCGCAAGGACTGCCCGGACGACTACTGTGGCTATTCGCCCAACCAGATGGGTGCCATGGACCCGAAAAAGCGTGTTGCCTTCATGCCCATGACCGACCTCAAGACCTACCCCAAGGCCATGAAGCCGGCTTGGAACAACAACGGCCTGTCGCAGGGCATGTTCTGCAACGCCTTCCTGTCGGGCGCCCAGTGGAAGGACTGGAACGGTCAGATGGTGGTCGGCTACGCCGGCATCGGCATCCACGGCACACCGGTGGGCAACCGTCTGGACCTGTTGAAGGTCAGCGCCGATGGCTTGAAGGCCACGAAGACCGATTTCCCGTGGCCGACGGTGGCTGGTCGCTTCCGCGCCTGCGAACTGGGCGCTGACGGCAACCTGTATGTGGCGCTGGAAGATCAGGGCAAGATCATCAAGGTCACGCCGCAGTAAGGTCTGAAGCCGACGCGCTGCCGGCCGGCAGCGCGTTTTCATTTCCGCATCCCAATGGGAGAGGCACAGCATGCGAATCAGCCTTCAAGGGCTTGCCGTCATCGGCCTGTCGGTCTGCGCCCTGTCGGCGCGGGCCGACATGGACTTGATCATGAAGAAGAACTGCACGGCCTGCCACCAGGTCGACAAGCGCAAGTACGGTCCCAACTTCAAGGAAGTGGCGGCCAAGTACGCCGATCGCAAGGACGCCGTGGACATGCTGGCCAAGAAGATTCGCAAAGGCGGCACAGGCGTCTGGGGGCAGGACGTGATGCCACCGCAGCCGCAGGTGTCGGCCAAGGAAGCGCGCGCGATTGCGAGCTACGTGCTGTCGTTGAAGTGAGAGCCGGGTGGTCGCGGCACTGGCTGTGCCCGGCCTGACTGCGCGGGGCGAGATGATGAAAGTCAGCCGCGCGGCGCTGCTTGCCGCTGCCTTGACCACGGTCGCATCGCCCGGCCGAGGCCAGAGCTTCATTTATGTTGAAGCGGGGCTCGCCGGCTGCCCCGCGGCACCGGTTGCCACCAGCGCAGCGCCGAAAGAGGTGCTGCGGGGAACGGCCCAGTCCGGGCTTATCCAGGTCAGCTGCGGGTTCAAGCACGGGTCGTACACCGTGAGCTTGAACGCCAGCGATCCCGATGCCCGCATTTCACCCAAGACCTTCATCGTCAACTTCGGCCGCGTGATGGGCAGCGGCAGCTTCACGGTGACGTTTGCAAACGCCGGCGTCCACACGGTGTCGGCCACCATCACCTCGAACATGGGCAGCCCCGCCGTGGAGGGCCGGTTCCTCAGTTCCGCGAGCACCTTCAAGGTCGTCGCGGATTGACGCGCCAAGTACTGAGGCCTGGTGTGGTCCAGGCATAAACGGTCCTCAGGAGGACTGTCTCCGGGACCGCCCGCCGCGAACGCCGGGGCGTCTTCGGTGGCGCGCCGTTACACGCCGTCCCGCACGACGGCCGGGCCTGCTCGGGAGAGCGGGCCCGTTGCGGCGGCGCCAAAAGGGCCGGTAACGCGCCCTTGATCCAGCCTTGCCCGAGGGGGGCAGTCGGCAAACTCACTCGCAAGGCGGGGGCCGTTGCCCCAGCCGTGGATCGTTTGCGCCGTTTCGCCCGTTTCGCCCGTTTGCCACCCCATGGATTTGCGACTGCCGCCAGGACTTGCTGACGGCCCAGGCCTCACCGCCTGGGCAGCCGAACGCTTTTCGCTGCACTTGCTGAAAGCGGCGCTGGGCCAGCCCCAGCTGGCCGCTTCAGCCACCGCATTGGCCACCGAAATGGCCCGTGAATGGGTCTGCGAGCGTGTGTTTGTCGGCGTCGTCGAAAGGCGCTTTGCCCGCGTGGTGGCGCTGTCGGGCGGCGCCAGCACGGCCAGCACGCAGCCGCTGCTGGTGGACGTGGCGCGCGCGATGGACGAAGCCCTGGACCAGGGAGCCCACGTGGCCTGCCCGCAGCAGCCCGACGAGCGTCCGCGCGTCACGCGCGCCCACGCACAACTGGGCCAGCGCCACGGCATGGGGCCGGTGCTCACGGTGCCGCTGTTCGTGCAGACACAGCCCGTGGGCGCGTTGCTGTTCGAGCGCCGCAGCGGCGTCTTCTTCGACGAGGGCTGGGCGCAGCAGGTGCAGGCCGTGGCCGCCGTGCTGGCGCCGATGCTGCAACTGCAGGCCGACCGCGACCAGGGGGTGCTGATGCGCGGCCTGCGCGAGACCAGCAGCCGTTGGCGCGCCCTGCCGGCACAGGGCCGCAGACTGTGGCTGGCCAGTGCGCCGCTGGCGGCGCTGGCGCTGGTCGGTTTGATGTACGTGCCGCTGGGGCATGAAGTGGCCGCCAACAGCACGCTGCAAGGCCGTGTGCAGCGCGCCGTGGTGGCGCCACTGGACGGCTATTTGAAAGCGGTGCACGTGCGCGCCGGCGACAGCGTGAAGGCCGGCGATGTGCTGGCTGAACTGGTGGACGATGACTTGCGCCTGGAGCAGCGGCGCCGGCAGACCGAAGTGACGCAGCATGAAAGCGCCTATGGCGACGCCATGGCGCGCCAGGACCGCGGTGCGCTGGTGCTGGCCGAAGCCCGCGCTGCCGAAGCCAGGGCGCAGCTGGGGCTGGTGGAAGGGCAACTGACCCGCACGCGCCTGGTCGCGCCCTTTGATGGCCAGGTGATCGCGGGCGACCTGCAGCAGCAGTTGGCGGCGCCGCTGCGCCGCGGTGAGCTGCTGTTCACGCTGACGCCCACCCGCGAGCTGCGCCTGCTGCTGCAGGTGGACGAACGCGACAGCGCGCATGTACAGCCCGGGCAGAAGGGGGCGGTGACGTTTTCTGCACTGCCGGCGCAACGGTTCGAGCTGATGGTGGAGCGCCTGTCGCCGGTGGCGCAGGCGGCCGACGGCCGCAACGTGTTCGAGGCCGAGGCCCGGCTGCTGGCCGCGCCGCAAGACCTGCTGCGCCCGGGCATGCAGGGCCTGGCCCAGTTGCAGGCGGGCAAACAGCCGCTGGGCTGGCTGCTCAGCCACCACATCACCGACTGGCTGCGCCTGCAGTGGTGGCGCTGGATCGCATGAGGTGAGCATGTCCGAGCATTCACTGCCGCTGGGCCCCACCTTCAGCAACCAGTGGTACCGCGTGGCCGCGCTGCACCCGCGGCTGCATGCCCATGTGCGCATGCTGCGCCACGGCTACCGCGGCGAGATCTGGCACGTGCTGGACGACCCCGTCAGCGGCCGCCAGCACCGCATCAACCCGGCCGCCTGGTCGCTGGTGGCGCGGCTGGACGGGCGCCAGTCGCTGCAGCAGATCTGGGACACCGTGGTGGCCAAAAACGGCAGCCAGGCGCCCACGCAGCCCGAAGTGATGGCGCTGCTGGGCCAGTTGCACGAGCATGCCTTGATCGCCAGTGAGGGCCGCCCCGACATCACCGGCCTGTTCGAGCAGCAGCAGCGCCGCAGCCGGCGCGAAGGGCTGGCCAAGCGCAGCCCGCTGGCCTTTCGTGTGCCGCTGGGCAACCCGACGGTGCTGCTGGCCCGCTGCGACGGCCTGGCGCACAAGCTGTTCAACCCCACGATGGCAGCGCTGTGGTTCGTGCTGGTCTTGCTGGCGCTGCTGCTGGCCGGCACCCAGGCCGGGCCGCTGCAGGCCTATGCCGCGCGCCGCTTGGGTTCTCCGCAGCAGCTGTTGATGCTGTGGCTGGCCTATCCGGTGGTAAAGGCACTGCACGAAGCGGCGCACGCGTTGGCGGTGCGCCGCTGGGGCGGTGACGTGGCCGAAGTTGGCGTCACGCTGATGCTGTTGATGCCCGTGCCCTATGTGGACGCCAGCGCGGCCACGGCTTTCAGGCAACGGCACCGCCGCATCACCGTCAGCCTGGCCGGCATCGCCGCGGAGGCCGCGCTGGCCGCGCTGGCGCTGGTGGTGTGGATGGTGGTGTCTGACGGGGTTGTGCGCGAAGCCGCCTTTGCGGTGATGCTGATCGGCGGCGTGTCGACGCTGCTGTTCAACGGCAACCCGCTGGTGCGCATGGACGCTTATTACGCATTGGCCGACGGGCTGGAGTCGCCCGGCCTGGCGCCACGCAGCAAGGCCTACTGGCTGTACCTGGCACGGCGCTGGCTGCTGGGGTTGAAGCAGGCGCGCCCGCCGGCCGTGGCGCGGGGTGAAAAGCGGTGGCTGGTCGGCTATGGCGCCGCCGCCACGGTGTACCAGTGGCTGCTGGCACTGTCCATCGTCGGCTGGTTGCTGGGCCTGCACCTGGTGCTGGGTGCGCTGGCACTGGGCTGGTTCACGGTGATGATGCTGGTGCTGCCGGCGCACCGGCTGTGGCGCTGGGCCCGTACCGCGGCCGAGCTGGCGCCGCAGCGGGGCCGTGCGCTGGCCGCCGGCGGCTTGCTGGCCGCCTTGCCACTGCTGCTGTTGCTGGCCGTGCCGTTGCCGGCCTACACCCGCGCCCACGGCGTGGTGTGGCTGCCCGACAACGCCGTGGCGCGCGCGCAGGCCGATGGTTTTGTGCAGCAGCTGCTGGCCACCGACGGTGCCCAGGTGCAGCCCGGCGCGCCGCTGATGCAGTTGTCAGACCCCGCACTCGATGCCGATGAACAGGCCCTGCTGGCGCGCTGGCGCGGTGTGCAGGCGGCGCAGCACCAGGCGGTGTTCAACCAGTCGCCCCAGGCGATGGCGTTGACTGAACAGCTGTTGCAGTTGCAGGCCGAACAGAACCGCTTGCAACAGCGCCGCGATCAACTCACGGTGCGTGCCGGCATTGCCGGTCGCCTGGTGCTGCCGCGCGCCGCCGACCTGCCCGGCACCTGGGTCGCCCGCGGTGCCGTGGTGGCGCACGTGCTGCCACCCGGCGGCGGCCTGGTGCGCGTGGTGGTGGCGCAGGACGACGTCGCGCGCCTGCAGGCTTCGGCAGAAATGCAGCCCGCCGCCACGCCGTCTGAAGTCGTGTCGGCCTCAATCGCTGCGCAGCCCACAACGCTGCAAGCCCAGGTGCGGCTGGCCAGCAGCCCGTCTGAGGTGCACCGCGCGCTGGTGCTGGCGCAGACACCGGCGGCCACGCGTGAACTGCCCAGTGCGTTGCTGGGTGACCGCGGCCAGGGGCCGTTTGCCACCGACCCCGCCGACCCCAAGGCCCTGCGCACGCTGGAGCCGGTGTTCACGCTGGACCTGTCTTTGCCCGACCTGGCGCAGGCCGCCGCCGCCCAGCAGCCGGGCCTGCGGGCCTGGGTGCGCTTCGACCATGGCGCCCAGCCGCTGGCCTGGCAGTGGCTGCGTCGCCTGCAGCAGTTGTTCATCGGCCGCATGGCCGCCGCCACCGGAGCCTGACATGAACGCACCCAGCGTCCGCCTGCCCATGCCCGGGCCTGCCTTTGGCCCCTACCCCGAGCGCAGTGCGGGAAGCTCACCGCCGCGCCGCTGGCTGCCGGTGGTGTCTGCGGCTGCGCAACAGGCGCCGCTGCCCGGTGTCTTGCAGCGCCTGTTGCTCGGGCGCGGCGAAAGCCAGTTTGTCGCCCGTGTGCGCGTGGCGCAGGCCGCCGTGCCGGCCGTGGGCTCAGCCGCCTTCCAATCGCACGTGCGTGCCCTGCGCGCCGAACTGGGACTGCAAGGCCTTGCTGGCGCCGTGCTGGAGCAGGCCTTCGGCGTGGTGATGGCCGCCACGCAGGACACCCTGGGCCTGCAGCTCTTCGACACGCAGGTGCGGGCCGCACGCATCTTGCTCGACAACCGCCTGGCCGAGATGGCCACCGGCGAAGGCAAGACCCACGCCGTGATGCTGGCTGCGGCCACCGCGGCACTGGCCGGCGTGCCTGTGCACGTGGTCACCGCCAACGCCTACCTGGCGGCGCGCGACGCCAGCGCGCTGGCGCTGCTGTATCAGGCACTGGGCCTGAAGGTGGCTGCCGTGCGCCCGGGCGAAAGCACCGAGCGCCGGCGCGAGGTGTGGCGTGCCGACGTGGCCTACACCACGGCGCGAGACCTGATCTTCGATTACCTGCGCGACCGCCAGCGTGCCGACGGCCAGCCACCGCTGCTGCGCGGCCTGTGCATGGCGCTCATCGACGAAGCCGACAGCGTGCTGATCGACGAAGCCTGCACGCCATTCATCCTGGCCGAGGAGGCCTACGACGCACCCACGCTGCGGCGCCTGCGCGCCGCGTTGGCCGCCGCGCGCAGGTTGCAGCAACGCCTGCATTACACGGTGCAGCCTGCGGTGTGTCGCGCCCAGCTGACCGACGCCGGCCTGCGCGCCTGCCCGGCCGACGCCGGCCCCGCGCGGGACCCGCTGTGGCAGCACGACCACCACCGCCGCGAGCTGGTTGAAACCGCGCTGGCGGCGCTGCATCTGTACCGCAACCAGGTGCACTACCTGGTGCAGGAAGGACGGGTCGACATCATCGACCCCACCACCGGCCGCGTCACACCGGGCCGGCGCTGGTCGCAGGGCCTGCATCAGCTGATCGAGTTGACGCAGGGCCTGGCCCCATCGCCCGAGCAGCGCACCACCGCGCAGATGAGTTTTCAGCGTTTCTTCCCGCGTTACTGGCGCCTGTGCGGCACCAGCGGCACCTTGAGCGAGGCGCGCGCGGAGCTGCTGCAAACCTATGGGCTGGTGGTGCAGCGCGTGCCGCTGCGCCTGGCCAGCCGCCGGCGCAGTGGCGCTTGCCGCGTGTGGGCCAATGACAACCTGCGCTGGGCTGCCACGGCCCGCGCGGTGGCGGCGGCCCATGGCGCCGGCCGGCCTGTGCTGGTGGGATGTGATTCGCTGGCCGATGCCGACCGCCTGTGCGCGCTGCTGGGCACGCTGGGCTTGCAGCACCAGCGGCTGGACGCTCGGCAAGACGCACAGGAAGCGCAATGTGTGGCGCGTGCCGGCGCCGTGGGCGCCATCACGGTGGCCACGCGCATGGCCGGCCGCGGCACCGACATCCGCCTGGCCGAAGGCGTGGTCCAGCTGGGCGGCCTGCTGGTCATCGACGCGCAGGCCAACGGCTCGCCGCGCATCGACCGCCAGTTGCACGGCCGCTGCGCGCGTGGTGGCGAGCCCGGCGAGGTGCTGCGCCTGCAGTCGCTGCAGGCCGCGCTGTACGTGCAGGAACTGCATCCCTGGTTGCTGCAGGGGCTGCAGCAGCTGGCCGCCAGCGGCCCGGCCGCTGCCGTACCCGGCTGGTTGGCGGCGCCGCTGTTGCGCGCGCTGCAGTGGCGTGTGCTGGGGCGTGAACGCCGCCAGCGCAGCACGCTGGCCCGGCACGACGAACAGATCAACCGCCAGCTGGGTTTTGGCGGCCGTTTCGAATGAATCCCCGTTTTCAGAGGATGGCAGCCATGATGCGCAGCCCGTTGTTTCCCGCCCTGGCATTGACGGCCACCCTGGCAGCTGCCTGGGCCGCCTGGGCCACCCCCACGCCCTCGCCGACACCTGCGCCGACACCTGCGCTGACACCTGCGCCGTCAGCGCCCGCGCAGGCTCGCCCGGCAGCTGCGCCAGCTGCGACGAACGCGCCGACGCCGGCCACGGCCGCCGGCAAGGACATGGTCGGCACGGCGTTGGCACTGGCCGCCGTGCCCCCGACCGCCGCCATGGCCGCACGCAGCGCCACCACGGCGCTGGGTTGCCTGATCGAGGCTTCGGCGGTGGCCGAGGTGGGCACGCCGGTGATCGGCATCATCGAAGAAGTGATGGTGGAGCGTGGCGACTTCGTCAAGCGCGGCCAGGTGCTGGCGCACCATGAAAACCGCGTCGAGCGCGCAGCGGTGACGCTGGCGCAGCAGAAGGTGGCCAACAGCGCCGAGCTGCGCGCGGCCAAGTCGCAGATCAACTTTGCCTACCGCAAGGCCGAACGCACCGCCACGCTGACCGAACTGAACTACGTCTCGGGCCAGGCCCTTGAACAGGCCGACACCGAAGCCACGATGGCACGCATGCGCCTGGCGCAGGCCGTGGAGCAGCGAGACCTGGCGCTGAAGGAACTGGAAATGGCGCGCGCGCAGCTGCAGCAGCGCACCATCGTCAGCCCGTTGAATGGCGTCGTCGTCGACCGCTTGGTGTCGCCTGGCGAGCGGGTGGAAAACCGCCCCGTCTTCAAGATTGCGCAGATCGACCCGCTGCGCGTGGAGGTGGTGTTGCCCTCGGCATTGTTCGGCCGCATTGCCGTGGGTGCGGTGGCGCGCGTGTTGCCCGACCTGCCGGGCAGCAAGGCGCATGAAGCGCGGGTGGCCATCGTCGACCGCGTGGTCGACGCCGGCAGCAACACCTTCCGTGCTCGCTTGTCGCTGCCCAACCCGACACAGCAGCTGCCCGCCGGTGTGCGCTGCCGTGTCGAGTTCGGCGGCTGAACAGCCGCGTCACGCGGGTCGACGCGGCTCTTCAGACACCCTTCCATGCGGATCTCCTGGTTGCACTTGTTGAGGCGGCATCTGGCTGCCCGCGGGCGCGCATGGGCGCGCTCGGTGTCAGCGCAGCCAGCCCAGAGCGCGGCGCGGCCTGCACGCGCGCTGTTCGAAGAACTGGAGCCGCGGCTGCTGTACTCGGCTGACCACCCGGCTGCCTGGCTATCGGGCGCGGTGGTGCCCAGCGCGGTGGTGCCCAGCGCGGTGGTGCAGATGGTGCCGGCGGCGCAAGCCACACCGGTGCAGCCCTTTCTTGCGCCACCGAGCGCACCCCAGACGGTGTGGCTCGATGCTGGTGCGCCAGCCGTCCAGACCCTGCCGGACGGGCTGCAGGCTTTGCCGCCGACTGGCGACACGCCGCCATCGGCGACCCCGCCAGCGAGCCCCGTACCGTCCGCGCCGCAGGCACCGCGCCATGAGATCGTTTTCGTCGACGCGGCGGTGCCCGACGCGCAGGCCCTGATTGACACCTTGCTGGCGCAGCGCACCGCCAACGCCGAGATCGAAATCGTCTCGATTCGATCCGACGCCGACGCACTGCTGCAAATCGATGCCGTGCTCAAGGGCGAGCGCGAGCTGGACGCGGTGCACATCATCTCCCACGGCGACTCCGGCCGGCTGTGGGTCGGCAACGGCTTCATCGACGCATCGACGCTGTTGGCGCGCAGCAGCGATTTCAGCGCCTGGCATGACGCCCTTTCACCCCAGGCCGACCTGTTGCTGTGGGGTTGCGATGTAGCCGCCGGGCCCAGCGGCGCATCGTTCATCGCCCAGCTGGCGCAGCTCACCGGTGCCGACGTGGCGGCCAGCACCGATGCCACCGGTCACCAGGCGCTGGGTGGCGATTGGTTGCTGGAAGCCAGCACCGGCGACGTGGCCGCACAGGCTGCGCTGGGCGCGGCATTCCAGGCGCAGTGGATGGGCCTGTTGCCCACCTACCAGCAGTACTCCCACTACACCGCCGGTTCAGAAGTCAAGTCCAACGCCGAGTGGGGCCAGACCTTCACGCACATCAGCGGTGGCGGCACCTACAACGTCAACCAGGTCAGCCTGGCGCTGCGCCGCGACGTGGGCGCGCCGGCGCAGACCATAACGGTGGAACTGCGCAGCAGCTGGAACGGCGCCGTGCTGGGCAGCGCCACCATTGCCTCAGCCAGCCTGGGCACCAGTTTTTCCTTTGTCGATCTCGGCTTCACCGGCGTTGCACTGACCGACGGCGCGACTTACACGCTGCGTGTCCGGTCGGACTCGCTGGCCGGCGCGGTGTACGTGGGCACCAACCCTGCGGGCGGTTATGCCGGCGGCACGAAGCTCGACAACAGCGGTGCTGCGCTGGTCGGCGAGGACCTGGCGTTCAAGGTGGCGGCGACCCAGGCCGTGGCCGTCGATGCCAGCTCCAGCGTGGCCACCGACGGCGTCGCCAGCGTGAACCTGGCGCACACCACGTCGGGCAGCAACCGGCTGATGCTGGTCACTGTGGCGACTGACCCGCACGGCGAGCGCGCGAGTGCGGTCACTTACAACGGCGTCAACTTGAGCCTGGTCGGGGTCGAGGAATTGGCCGGCAACCACTCGCGCGTCGAGATCTGGTCCCTCGTCGCGCCCAGTACCGGCGCGCACAACGTGGTGGTGACGATGACGGGCACCGGCTATTTCGGCCTGGTCGTGGGGGTGACGACCTTCACCGGCGTCAATCAGACTGCGCCGCTGCTGGACTTCAACAGCGCCAGTGGCAACTCGACCGCCGCCGCCGTGACGGTGGCCTCTGCGCCGAACGATCTGGTGTTCGCTGCCGTGCACTCGCTCCGAGGCACTGGGGTGGTAGCCGGAGCAGGACAAACCGAGTACTGGGATGTCTTTCAAAGCGAGGCCAACGGCGCCGCCTCCGGCCAGCCAGGTGCCAGTTCGGTGACGAGTTCGTGGACGGTCAACAACAACGACTGGTCGGCCGCTGGCGTGGCTGTCCAGGCCGTCGGCCACAGCACCGCGACCTTGTCGACCACCGCCGTCAAGGACGCCTACATCAGGCAGTCGAGTCCGACCAGCAACCAAGGCCTGCTGGGCTCGATGGTGGTCGATCGCGAAACCGGCGACCTGCAGCGCGCATTGGTGCAGTTCGACCTCAGCGCGATACCCGCCAACGCCGTCGTCGTCAGTGCTGCACTCAAACTTGAGGCCAGTGCGATCGGCGGCGCACTCAACACGTCGGCATACCAGCTGCAGCAGTCATGGACCGAAACGGGGGTGACGTGGAACGAAAGCAGCTCCGGAGTGAACTGGAGCGTCGCTGGCGGCGCCTACAACGCTGTGGCGCTCGACACCGTGAGCACCGGGGCCGCCGGGCAGCACCGCTGGGACGTGACGTCGCTGGCCCAGGCCTGGGTGGACGGCACACAACCCAACCATGGCCTCTTGGTGGCCAGCCCTGACGGTGGTGGCAATCGGATGGCCACCTACAGCAGCCGCGAGGGTGCCATTGGCCCGGTGTTTGAAATCGCCTACTACCTTGCCAACACGGCCCCTAGCGCCACCAACCTGAGCAGCGCAGAGGGCTACACCGAAGACACGGCACTGAACCTGGCCGACATCGTCATCACCGATCCCGACAGCGCCAACATCATCGCGGCCACGCTGACCCTGTCTGACAGCGCAGCCGGCAGTCTGAGCACCGCCACGTCGGGTGGCGTGACTTCAACCTACAACGCCGGCACGGGCGTGTGGAGTGCCAGCGGCGCGCTGGCCGATGTCAACAACCTGCTCGCTGCGTTGACCTTCACGCCCGCGCCAAACTACAACAGCAGCTTTTCGATAGCCACCAGCGTCAGCGACGGTGAGGCGCTTGCGGTTGGCGGCAGCAAGGCAATGACGGGCACTGCCGTCAACGACGCGCCGGTGCTGGACAACACCGGCACCATGACGCTGCCCACCATCACCAAGCTGCAGACCAGCAACAACGGCGTTGCGGTGGCCACCATCGTGGCCAGCGCGGGCGGTGACCGCATCACCGATGCAGATGGCGATGTGCCCGAAGGCATCGCCATCACGGCGCTGGCCAGCGGCAACGGCAGCTGGCAGTACTCCATCGACGGCGGCGCCTCGTGGCTGCCGATGGGCGCTGTCTCGAATGCCTCAGCCTTGTTGCTGCGCGATGAGGACCCGGTGCGGTTTGTGCCCAACGGCCTGAGCCCCACCACGGCCAGCTTCGACTTCCGCGCCTGGGACCAGAGCAGCGGCAGCGCCGGCAGCAAGGTCGACGTGTCGGTCAATGGCGGCAGCACCGCCTTCAGCACCGCCACAGAGACGGCCACCATCACCGTCATCGATGCCAACAATGCGCCCGTGCTGGACAGCAGCAAGAGCCCGGCCCTGGCGGCCGTGAATGAAGACGCCGGCGCGCCAGTGGGTGCGGTGGGCTCGCTGGTTTCAAGCCTGGTGGACTTGGCCACGCCGTCGGGCCAGGTGGACAACATCACCGACGCTGACGCGGCCGCTGGTCTGGGTATCGCCATCACCGGCGCCGACACCAGCGTCGGCAGCTGGTTTTATTCCATCAACAACGGCGGCAGCTGGAACGCGCTGGGCGCTGTCAACAGCAACACCGCGCGCTTGCTGGCGGCCGACGCCAACACGCGACTGTACTTTCAGGCCAACGCCGATGTCCACGGCAGTCTGGCCAATGCCTTGACCTTTCGCGCCTGGGACCAGACCAGTGGCAGCAATGGCGCACTGCTCAGTTTGATCGTCAGCAGCAGCATCGCAGACAACTTCAATGCGGTTTCCTACAGCGGCAGCGACGGCGCTTCGCCGTGGGCAACGCCTTGGATCGAAGTGGGCGACGATGTCTCTGCTTCCAGCGGCGATTTCAGGATTGAAACGAAAGGCGCGAGTCCAACTCCGAACACGTTGAGCTTGAGGTTGAAATCCAACAGTCTCGGCATTGCAGTCTATCGGCAAGCCAACTTGTCAGGCGCTACCGGAGTCAGTGTGAGCTACCAGTACAACAACGAACTGGACGGTGGAGAGTTGGCCTTCCAGGTTTCGGGAAATGGTGGCGCCAGTTGGAGCACGTTGCGAACCTACACGTCATCGCAGTTTGTCGGCCGCAGCGCCGAAAGTTTTGACATTTCGGCTTTTGCCAGCAGCAATACGCAGATTCGTTTCATAAACACGGTAGGCAGTGGCGGCAAGCAGGTGCGCGTTGACGATGTCGCCATGAACTTCAGCGCACCCCAAACCGGCGGCAGCACCGCCTTCAGCACCGCCACCGACACCATCAGCCAAGTGGTCACACCCGTTGCCGACACACCCTCGGTGACCAACGCCACCACCAACGAAGACACCCCAAGCAGCAGCGGCCTGGTGATCTCGCGCAACACCGCCGACGGCGCCGAAGTCACGCACTTCAAACTGACCGGTATTGGCGACGGCACGCTGTTCCAGAACGATGGCCTAACTGCCATCAGCAACGGCAGCCTCATCACCTTCGCCCAGGGCAACGCCGGGCTGAAGTTCACGCCGACGGCCGACTTCAATGGCAGCGCCAGCTTCACGGTGCAGGCCTCGATCTCGAACAGCGACGCCGGCCTGGGCGGCAGCGCCGTCAACGCCGTGGTCACGGTC
>JANOZF010000317.1:0-5117 GCA_031429255.1 Rubrivivax sp.
GGCGGGCCGGCCAAGGTCAGCGTGTTCGGCTCGGCGATGTTCGGCATGCTGTCGGGCAGCAGCGTGGCCAACGCGGTGACGGTGGGCTCGCTGACCATTCCCGCGATGATCCGCGTCGGCTACAAGCGTGAATTCGCCGGCGCCGTGGAAGCCGCTTCATCCACCGGCGGACAGATCACGCCGCCGGTGCTGGGCGCGGCGGCGTTCCTGATGATCGAGTTCCTGTCGGTGCCGTACCAGACCATCATCATCGCGGCCGCTATTCCCGCCTTCATGCACTTCTTCGGTGTCTTCATGCAGGTGCACTTCGAGGCCAAGCGCTTCGGCCTGCGCGGGCTGACCGAAGAAGAGATGCCCAAGCTGCGGCAGAGCCTGCGCGACCGCTGGCCGACGCTGATACCGCTGGTGCTGCTGATCAGCATCCTGGTCAGCGGGCGCACGCCGTACCTGGCGGCGTTCACCGGCATCACGTCGTGCGCCATCGTGGGCCTGTGCACACGCGTCGGCGGCAACACCGCCCGCCACTGGGGGCTGCTGGCCGCGCTGCACGCGGTGCTGCTGGTGGTGGTGTTCGGTGGCATCGAAGACAGCAACGTCAAGCTCGGCATCTTCGTCGTGGCGCTGGTGGCCACGCCTTTCCTGCTGAAGGCCTTGAAAGTCGACGGCCGCATCGGCACGCCGGCGCTCATCGAGGCTTTCAGCACCGGTGCCAAGTACGCGCTGGCGGTGGGCGCGGCCGCCGCCACGGTGGGGCTGGTGATCGGTGTTGTCACGCTCACCGGCGTCGGCTTCAAGCTCAGCATCCTGATCACGGGCGCGGCGCAGGCGGTGGCCGGCGGCGTGGGCTCGTTCATCCCCTCGAGCCTGGTCGACCCGAAGGTGCTGACGCTGCTGGTGGCGCTGGTGATGACGGGGCTGGTGTGCATCCTGCTGGGCGCCGGCATACCCACCACGGCCAACTACATCATCATGGTCACGGTGGCCGCGCCCACGCTGGTGCAGCTGGGCGTGGAGCCGCTGGTGGCACACTTTTTCGTCTTCTATTACGGCGTGCTGGCCGACATCACGCCTCCCGTGGCGCTGGCCGCCTACGCGGCAGCCGGCATGGCCGGCAGCGACCCTTTCAAGACCGGCAACATGGCGTTCCGGCTCGGATTGGCGAAAGCGCTGGTGCCCTTCGTGTTCGTGTTTTCACCCAGCCTGCTGATCGTGGCCAAGGGCTTCACGGGCTATGACTTCGCCGTCACGTTCATCGGCTGCGTGCTGGGCATCAGCTTGCTGGCGGCGGCCTTGAGCAAGTTCATGCTGGTGGAGCTGACGCGCGCCGAGCAGGCACTGTGTCTGGCGGCAGCGCTGCTGATGATTGCGCCAGGCCTGGTGCCGACGCTGATCGGCGCAGCACTGGCCGTGCCGGTGCTGCTGCGGCAACTCGCGGCGCGGCGCAAAATGCTCTCCGCCGTATAGGCGGCACGACCGCTGGCGCGTCAACCGCCGCCCGTCGCGCCTCCGGCACGCTGCGCGATGAAGCAGGCCTGGACCGGCTGATCATGGTCGCGGTGCCGCGGCGCGACTTCCTGCAGGACATGGAGGGCGGCTTTCGAAATGCCGCCGGCTTGGGCCTGCTGGCCGCGCGGGGCGTGGCGCTCATCGGCCTGGCCGTGATGGGCGTGCTGACGCGTGAGATGAACGCGCTGGCGGCGGCCGTGAAACGCATTTCAGATGGCGACCTGTCGACCCCGCTGAGCAGCAGTCGCAACGACGCGCGCAGCAACGATCTCGGGGCGCGCTTTGCGGGCGATGAGTTCGTGGTATTGCTCGAGTCGGTCGGCAACCGGGTCGACGCCGAGTCGGCGCGTGCGCACATCGAAGCCTGCCTGCGCAAGCCACTGCAGGCACTGTCAGCGCATGACCCCGCGGCCACCGAAGGCGGCGCCTGTGGTCTGGCCGTGTTTCCCGCTGACGGCAAGGATGTGCAGACCTTGCTGAAGGCCGCCGACGAAGACATGGACCTGCGCAAACCCAGGATCTGAGGGCGCTAAGACGACGCCGGTGGAAGCCTCACGGCCTCGCGCTCGGGCGGCAGGCGCCTGACGGCCTGGTCGGCCACCCGCGGCAGCCAGTCCTGCAGCGGGCCCAGGCCTGGCAGCACCAGCTGTGGCGCCAGCTCCGACAACGGCCACAACACAAAGCGCCGCTGGTGCAGGCGCGGGTGCGGCAGCGTCAAGTGCGCGCGGTGCCACAACTCGCTGCCATAAAGCAGGATGTCCAGGTCCAGCGTGCGCGGCGCGTTGCGATAGGGCCGCTGGCGGCCGGCTTCGGCCTCCACACGCTGCAGTGCCGCCAGCAGCTCCAGCGGCGCCAGCTGCGTGTGCACCAGCGCCACCGCGTTGACGAATTCCGGGCCCTGGGCATCGACGGGATCCGAGCCATAGAGGCTGGACGTCGCCACAAGCGTGGTGCCCGGCAGGGCTGCCAGAGACAGCAACGCAGCGCGGATGGTCGCCACCGGGTCGCCCAGATTGGCGCCCAGGCCGATGTACACGTCGGCCGGCGGCGCAACGGCTGGGTTCATGACGGCGGCTTCATGGCATCGGATCTGTGGGCATGGCGGGGTTGCGGGATGGCGTGCTGCAGCGGCACCATCGGCTGCCCGGTTCGACCGCGGACAGCGAGCAGAAGGATCGGGCAAAAACCTGGGTCGCACTTGCAGCGCCGCTACAGTTGCGCATGGTACCCACCACTCCGTCGACCACGGGCGCAACGCCCGGGCACGCCTTGCCTGTTGGCGCGACCGCCGCCGCGCCGATCTCGGCAACGCCCGAGGCCACGCATCAGCTGCTGCACTGGCAGGCCGGCCGGTTTCGGCTGGCGCTGCGGCAGGCCCTGGTGATGGGCATCGTCAACATCACGCCCGACTCCTTTTCCGACGGTGGCCAGAAGGTCGACCCACGGCAGGCGCTGCAGCGCTGCGAACAACTGGTGCGAGAGGGCGCGCACATCCTGGACATCGGCGGCGAGTCCACCCGGCCCGGCGCGCCGCCAGTGCCGGCCGCCGAAGAGCTGCGGCGCGTGCTGCCCGTGGTGCGCGCAGCCGTCACGCTGGGGGTGCCGGTGTCGGTGGACACCAGCAAGGCCGAGGTGATGCGCGCCGTGCTGGACGCCGGCGCCGACATCATCAACGACGTGCGCGCCCTGCGTGAACCGCTGGCGCTGCAGACCTGTGCCGCGCACCCCAGCGCCGGCCTGTGCCTGATGCACATGGTGGGCGACCCGGCCACGATGCAGTCGCTGGCCGTGTACGACGACGTCACGCGCCAGGTGGCGGCCTTCCTGGCCGCGCAGCTGCAGCGCGTGCTGCTGGCCGGGGTGGCCCTCGAGCGTGTGGTGCTGGACCCGGGCTACGGCTTTGGCAAGACGCTGGAGCAGAACTGCCAGCTGCTGGCGCAGCAGGCGCAGCTGCTGGCGCTGGGGCGGCCGCTGCTGGTGGGCCTTTCGCGCAAGGGCATGCTGGGCACGCTGACCGGCGGCAAACCGGCGCACGAGCGGGTGCCGGCCAGCGTGGCGGCGGCGCTGGCTGCCGTCGAGGCGGGCGCGCACGTGGTGCGCGTGCACGACGTGGCGGCCACGGTGGATGCCTTGAAGGTCTGGCGCCGGCTGCGCCAGCCCTTCGTGGCGGCGGCGTGAACCCAGACCCGCGCTGCGGATGAGCGCTGCCGGCGGGGCCGGCGGAATCAGCAGCCCACGACCTTGAATTCGACGCGCCGGTCCAGCACGTCGCTGGCGTCGTCGCGCCCGGTGCCGATCATGGTCTGGCGCGAGCCCATGCCGCTGGCGATCATGCGCGGGGCCAGCGGCGGCGCCAGCCGGCCGATCTGCTTCTTCAGTTCTTCGGCGCGCAGCAACGACAAGCGCTCGTTCACCGGCTCGGGGCCGCTGGCGCTGGTGTGGCCCACCAGTTCCAGGCAGCTGGACCGGGCGGCCCCGCGTTTGGCGATTTCCTGCAACCACATCGGATAGGCCGAAGGGCCCGCCTTCGGATCGGCCCACAGCGCCGGCGTGCCGGGGCGGAACAGGAACTTGGTGCCCAGGCGCTTGTTCTCCAGGCCCTGGTCGACGATGCGGCCGAACGACTCGGCCGCCGCCTTGCGGTTGCCCAGCCGCCAGTGGGTCAGGTACAGGCCGGTGTGCGTGCGCAGCTGGTCACCGCCTTCACTGGCCAGCGCTTGCTCGTAGAGGCTGCGTGCCTGCGTCCACTTGCCGGCGCCATAGGCGTCGTTGGCTTCGGCCAGCCTGGCCGACGTCAGCACGCGATTGATGTAGCCGGGGTGGATGGGGTCGCCAGCGCGCGTGCCCTGGCAGGTGCGGATGTAGCCCAGCGTGGCCGCATCTTCCACCCAGGCCGGCGCGTCGCGGTCGGCCGACTGCGGCGTGCTGTCCACGCCTTCGGCGCGCGCAAAGGCCAGGCCCTTGCCGACGAGCTTGCCGGTCTTCAGGTCGGCCAGTGCCAGGCAGATGCGAAAGGCCTCGCGCTTGCCTTCGGTCTTGCGTTCGCCGTTCACGCCCGTGAAGGTGCCCACCAGCAACAGCGGCGCACGCTTGACGGTCTCGGTGTTGAAGGGCTGCACGACGTAGCGCGGATAACCTTCCTTGATGATCTTGACGATGCGCGTGCCCATGGCCCGCGTGGCCTGTGTCTGGGCACCGGTGACGCCGTCGATCAGCGGGTCGATGACGAGGTCGAACGAGGTGTCGGGCGGCAACTGCGCGCGGCCCAGCAGCGTGGTGGCCGCCGCCATCACCGCGTCGTCGAACGGCAGCAACGGCGGCGGTGGCGCCGGTGCAGGCGCCGGCGCCGCGGCGGGCGCCACTGCTGGTGCGGCTGCCGCCACCGAAGGCTGGCCCACCGCCGGTGCTGCCGCATCGGTCGCGGGTGCCGCTGGAGCGGCCCCAGGCGCGCCCGCCACACCGGGCGCTGCGCCGCAAGCCATCAGCAGCAGGGCCACGAAAGAGGCCAGCGCAGCCGCGGCCACGAGCGCAAAGGATCGCGAACCGCGGCGGTGGCCCACCCTATCGCCTGTTTTCCAGCCGCGCCCTGTATCGCTGGGCCGATGCCCTGG
>JANOZF010000318.1:0-10609 GCA_031429255.1 Rubrivivax sp.
GGCAAAGAATGCTATTAGTTTCAAATATATCATAGCACACAACACACTGCATATCATATCTAGTGCACAGAGAAGGAATAGGACACAGTCTCTCTAATCCCTCCTATCAGCGACACCACCCTGCCTCACCTCGAGCAGAGAGTTCAAGAAGTCAGCAAGGCTCAGAGCGTCCTCATCCACTAGTTTGTACTTGTCCCGCAGCACCTCTCGAAGTCCCCAGAACTTCAGACTGTAGATTCCGTGCAGAAAAAAGAGTAGTACGTTAGTCACTTTGATATAGTTGAGTTTTAGTGCTATATTTTCTCGAATAAACTTTCTCAGTGAAGTTGTATATGTTTGTATGCGTGTGTGTATGCGTGTATGCGCGTGTTTGCAATAGTGCGTGAGATGTATTGTGATGTCGGGATACGGATCGTGCTCGAACCATACTGTAACATTTACAACTTTCCGAAACGCGCCACCATCTCCTTTCGCCGCTTCGGCGGCGCCCTCGTGAGTTTGGACTGGCCGGCGCTCACGCCGGCCCTGACTGAAATCAGGCTGTTCGTTCTCGCGGAGTGCCCGCCAGCTTCGGGCCACGGCATCACGCTGAACCGGAATTCGTGGCTGTTCAGTTCACGCCGACAGGCGCACTTCCTGCTGGCCGACCAAGGGGTGTTTTTTCTGATGCCTAACGTGTTTTAGACACAACCACTGCGTGGACATCTCTGACTACATGTTGCCAGGGTTGGCTGCAGGTAGCCAGATGTGGATCCAGATCTGGCTAGACCTCGACGATGCGGGCGCGAAGGTTTAGCAGGGTGGCGATTCTTCGCGGCAGTTTCCATATGCGGAGTTTGTAGTCCCAGATCCCGCCCGCAGTCTTGATCATGGCATTGAGATCCCGTTCGTGCGGGGCGGTTCTGACGTTGACCAGCTTGATCGCGCGAGGGCGTATCGGTGTGCTTTCGATCAGCAGTTCGACGGTCGTGTGGCGGAACTTGCCCTTGCCGTCCGTTCGGTGTCTGACGCAAACCAGCGCTGAACCGTACCGCTGGGCCAGCGAGAGAGCGCCCCTGTCGGTGGGTCTCAGGGTCTTGATGACGCGGTAGTTGACCTGTTCGGCTTTCATTGTGGTGCGCCCCTGCTTGGCATCCATGCCTGGACATGATACTGTACATATAAACAGTATCGATGACTGTCAGCAAGGAAAGCAACGGGTCCAGGCCCTCATTCAACACAGGAGCTGCCGCATGCACGAATCGTCCTCGGGGCCGGATCCGTCCCCGTCTCCTCCCCGTCTGCTCGATGCCCTGCGCCAGCAGATCCGCTACTTGCACTACAGCATCCGCACCGAAGCGGCTTATGTGTACTGGGTGCGGGCCTTTGTCCACTTCCATGAACTGCGTCATCCGCTGGACCTTTCCAGTGCCGACGTGCAGGCTTTCCTGACCTGGTTGGCCGCTGAACGGCAGGTGTCGGCGGCCACGCACCGGCAGGCCTTGTCGGCATTGCTTTTTCTTTACCAGAAGGTGCTGAATCAGAACCTGCCGTGGATGCAAGAGGTGGGGCGGCCGCGGGCCGACCGGCGCCTGCCGGTGGTCTTGTCGCACGCTGAGGTGGGCGCGGTGCTGTCCGCTCTGGACGCGCAGCAGGCCCAGCTGACCGGGCAGCCGCCGATCGGGCTGCTCGGAAGGCTGTTGTACGGCACAGGCATGCGCCTGATGGAAGGCCTGCGGCTGCGCGTGAAGGACATCGACTTCGATCGCCGGGCCATCGTCGTGCGCGAGGGCAAGGGCTCGAAGGACCGCGTGGTGATGCTGCCCGCGGCGTTGGAGCAGCCGCTGCGCAGCCAACTGCACCGCGCGCACGCCCAATGGCAGGAAGACCGTGCCCAGGGCTTGCAAGGTGTGCAGTTGCCGAATGCGCTGCAGCGCAAGTACCCGCGGGCTGGCGAGTCCTTCGCCTGGCAGTGGGTGTTTCCGCAGGCCCAGCCTTCGGACGACCCGCGCGGTGAAGGCCGGCGCCGGCATCACATGCAAGAGACCTACTTTCAGCGCGCCTTCAAGCGAGCGTTGCAGGAAGCCGCGGTGCCCAAACCCGCGTCGCCACACACCTTGCGCCATTCCTTTGCCACCCATCTGCTGTTGGCGGGATATGACATCCGCACCGTGCAGGAATTGTTGGGCCACTCCGACGTCAGCACCACGATGATCTACACGCATGTGTTGCGCATGGGTGGCGGCGCGGTGCGCAGCCCGTTGGACAGTCTGGATGCCGGTTTTGCTGCCGAGGTGAACAGCAGGGGCGCCATGAGCTCGGGCACGAGTCACGAGGTGCATCCACCAGCGCATCCCGACGCATGGGTCTCGTCTGACGGCATCGATGCAAGACTTCATTCCGGCACCAGCCTGGGCACCCGCCCGCGACAGGGTACCGGTTCTGCGCAGACCCCCTCGGCCGCCACCTGGCCACCCGCCCCCCCTTCGCGCAAGCACCACGCTCGCGAGCCGCTGCCGTGTCACGCCGCCCCTTCGCCCTTCCCGACTACGCCGAGCTTTGCTGCAGCAGCAACTTCAGTTTCCTGAACGGGGCTTCGCAGCCCGAGGAACTGGTTGCGCGGGCGCAGGCGCTGGGCTACAGCGCGCTGGCCATCACCGACGAATGTTCGCTGTCGGGCGTGGTCCGGGCGCATGGGCAGGCGCAGGCACTGCAGTTTCGCGTCATCGTCGGGGCGCAGATGCGGCTTTCGCCGGCGGGCGCCACGTTGTCGTTGGCTGCGCGGGCTGCGTCGCCTGTTGCGGCCGTATCGGGTGTCGCTGTTTCCGGTGCAGCGTCCGCCAGGGCTTCATCCGCCCTGGCTTCCAACGCCGCAGTTGCCGCCACGGCCACGGCCCTTGACACCAGCGACACGACCGGGTCGATCCACGGCACTGGTGGGCCAACCGCTGCTGGCGCAATCCCCACGCCCAACCCGACCAGTGCCACCGCCTGCGCCACCGCCTGCGCCATCACCAGTACCCCCTCCAGCGCCATCACCAGCAACGCCGGGGCCGTCAACGCCGCCACTGCCCGCAACGCTGCGCCCAAGTCGCCCCCGGCGCATGCGGGCACACGCAGCCGCCGCAGCGGCGCCGCCGGTGCGGCGGCTGCGGCCAAGACGAAGGCTGCTGCGTCCACCATCACCCCGCCCGCCGAGCCGCACCTGATCCTGCTGGCGCAGTCGCGCCGCGGTTACGGCAACCTGTCGCAATGGATCACGGTGGCGCGGCGGCGCGCCCCCAAGGGTGAATACGCGGCCCACCGGTCCGACCTGGAAGGCAAGGTGCCCACCGCCCCCACGCTGGCCGGCCTGCCCGACTGCACGGCGTTGCTGTGGGTGCACCCGGGGCAATCGTTCGAAACGGTGTTCAACCACGCAATGTGGCTCAAGACCTGGTTTGGCCTGGACCGCGCCGGCCTGGCCGTGGTGCTGCAGCATGGCCCGCATGACGCGCTGCTGGTGGACGTGCTGACGCGCGTGGCCACGCTCACCGGCGTGCCGCTGGTGGCCTGCGGCGGCGTGCGCATGCATGTGCGTTCGCGCAAGCCGCTGCTCGACGCGCTGGTGGCCACGCGGCTGCGCTGCACCGTGGCGCAGGCCGGGCATGCGCTGCTGGGCAACGCCGAAGCGCATTTGCGTTCGCGCGTTCGGCTGGCCGGCCTGTACAAGCCGGCCTGGCGGGCCGCCACGCGGGACGTGGCGGCACGCTGCGCCTTTTCATTGAACGAACTGCGTTATGAATACCCGCGCGAGATCGTGCCCGCCGGCCACACGGCCACCAGCTGGTTGCGCCACCTGACGGAAGAGGGCGCACGCCAGCGCTATGGGGCCGCGGCTGCGGTGGCTGCCGCATCGTTGTCGGCCGCCGCAACCGAGGCCACCGCATCGCTGTCGGCCGCTGCGGCAGCGCTCCATCGCGATGCGTCGGGTGGGCCGCCCGACCACCAGGCGGCAGCAGCCGACCCGGCCAACCCCGCCGACGTTTTGCCACCCGCCGTGCGCCAGATGGTCGAACACGAACTGGCGCTCATCGCCCAGCTGCGTTACGAACCGTATTTCCTCACCGTGGCCGACCTCGTGCACTGGGCGCGCGGCCAGGGCATCCTGTGCCAGGGCCGCGGCAGCGCGGCCAACTCGGCGGTCTGTTATTGCCTGGGCGTCACGGCGGTCGACCCGGCGCGCAGCACGCTGCTGTTCGAACGTTTCATCAGCGCCGAACGCAACGAGCCGCCCGACATCGACATCGACTTCGAGCACCAGCGCCGCGAAGAAGTCATCCAGTACGTCTACCGCAAGTACGGCCGCCACCGTGCCGCGCTCACCGGCGTCGTCATCAGCTACCGGCCGCGTTCGGCGCTGCGCGACATGGGGCGCGCGCTGGGCATCGACCTCGAACGCATCGAAGCCGTGGCCAAGAGTCAGCACTGGTTCGACGGCAGGTCCATTCAACCCGAACGCCTGCGCGAAAACGGCTTCGACCCCGATTCACCGCTGTGCCAGCTGTGGGTGGAACTGACGGCCACGCTGATCGGCTTTCCGCGCCACCTGTCGCAGCACCCGGGCGGTTTTGTCATCGCGCGCGACGACCTGTCGCAGCTGGTGCCGGTGGAAAACGCGGCCATGGCAGGCCGCAGCGTCATCCAGTGGGACAAGGACGACCTCGACACGCTGGGCTTGCTGAAGGTGGACCTGCTGGCGCTGGGCATGCTCAGCGCCATCCGCCGCGCGCTGGTGATGGTGGGCGGCAAGCTGGCCTTGCCGGGCGGTGAACTGCCGATGCACCAGGTGCCCCCCGAAGACCCCGCCACCTACGCCATGCTGTGCCGCGGCGACAGCGTGGGCACTTTCCAGGTCGAAAGCCGCGCGCAGATGAGCATGCTGCCGCGCCTGCAGCCGAAGAAGTTCTACGACCTGGTGATCGAGGTGGCCATCGTGCGCCCAGGCCCCATCCAGGGCGGCATGGTGCACCCCTACCTGCGCCGGCGCAGCGGCGAAGAGCCGGTGGACTACCCCAGCAGCGAGGTGCGCCAGGCGCTGGAACGCACGCTCGGTGTGCCCATCTTTCAAGAGCAGGTGATGCAGCTGGCCATACTCGCCGCCGACTTCACGCCCGGTGAAGCCGACCAGCTGCGCCGCGCCATGGCGGCCTGGAAGCGCAAGGGTGGACTCGGCCCCTTCCATGAAAGACTGGTCGGCCGCATGTGCGCCAAGGGCTACACACGTGAATTTGCCGAGCGCATCTTCAAGCAGATCGAAGGTTTTGGTGAATACGGTTTCCCGGAAAGCCACGCCGCCAGTTTTGCGCTGCTGGTGTATGTCAGCGCCTGGCTCAAGCGGCATCACCCAGACGCCTTTCTGGCCGCGCTGCTGAACAGCCAGCCGATGGGTTTCTACGCGCCCGCGCAGCTGGTGCGCGACGCGCGCGAACACGGCGTGCAGGTGCTGCCGGTGTGTGTGCATGCCAGCGAGGTGGACAGCGTGCTGCAGCCGGCTGCCGACGCGGCGCGGCCGGGGGGCGAGGCCGTGCAGCGGCTGCCCGGCGCGGCGCAGCCCGCTGCCGATGCGCTGCGGCCGGGTACCGCTGCCACGCAGACGGCCAGCAGCCTGGTGCGTGCGCAGCACCCCGTGCCGCCGGGCTTGCAGCCGGTGCGCCTGGGTCTGAACCGCATCGGCGGTCTGGCGCTGGAAGCGGCGCAGCGCATCGTGGCAGCGCGCTGCGCCGGCGGGCCCTTCATCAACACCGAAGACCTGGCGCGCCGCGCGCAGCTGGACGCCCACGCGCTGGCGCTGCTGGCGCAGGCCGACGCGTTGCGCAACCTGGCCGGGCACCGCCACCAGGCGGCCTGGGCGGTGGCCGGCATCGACACCCGCGCCACGCCGCTGCTGAAGGCCACTCGCACGCACGAAGCGCCGGTGGCGCTGGCCGTGCCCAGCGCGGCGCACACCGTGCTGGCCGACTACCGCGCCACTGGCCTGAGCCTGGTGCAGCACCCGCTGGCGTTGCTGCGTGAACAGCTGGGCGCCTACCAGGTGCAGACGGCGGCCGTGCTGCGCGGTTACCCCAACGGCCGCCTGGCGCGCGCCAGCGGCATCGTCACCCACCGCCAGCGCCCCGAAACCGCCAAGGGCGTGGTCTTCGTGACGCTGGAAGACGACACCGGCAGCGTCAACGTCATCGTCTGGCCCGCGGTGGCCGAAGCCCAGCGCCGGCCGCTGCTGGCCAGCACCCTGCTCACGGTGTTTGGCGTGTGGCAGTGCGAAGGCGAGGTGCGGCACCTGGTGGCGCGCCAGCTGGTGGACCATTCGGCGCTGCTGCAGGGCTTGGCCACCCACAGCCGAAACTTCAGATGAAGTGGCGGCTGTGGACTGGTGCTGCACAGCCGAAACTTCAGATGAAGTGACGGCCGTGGACTGGTGCTGCACCGTCTGCTGCCCATGAAGCCCGCGCCGCCGTCGCGACAAAGCGCCGCCGGGCTTCACCGCGGCCAAGCAGCCGGCACAATCTCGGTGATGCAAGTCCCCATCGAATGGCTGCCCGCCCAGGGCCCCGCTGAACAACTGATCCTGTTGCTGCACGGCTGGGGTTCGTCGGGCGCCAACATGGCGCCGCTGGCACAGGCGTTGCGCCTGCAGTTCCCACAGGCCGCCGTGCTGGCGCCCGACGCCCCGAGCGTCTACGAAATCGACGCCGAACGGGCCGCCGTCTCTGCACCCGAAGCCACTGCCGCCGCGGCACGCACACCGCCGCGCCGCCAGTGGTACGCCGTGCGCGACCTCACGCCCGAGGTCTGGCCGGGGCGTGTGGCGGCGTGCCTGCCGCCGTTGCACGCCTGGGTGCAGGCCCAGCAGCAGCGCCTGGGCGTGGCGCCCGCGGCCACCTGCCTGGGCGGGTTTTCGCAAGGCGCCATCTTGTCGATGGCCTTGGCGGCGCAGCACGACGGGCTGGTCGGTCGCGTGCTGGCCTTTGCCGGCTGTTTCACCGCGCCGCCCGCCGCCGCACCGGATCAGACCACGCTGCATCTGTTCCATGGCGCCAACGACGAGGTGATACCCGCCGACGGCTCGCGCCAGGCGCTGGCCTGGCTGGCCGAACGCGGCGGTGACGCCACGCTGGACGTGGCGCAGGGTGTCGGCCACGAGCTGCACCCGGCGCTGGTGCAGTGCGCGCTGCAGCGGCTGCAAAGCCACATCCCGGCCCGCACCTGGCGCGCTGCGCTGGGTGCCGCGGCGCGCCTGCAGGCGGCTGAAGACGAGCCGGCTGCGCCACCGCTGCGGCCGTAGAACGATTCGCTGCCACGCCACGCCACGCTACGCCACGAAACCCGGTCTGCCCAGCCCATGCTCTTCCTGCTGTCACCCGCCAAGACCCTGGACTACGACACCCCGGTGCCCAGGCTGGTGCTGCGCCGTGTCACCGAGCCGCTGTTTGCGCACCGCGCAGCGCAACTCATCACCACGTTGCGCAGCAAGAGCCCGGCGCAGGTGGCGGCGCTGATGGACCTGTCGGACAAGCTGGCGCAGTTGAACGTGCAGCGTTATGCCCGCTGGCAACCGGTGGCCACGCCTGCCAACAGCAAACCCGCGGTGCTGGCCTTCAATGGCGACGTCTACGACGGCCTGGACGCCAGGACGCTGAGCACGGCCGACCTCGACTGGGCGCAGCAGCACCTGGTGCTGCTGTCCGGCCTGTACGGCGCGCTGCGGCCGCTGGACCGCCTGCAGCCCTACCGGCTGGAGATGGGCACGGCGCTCAGAACCACACAGGGCAAGGACCTCTACGCCTTCTGGTCCGACACCGTGGTGCAGCACCTGAACGCGCTGCAGGCCGACGAAAGCCAACCGGTGGTCGTCAACCTGGCCTCGCAGGAATACGCCCGCGTGGTGCTGGGGCCGCAGGGCGGCGGCGGCCTGCGGGCGCGGGTGGTGGAATGTGTGTTCGAAGAAGGCCAGGCCGGTGGTGGCTACAAGGTGGTGAGCTTCTTCGCCAAGAAGGCCCGCGGCCTGATGGCCCGCCACGCCGTGCAGCAGCGGCTGCGCAGCGTGCAGGCACTGAAGCGCTTCGATGGCGCTGGCTACGCCCACGACGCTGCGGCTTCCACGCCACAGCGGCTGGTGTTCAGGCGCGCGGGCACGGCAGCGGCGCAGGAAAATGCGGCGCCATGAAAGGCACCTCACACACCACCCGCAACCCGTCCGGCACCGGCGCCCAGACCGCCCGCCAGACGACCAGTCAAACCACCATCCAAACCACCAGTCAAACCGCCAGTCAAACCGCCAGTCATACCGCCAACCAGGGCGGCGTGCAGACCATCACACCCGAGCTGCGCAAATGGATCGTGGAACAGGCGCAGGCCGGTTGCCACCCCGACGACGTGCTTGCGGCCATGAAGAACAGCGGCTGGCAGGAAGACGTGGCCGTGGCTGCGATGGAGCAGACGCTGAGCGAGCACCTGGCCGCCGTGAAGGCGGCCGCTGCAGGCGCTGCAGATTCCAACACCGCCGCCGCAGCAGCAGCAGCAGCGCCGGCCTCGGCGCCGTCGTTGCCCCCCGCCACCGCGGTGCCCCAGCCGCGGCTGACTGGGGCCAGCCAGCTGCTGATGCCCGACGGCCATACGGTGCACCTGCTCGGCACGCTGCGCCACCCGCGCGTGCTGCTGCTGGGCGGCTTTCTCAGCGACGAGGAATGCGACGCGCTGATGGCACTGGCCGATCCCCGCCTGACGCGCAGCGAAACCGTGGACAACGGCACCGGCGGCAGCGAGGTCAACGTCGCGCGCACCAGCGACGGCATGTTCTTCGAGCGTGGCGAAGCGCCCGTCATCCAGCGCATCGAGCAGCGCATCGCGCACCTGGTGGACTGGCCGGTGGACCATGGCGAGGGCCTGCAGGTGCTGCGCTACCGCCCCGGCGCCGAATACCGCCCGCACCACGACTACTTCGACCCTGCCCATGCCGGCAGCAAGACCATCCTGGCCCGCGGCGGCCAGCGCGTGGCCACGCTGGTGATGTACCTGAACACACCCGCCGGCGGCGGTGCCACCACCTTCCCCGACGCCGGGCTGGAAGTGCTGCCGCTGCGCGGCAACGCCGTCTACTTCAGCTATGACCGACCCCACCCGTGCACCGGCACCCTGCACGGCGGCGCGCCGGTGCTGGCCGGTGAAAAGTGGGTCGCCACGAAGTGGTTGCGGCAGGGCGTGTTTGTCTGAACAACGGGCGCCGGGCGCCCGGCGCTTTTCAGGCGCCCAGGTCCTGCAGCGCGGCTGACTCCAGCACGCGCACGCCGGGTGTGCCCCCGGCCAAGGCACGCAGCATTGCCCGCGCCACGGCGGCGGCTTCGATCGGCCGCCACGCCTTCGGAATCAAGCGTGCCAGCGGTGCCGTCACGGCCAGCGCCAGCCGTTCACCCAGGCGGGGTGCCTGGGCCAGCGCCGCGCGGTTGCCGGCCAGCAGGGAAGGGCGCGCAATCACCAGCGTCGTGAAGCCCAGCGTGGCCAGGTCGGCTTCCATCTCGCCCTTGACCCGGTTGTAAAAGGTGCCCGAGCGCGGGTTCGCGCCCAGCGCCGACACCACCGCAAACCGCGACACGCCGGCGGCCCGGGCCGCGCGCGCAAAGGCCAGCACCGCCGTGTGGTCGACAGCACGGAAAGCCTGCTGTGACCCCGCCACCTTGATCGTCGTGCCCAGGCAGCAATAAGCGCTGCCGGCCCTGGGCAATACGGGCAGGTGCTCGAAGTCCACCACGTGCACCACCTGCCGCGAGCCTGCCGGCAGTGGGCGCCGCGCCAGCAGGTGCAAGGTGCCGGGTGCAGGCACCTCAGCGGCCCACAGGCTGGCCAGTTCGTGGCCGATCAAGCCGGTGGCTCCGGCGAGCAAGGCATCGTTCATGGGTGGGTTGCCAGAGCTGCAGTCGAAAGGGATTGCATGCTATGCCACGGGTCGCCTGCGTGCTGCGTGCTTGCATCGCAGCGCGATCAGGCACGCGGGGCGCATTGCTCCGCTCATGTCCTCCGCCGTCGGCCTGCGGCCGCCGTCTCCCCCTTTACTTCGCTGCGCAATGCGCCCCGCGCGCCTGATCCACCACCATCGGCTGTTCGCGGTCAAGGTACGCCAAAAGGGTGGGTTGCCGCGGGTGTCGGGTGCCCGCCGCAGCGAAGTAAAGGAGGAGACGGCGGCCGGCAGGCCGACGTCGGGGGAGAGAGCCCGGACACAGACAGTCCGGTGGACTGTCTGTGCCTGGCGAGCGCTCAAGGCGCAAGCCTTGAGCATGAGCGGAGGCGGGCACCCGACGCACACGGCGCGCGCAGGTGCCTGCATGTCTGCACGCCTGCACGCCTGAATGACGGCGCAATCAGGCGCACGGGCGCGCTGCTGCCCGCGGGCCAGCTACTGCAAGCAACCACCGCCACCCGCCCGACGCGGCTACTGGAAGTTCTGCAGCAGCCGCTCCAGCGTCATCGTGAACGGCTGCGTCATGAAGGGCAGCGTCAGCAGCAGCCCCAGCAGGCCGACGCCCAGCGTCACCGGGAAGCCGATGGCGAAGATGTTGATCTGCGGCGCCACGCGCGAGATGGCGCCCAGCACCAG
>JANOZF010000319.1:0-22985 GCA_031429255.1 Rubrivivax sp.
TGGTGCACCGGGCACATCTTGCGCAGCGGGCCGGCCCTGGCGCCTGCTGTGCCAGCGACGAGCGGCCACAATGCAGGAGCCCATCCACGACCGTACCGAGGAGACCCCAAACATGCTGAAGTTCTACTACTCGCTGGCCCCCAACCCCATGAAGGTGGCGTTGTTCCTGGAAGAGGCCGGCCTGGCCTATGAAGCCATCCCGGTGGACACGCGCAAGGGCGAACAGCACAGCGCGGCCTTCATGGCACTGAACCCGAACGCCAAGGTGCCCGTGGTCGTGGACGGCGCCACCACCGTGTTTGACAGCAGCGCCATCCTGCTGTACCTGGTCGAAAAGAGCGGCCAGTTCCTGCCCGACGCTGCCGACCGCGGCGCCATGCTGTCGTGGCTGCTGTTCACGGCATCGGGCATCGGCCCCTTCACGGGCCAGGCGGTGCACTTCAAGCACTATGCGCCCGAGAAAGTGCCCTACGCCATCAACCGCTACGACTTCGAAGCCTGGCGCCACTGGAAGATCCTGAACGCCCACCTGGCGGGCAAGGACTGGATGTTGAGCGGCCGCTACACGCTGCTGGACATGGCGGTGTGGGGCTGGGCCCGCGCCGTGCCCTTTGCGCTGGGCGCAGAGGCCTGGGAACTGCTGACGCACGTCAAGCGCCTGCTCGACGCCGTCACCGCCCGCCCGGCCGCGCAGCGCGCTGCCGCGCTGAAGGACCGCTACACCTTCAAGACCGACATGGACGACGAAGCGCGGCGCGCGATGTTCCCGCAGAACGAGCGCCTGAAGTCGGTCTGAGCTCGGCCTGACCTCGTCCTGCGCCGGGCTGCTTTTGCAGTGCCCCGGAGCCCGGCGCCATCGCTGGCGGCAACCGGCCTTTTTGCATCAGCCCTGCTGCCAGCGGTCCTTGTCGCCCAGCCCGGCTGGCGATGCCAGGCGGGCGCGGGCCGGCTCGTCGCCCAGCAGCTGCGCACGCCACCAATCGCTGGTGATGCGCGCCACCAGCACATGGTGCGCGGGCTGCTGCTCTGCGGCGCGGCCGTGGCGCTGGAAAGGGCCGAAAGCCGGTGAGCGGCGCAGGTCCTGGCCGCCAAACGTCATGTGGTCGGCGCCGTCCAGCCACAGCAGCGCGCGCTCCCCCGGCGGCAGGCCCTGGAAGACCTGCGCCCGGCGCTCGCCGCTGCTGTAGCTGCCGAAGGGGTCGCCGTCTTCCGACCCGGTGATGGCCAGGAAGGGGCGCGTGATGCCGCCGAAGGCATCGGCCAGCGACTGCCGCGCCGCGGCGGGTTGTGATGGGCTGAAGGCGATGAAGGCGCGCGGCCGCAGGTCGCTGAAGAAGGTGGCGATCGGGTAGCGCTGGCCGGCAATGGCCTGGGTGGTCAGCGCGCCGAAGGAATGCCCGGCCACACCCACCGCGCGCTGGTCGAACTGCGACCAGGGCGCTGCGCCCAGCGCGGAGAGTCGGGCCAGTTCGTCCAACGCAAAGTGCACGTCGCGCACACGGGCCATCAGCTGCTCGGCAGAGCCCGCCGCCCGCAGCTGGCGCAGGCCTTCGCGCAGCGTGTCCGTGTCGCTGCCCGGGTGCTGCAGGTGAAGCACTGCCACACCAGCGGCGGCCCAGGCTTCACCCCAGACGGTGCCGGCGTCGACGCTGCCTCCCAGGCCGTGCGAGAAGAGCACCAGCGGCCAGGGGCCCGCACCGGCGGGCAGGCGCAGACGCCAGGGCAGGCTGCGCGCACGAGCGGCATCGGCCCAGCGTCCGTCGGTGACGGCCGCGCTGGCGCGCGTGGGGGTCGGCAGGCACAGGCTGGCCGCCAGAGCGGTGGCGGTCTGCAGCCACAGGCGTCGCTCAGGGTCTGGGTTCATGGCGTGATTCTCACCAGGTCTTGCGCCTAAATCCTGTTTGCGAAAACCCTCCTATCGCGCTGCTCGTGCCCGTTGCAAGCCTGTGCACGATTGCGCCAAGCCTTGCGCTCACCACGAGTAGACCGGGGCGTCTTCAAGCTTGAAAACGCCCACAGAGCCCTCGGATAGGGTGGATGCCATCCGTCGTTGAGGGGACCAATCCCCTCCTTCGCACGTTAGGCCGGTCTAGGGTGCGTGGACCAGACCTTGCAACCTTTCAAGCAGATCAAAGCCGTCCAAGGGCTTTACCAAGTGCAGGTCGAAGCCGGCAGCGCGGCTGCGCTCGTGGTCCTGCGGCGCGCCGTAGCCGGTGATCGCCACCAGAGGCAGCGCCGCCAATGGCTGTCCCTTGCTACGCAGCCGCTTGGCCACCTCAAAGCCATCGAGGCCGGGCAGGCCGATGTCGATCAGCGCGACGTCAAACACAGCCGTGGTGGCCAGCTGCAGGGCCTGTAGGCCGTCGACCGCTTCGGTCACCCGGTGGCCCGCGCCTTCAAGCACTTCGCGCAGCATGCGCCGCCCATCTTCGTTGTCATCGACCAGCAAAACATCCAGCCGGCGTACCGCGCCTGTGACAGCGGGGGACGTGGTCGGTGAGCTGGCTGACGGTGGCTCCGTCGCCGGCAGCGTCAGCATGAAACGGCTCCCACGGCCCTCCCCGTCGCTGTGGGCTTCGAGACTGCCGCCGTGCAACACGGCAAGCCGGTGCGCAAGCGTGAGGCCGATGCCCAACCCACCCTGCGAACGCGCCGCACCACGTTCCCCCTGCACGAACAGGTCGAACACGCGGGGCAGCAACTCGGGGGCCATGCCGACGCCTTCGTCGCACACGGTGAGCTGCACGCGGTCAACGGTGAACTGCAGCGTCAATGTGATCGTGCCACCGGCGGGCGAGTAGCGCACCGCGTTGCTCAGCAGGTTGGTGACGATCTGCTCAAGCCGCGTGTCGTCGCCCGAAACCCAGGCCCGTTCAAGCCGCAGGTCGAGCCGGTGACCGAGCGATGCGCCGACCACCTGCGTGGCCACCCGTTGCACCAGTTCGGAGAAGTCGAGCAACCTGCGTTCGAGTTCGATCTTGCCCCGGCTGACCCGGCTGGCGTCGAGCAGGTCGTCGACGAGCCGGATCAGGTGGGCGGTTTGCCTCTGCAGCACTCCCTGCGCCGCGATCGCAGATGGGCCTTCGGGCCGCCTGCGCAGCACATGTCCGGCGGCGTTGATCGCGCTCAAGGGGTTGCGCAGTTCGTGACCGAGCATGGCGAGGAACTCGTCCTTTGCGCGGTTGGCTTCGTCGGCCTGTGACCGTGCCTTGTCGAGCGCCTGCATGGCATGCGCAGCATCATCAAGGGCGTCTTGAAGTTCACGCAGCTCCCGCAGGGCAGGCTCCGGCGTGGCTGCTGCGTCTTTGCCGGACAACACCAGCTCAATGGGTGTCGGCGGCTCCGGGGCGGGCGGCGCACGGGCCGAGTCGAACTGCGGCAATGAGCTGTCGAAGCCGCGACGCAAAGCGCGCGCTTGCGCCGCCAGCAGTGCCACAGGCTCGGTAATACGGCGTGAAAGCAGCCGCGCAAGCACCAGCGCAAGCGCCAACGCCAGACCAACGCCGAACAACCCAAACACGAGGGCGCGCCAAGCGCCGGCCTCGACGCTCGCGGCGGGAATCGCAATGCCCACCGCCCAGCTGCTGAATCCCGACCGTCGCCAGGTAACGTAAGACGGAGTGCCTTCTAACGTGCGACCGTGATAGGTACCCTCGACCGCGCCGGATGTGAGTGCAGCACGAAACGCGGGCGCCACCGGCACCCCGACCTGAATCTGCCCCTGGTGCAGGCGCGCCACCTGCACGAGCTGAGCGTCGACCACCGAAGCAACCCAGTCCTCGGGCATGCCCTGAGCGTGCAGGATGCGCGCTATCGCGGCTGGGTCGACCACCGCGGTGAGAACGTAGGCCAATCGGCCTTCGCGCAACACCGGCACGCGCACCGGGTACGCTTGCCGCTGGCCGCTCGGGCCCAGCGCCAGACTGCCGATGGAGGGCCGCAGCGTGCGCACCACGGCCTCGAAGCTGGCGATCTCGTCGATGCGGGGCAGTTCAGCGCCATAGGGACGGGCCGCGTTGACCAGCTGCTGGCCGCGGGCATCGGCCAGGATGACGGTGACCCAGTCGCTGTGCACATTCTTGACCCGCTGCGCGATTGAATGGAACCGGTCCAGCTGGTCGTCGGCGAGCGCCTGGCCCTCTGCAAGCGTACGCAACGAGGCTACCGTGGCACGCAACTCGGCGTCGATGGCACTGGAGATGGCGACGACGCGAGAGTGCGCACCACGTTCGAAAGTCTCGCGCTCCTGCTGTGCCTGCATCACGGCCAGCCCGGCAGCAAAAAGCACCACCGGCAGCAGCGTACCAAGAGCGAGCAAACGCAAATGACTGCCGATGCTGGCGGTACGTGGGCTGAAATCCAAAAAGGCCATTGAACGCGCTTGTTCCGCTGGTGCCACAAAAAGGTGCGGAGGATGATCTCACAGCGTTTACGGCGTGCAAGCAATGGCGCTCGGGGACTGCACCGAGTGGTGCATCGGCGTGCTGGCGCGGTCCACACGGCCTGGCTCCAGCCACTGCCGGGTTGTGGCTGCGGCGAGCGCGATCGGTTGGCCGGCGGCCAAGTTGTCGCGAGACGAGCACCTGGGCGGGCAGAGGCTGGGCACGATGCGTGGCCGTTCAACCCGGCCAGGCTGCAGCCTGTCGCATGGCGATGGACGGTTCGGTGGCGCGCGGCTATGTTTGCAGAACGGGCCCGCGCCGCGGGCGACCCGACACAGGCGTGGGAGGGTGGGATGGGCAAGCTGATGAAGATATGGACCCTGTGGCTGGCGGCGATGCTGCCGCTGATCACGCTGCCCTGCGGCGCTGCCGACAGCGGCATCCAGCGCCACCTGGCCAGCGTCGACTGGCTCAAGAAGAACCTGACGCGCCCCGAGCTCGTGCTCGTCGACGCCTCGCCCGTGCCGCTGCACCGGCAGCGGCACATTCCAGGCGCCATCGTCTCGACGCTGTTCACCTTCGGGCCGAAGGACCTGCCCGTCGAGCAGATCGAGCGCCACCTGCGCTCCTGGGGCGTGGGCCCGAGCCAGCAGATCGTGCTCTACGACCAGGGCGGCACTTACATGGCAACGCGGCTGTTCTGGGACCTGGTGCATCACGGACTGCCCGCACAGCGGCTGCTGATCCTGGACGGTGGCCTGTCGAAGTGGCTCGCCGAAGGCGGCACGGTGACGCAGGACGAGACGCCGAAACCTCAGCCGGGCACCGTTCGCATAACGACCCTGAACCCCGACGTGCGGGTCCGTTTGCCCGAGTTCCTGGCCGCGACGGGCGACCCGCGCAACAACGTCCTGCTCGAGGCGCTGCAGCCTAATTACTTCTATGGCGGTGCAGCCTTCTTCAACCGCGGCGGCCACGTACCTCACGCCACACTGATGCCGAGCGAGGACTTCTACAACGCCGACAAGACCTTCAAGTCGCCGCAGGAAATCCAGCGCATGCTCGACCACCTGGGCGTCAAGCGCGAGCAGCAGGTCCTCACCTACTGCGGTGGCGGCGGCGCTGCCGCGGTGCCGTTCTTTGCCCTCAAGTACCTGCTCGACTACCCCAACGTGAAGCTGTTCCAGGAGTCCCAGATGGGCTGGCTGCAGGACGAGCGCGAACTGCCGGTCTGGACCTATGGCGATCCGCACCTGACGCGCGACACACCGTGGCTGAAGGCCTGGGCCAGCCCGATGCTGAAGGCCTTTGGCCTGTCGAAGGTCAGCATCGTGGACGTGCGCACTGCCGACGCCTACCAGCTCGGCCACGTGCCCTTGGCGGTGAGCCTGCCTGCGCAGGCCTTCAGCAGCCACGGTCAGGATCCTGCCCAGTTGGTCGCCGCGTTGGGTCGGGCCGGCGTCGACCCTTCGCACGAAGTGGTGGTGGTCTCCGAGGGCGGGCTCAACGAGAGCTCGGCGCTCGCCTTGCTGCTGCTGCAAAGCCTCGGGCAGCAGAAGGTGTCGATCTTCATGGACAGCACCGAGCGCTGGGCCGAACTCGGCCAGGACGTGGCAAGGCCGGCCGCCGCTGCGGCCGCCGGCAAGCCAACGGCGGCGTCTGCGATGCCCACCTCCCCCGCCACAACCTATGCCACCGCGCCACGCAACGGCTTGCTCGTCAGCGACCCAGCGTCCAGCCGGGGCCTGCACCCGCAGGTCTACATCGCTTCCGGCGCCCGGCTGCCCACGCGAACGCCCCAGGGCCGCGTGCTGCACCTGCCCTACACCGAGTTCCTGAAAGCCGACGGCACACCCAGGGCCGCCAATGACATCTGGAACACCCTGGCCAAGGCCGGTGTGCCGCGCTATGCCGAAATCATCGTCTTTGCGGACAGCCTGGGCGAGGCGGCCGTCAACTACGTCATCCTGCGCATGATGGGGTTCGCGGATGTCAAGGTGTGGGCCCAGCAGAATCCATGACTCCCGCGGGTCCGGCAACAGCGCGCGCTGCCACCTTGCCGGGTGACGCCGTGCGTCGTTGCCCTGGGTATGGGAGGGACTGGATGCCAGCATTGCCGAATCGAAGTTCGGCTGTTGCATCCGCGCTCTTCGGCGCCTTGCGGTAGACGTCAATCGCGCGCGGTCAATTCATGTGCAGCCCTGGCCTGCTCCGCGTGGCCGCGCCTGCCGGTGGAGATGGTCCGCGCCCCACATGTCAACATCGGGCATGACCACCCCGTTCGACCTCATCGTCTTTGGTGCCAGCGGCTTCACCGGCCAGCTGGTGGCGCAGTACCTGCAATCCACCCATGGCGGCAACGCCGGTTTGCGCTGGGCGCTGGCCGGTCGCGATGCCGAGAAGCTGGCCCGGGTGAGGCAGGCCATCGGAGCGCCCGCGTCGCTGCCCTTGCTGACGGCCGATGCGCGCCAGCCGCAGCAGCTGCGAGCACTGGTGCGCCAGGCGCGTGCCGTCATCACCACCGTGGGGCCCTACGCACTGCACGGGGAAGCGTTGGCGGTGGCCTGCGCCGAAGCGGGCACGGATTACGTCGACTTGTGCGGCGAGCCGCTTTGGATGGCGAAGATGATTCCGCAGCTGCAGGCACCAGCGGCCGCCAGCGGCGCGTGCATCGTGTTTTCCTGTGGCTTTGACTCGATCCCGTTCGATCTGGGGGTGGTCTTTCTGCAGCACCAGATGCAGCAGCAACTGGGTGCCTTTGCCGCCGAGGTGCGCGCGCGGGTGCGGGTGATGAAGGGTGGCTTTTCGGGCGGCACGGCGGCCAGCCTGCTGGGCACGCTGCAGGCCATCGACTGCGAGCCTGCACTGGCCGGCGTGATGGCCAACCCCTTTGCATTGACGCCCGGCTTCCAAGGCCCGCCGCAGCCTTCGGGCGAAGGGGTCTTGTTTGATGACTGGGCACAAAGCTGGAGCGGCCCGTTCGTGATGGCAGCCATCAACACCAAGAACGTGCACCGCACGCACGCGTTGCGCGGCCACCCCTGGGGCCGCGGGTTTTGTTATGACGAGCGTCAGCTCACGGGGGCGGGCCCGAAGGGTGAGCGCAAGGCACGCTCGCTGTCGCGCCAGACCCGGTTGCAGAACTGGCTGTTGGCCATGGCCCCCACCCGCGCCTTGATTCAACGCCTGGTCTTGCCCAAGCCTGGCCAGGGCCCCAGCGCAGCAGCCCGTGATGCAGGGCGCTATGAAGTGCTGTTGACGGGCCAAACCGCGGCCGGCCAGCGGCTGTCGGTGGTGGTGAAGGGCGACAAGGACCCTGGCTATGGCTCCACCAGCAAGCTGGTGAGTGAAAGCGCGCTGTGCCTGCTGCGCGACGTGGACCGCAAAGCCACACCGGGTGGCGTGTGGACGCCCGGCGCCGCAATGGGGCTGGCGCTGGTGCGCCGGCTGCAGACTTATGCGGGATTGAGCTTCGAGGTGCAGGCCTGAGTGGTGGCGCCGCGCGGGCTGACCGCCAGTCTGCAGCGTCCAGACGGTCGCGGCGGGCCGCTACGGTCTGGCAGCCGCAGCAGGTCAACAACGTCAGCGGCAGGCGAAGAAGGTGACGTAGCGCGAACTGCTGGCAACGCCTACGCGCAGCACCTGGGGGTCGAGCAGGCTGATGTGGTGTGAGGGCGAATGCCGCCAGCCGTCGAGCACGGTCTCTGCGGTCGGGTAGTTCCAGGCCACGTTCTCGACACACAGCGGGCTGCCGGCACGGCGCAAGCGCGACTGGAAACCATCGTGCGACAGCCGCTTTTGCGACGCCATGTTCTGGCTGTGCTCGCTTGCCAGTGCAACCAGTTCTTTGGCAAGTGCCAGGGCTTCGAGACCTTGCGCCGCGCGGTACTCGTTGATGAGCCGTACCAGGTGCGCGTCGAAGCCGGAGCCCGGGGCGGCGGCCGTTGCGGGCAGGGCCACGGCCAGCCATGACGCGATGAGCAGGCGTTGCAGGGTGCCCAGCAGCGGGCACGAACGGCGGCACCCTGGTTTCAGCGCGCAACCCCCAGCCAGGTGTCCAGCGGTGCCGGGTCGCGCAGCAGTGCGGCGCTGGCAGCCCGGTAGGCCACACCGCCGCGGTCCAGCACCATCGCGTCGTCGGTCACGCCCAGCACCAGGTGCGGATGCTGTTCAACCACGATGCTGGGCAGCCCCTCATCGCGTGCCACACGGCGTATGGCCTGCAGCAGTTCCTGCACGATCAGCGGTGCCAGGCCTTCCAGCGGTTCGTCCAGCAGCAGCAGCCTGGGGTTCAGCACCAGCGCGCGACCGAAGGCCAGCATCTGCTGTTCACCGCCCGACAGCTGGTTGCCCAGGTTGCGCCGGCGCTCCTGCAGGCGCGGAAACAGTTCCCAGACCCGGGCCACCGTCCAGGGTCCCGGACGGGCCACGGCGCCGAGGTTCTCTTCCACCGTCAGCGACTTGAAGATGTTGCGCTCCTGCGGCACCCAGCCCACGCCAGCGGCAGCGCGGTGGTGCGCCGCCAGCGTGTGGATCTCGCGCCCGGCCAGCGTGATGCGGCCGTTGAAGCGGCGGGTCACGCCGACCAGGCTGTCCAGCAGCGTGGTCTTGCCGGTGCCATTGCGGCCCAGCAGCGCCAGGCTGCGCCCGGCTTCGAGCGTGAAGCTCACGTCGCTGAGCACCACCGCTTCGCCATGGCCGCAGGTCAGGCCTTCCACCGTCAGCAAGGGTTCAGCCATGGCCGTCTTCGCCTTCCTCGTGCCCGCCTTCTGTTTCAAGCGACTGGCCCAGGTACACGGCCTTGACCTGCGCGTCGGCGGCAATCTGCGCGGGCGGCCCTTCGGTCAGCACGGCGCCGTTGACCAGCACGGCGATGCGACTGGCGAAGCTGAAGACCAGATCCATGTCGTGTTCGATCAGCACCACGGCCACATCGGCGGGCAGCCCCGCCACGGTGGCCAGGATGTCCTGCCGTTCGGCCGCTGGCACGCCGGCGGCGGGTTCGTCCAGCAGCAGCACGCTGGGTTTCATGGCCACGGCCAGCGCGATCTCCAGCAACCGGCGCTTGCCGTAGGCCAGCTCGCGCGTGGGCTGCGTGGCGTGGTCGCTCAGGCGGAACTGCGCCAGCAGCACGTCGCACTCGGCGGCACCTTTGGCGTCGCCGGCCAGGCTGCGCCACAGGCGCTGCGCCGTGCCGCGCCGGCTGGCCACCGCCAGTGCCAGGCTCTGCAGCGGTGTCAGGCTGGGGAACAGCTGGTTGATCTGGAACGTGCGCACCAGGCCGCGGCCCACGCGCTGGTGCGGCGCCAGCGCCGTGATGTCGTTGCCGTGCAGGAACACGCGGCCCGCGCTGGGCGGGATGACGCCCGTGAGCAGGTTGATCAGCGTCGTCTTGCCCGCCCCGTTGGGCCCGATCAGCGCCAGGCGCGCGCCGCGCTCGACCTGCAGCGACACGTTGTCGGTGGCGCGCAGGCCGCCAAAGTTGCGGCACAGGCCCTCGGTGCGCAGCACGGCGTCAGCCATGGTCGCCGCCCCGTGTGGCACCGTCGCGCCGGAACCAGGTCCACGGGCGCATCAGCCTGTCGCGGCCCACGCGCATCAGCAGCACCAGGAAAGCGCCGATCCAGAAGGACCAGTACTGCGGCGTGGCGGCCGCCAGCAGGTCGTGCAGCACCTTGAAGGCCACCGCGCCGACGAGACCGCCCCACAGCCAGCCCGCGCCGCCGATGATCAGCGCCAGCATCACGTCGGCGCTGCGGTGGAACTCCAGCACGTCCAGGCTGGCGAAGCCGGTGGTCTGGGCCAGCAACGCACCCGACGCGCCGGCCAGCGCTGCGCTGAGCGTGTAGACGGTGGCCAGCCGCGCCGGCACCGACAGGCCCAGCGCCGTGACGCGCAGCCGGTTGTCGCGCAGCGCCTGCAGGCTCAGGCCCAGCGGCGAGTGCACCAGCCGCCGCGCCAGCAGGAAGGCGATGAACAGCACCGCCACCGAATAACACGAGGCCACGCGCGCACCCAGGTCGAAGTCGAAGGTGCCGAACAGCGGGCCCATCACCACGCCTTGCAGTCCGTCGGCACCGCCGGTGATGCCGTCGAACTTGTTGGCCAGTTCCAGCAGCACCAGCGCCACGCCCATGGTCACCATCAGCCGTGTCAGGTCGGTGCCGCGCACGATCATCGGGCTCGTCAGCAGTCCCAGCAGCGCGGCCGCTGCCGTGCCCACGGCCAGGCCCACCAGCGGGTCGGGCATCACCAGCTTGGCAAACAGCGCGGCGGCATAGGCGCCGGTGCCGAAGAACGCGGCATGGCCCAGCGACACGATGCCGGCGTAGCCGAGGATGAGGTCGAGCGACAGCGCAAACAGCGCCAGGATGGCGATCTCGTTGATGAGTGCCGCGTGCGACGGAAAGAACAGCAAGGTGGCGCCGATGGCCAGCCACGCAGCCACCTCGGCCCAGCGCCAGCGCGACAGCGCGCGCAGCGAATCAACGGCCGGCAGGACTTTCACAGGGGCAGGCTTCACCGAGCGGCCTTCACTTGCGCGACTCGCGCGTGAACAAGCCCTGCGGGCGCCACAGCAGGATGGCGATCATCAGCACATAGACCATGAAGGCGCCGAGCTTGGGCACGTAGTACTTGCCCAGCACGTCGGCCAGGCCCAGCACCAGCGCGGCCACCAGCGGCCCGGCGATCGACGTGGTGCCGCCCACGGCGCAGACGATCAGGAAGCTGACCATGAACTTGAGCGGAAAGGTCGGCTCGACGCCCAGGATGTCGGCGCCCAGCGCGCCGCCCAGGCCGGCCAGGCCCGAGCCCACGGCAAAGGTCAGCAGGAACACGCGGTCCACCGGAATGCCCAGGCCGGCGGCGACGCGTGGGTCGTCCACCGCCGCGCGCAGGCGGCTGCCGAAGCGGGTTTTCGACAGCACCAGCTGCAGTGCCAGCGCCAGCGCCACGCACACGGCGATGATGAACAGGCGGTAAGCGCCCATGCCCAGCTGCCACGCCCCTTCTCCAAACTCGAAGCGCTGGCGCAGCCAGTCGGGCATCTGCACGTTGAGTTGCGAGCTGCCCATGGTGTAGTCCACCGCCGCCACGGCCATGAAGGTGAGGCCGATGCTGAACAGCACCTGGTCCAGGTGCGGACGGCCGTACATCGGGCGGTACAGCGTGCGTTCGGCCACCGCGCCCAGCAGCGCGGTGGCCACGAAGGCCGCGGGCAGGCAGGCCAGAAAAGGCCAGCCGGCCCGTTGCATCAGCAGCACCAGCACGTAGCCGCCGGCCATGGCAAATGCGCCGTGGGCCAGGTTGATGAAGTTCATCAGGCCCATGGTCACGGCCAGCCCCAGGGCCAGCACGAAGAGCAGCATGCCGTAGGCGACGCCGTCGAAGATGAGTGTCAGCACTTTGAGCCCGTTTCAAGCGGCAGCCGCGGAACCGGCTTTGCCGGGCCGCTGGGTGCGCCTGTCGGCCTGCATGCCGACAGGCGCTCGCCTGCCGCTCGCGAGCGCGTGGGCGCTTGCTCGGTGCGGGCGCGCCCCCCTGGGGGGAGGCGCCACAGGCGCTTCGGGGGGGTCACTTCGACTTGCCTGGATCCTTCATCTGCTTGATGGCGTCGAACTCGATGTTCCACAGCTGGCCGTCCTTGCGCTCCACCTTGCGGATGTACATGTCGTGCACGATGTCGCGCGTCTGGGCGTCGATGTAGGCGTTGCCGCGCGGGCTTTCGAAGACCTGGCCCTTCATGGCCTCCATCAAGGCGTCGCCACCGGCACCCTTGCTGCCCTCGAGACCCTTGACGATGACACGCATGCCGTCGTAGCCGCCCACGGCCATGAAGTTGGGGCGGAACTTGTTCAGCGCCATGAATTCGCTGACGAACTTCTTGTTGGCCGCGCTGTTGTGCGCCGCCGAGTAGTGGTGCGCGTTGACCACGCCCAGCGCCACGTCGCCGATGTCGTTCAACTGGTCATCGTCGGTGACGTCGCCGGTGGCAATCAGCTTGATGCCGGCCTTGTCCAGGCCGCGTTCGCCAAACTGTTTCATGAACTGCGCGCCCTGGCCCGAGGGCAGGAAGACGAACAAGGCGTCGGGCTTGGCGTCGCGCACCTTCTGCAGAACGGGTGCGAAGTCGGGGCTGCGCAGCGGCGTGCGCAGCTTGTCCAGCACCTGCGCGCCGTTGAGCAGCATGCGCTCGGCGAAAAACTTCTCGGCGTCGTTGCCGGGGCCGTAGTCGGCCACCAGCGTCACCACCTTCTTGATGCCGTTCTTGGGTGCCCATTCGCCCATGGCCACAGCCGCCTGCGGCAGCGTGAAGCTCGTGCGCAGGATGTAGGGGCTGGCCGTGGTGATGATGGACGTGGCGGCAGCCATCACCACCATCGGAGTCTTGCTCTGCGTGGCGATGGGCGCGGTGGCCAGTGCCAGCGGCGTGAGGCCGAAGCCGGCCAGCGCCACCACCTTGTCGTTGACCACGAGTTCTTGCGCCAGGCGGCGCGTGGTGTCGGCCACGCCGGCGTCGTCTTTCAGCAGCACCTCGATCTTGCGGTTGCCTGCCTTGCCGCCCGTTTGCTGCATCCACAGCTTGATGGCGCCTTCGATCTGCTTGCCGGTGCTGGCCGACGGGCCGGTCATCGGCAGGATGACGCCGATCTTCAGCGCTTCAGTCTGCGCAAAGGCGGCGGGGGTGGCGGACAGTGCGGCAGCAAGGGCAGCGGCAGTGGCCAGGGCGTGACGTCGAGAAATCATGTTTCAGTCTCCGGTGTTGAGGCGAATTGTCGGCAATGGGAATGCGGCGCGCGTGCGTGTGGCAAGGCTAGCTGCTATGCGGCGCCGGCATGGCTGCCCGCGCGCCTCAGCCCCAAACCTCGGCGGCGGTTTCGACCACCAGTTTCAGTTTTCGGCGCTGGTCTTCGACAGCGATGTTGTTGCCGTGCACGGTGCTGGAGAAGCCGCATTGCGGGCTCAGGCACAGTTGCTCAAGCGGCGCGTACTGCGCCGCTTCCTGGATGCGGCGCTTCAGGTCTTCCTTGCTTTCCAGTTGGCCGAACTTGGTCGTCACCAGGCCCAGCACCACCTGCACGCCCGGCTTCAGGTAGCGCAGGGGCCGGAAGTCGCCGCTGCGGGCGTCGTCGTATTCCATGAAGATGGCGTCGAGGTTCATTTCCTGCAGCAGCGCCTGCGCCACCGGTTCGTAGTTGCCGGCCGCCGCATGCGTGCTCTTGAAGTTGCCGCGGCACAGGTGCATGGCCAGCGTCATGCCGGCGGGCTTCAGGGCCACCACCTTGTTGATGAAGGTGGCGTAGCGGTGCGGCAGTTCATTGGGGTCGTCACCGCGCTGGCGCGCCGCTTCGCGCATCTTCTCGTCGCACAGATAGGCCATGTTGGTGTCGTCCAGCTGCACATATCGGCAGCCGGCGTCGAACAGGCTTTGCAGCTCGTCGGCGTAGGCGCGTGCCACGTCGTCGTAGAACACCGGGTCCAGCTCGGGGTAGGCCTGGGCGCTGATGCCGGCGCGGCCGCCACGGAAGTGCAGCATGGTCGGGCTGGGGATGGTCACCTTGGGCGTGCAGCCGGGCGCATGCAGCTCCACCTGTTGCTTCAGGTACTCGAAGTCGGCACGCTGGATGTCTTTCACGTGGCGCACCTTGTCCACCACCTTGATCACCGGCGGCGCCAGCTCTTCGGTGCCGTCAGCGCGTTTCACGGTAAACGGGATGTCGGTGTGCACACCGCCCAGCTGTTCCAGGAAGTCGATGTGGAAGTAGGTGCGGCGGAACTCGCCGTCGGTGATGGCCGAGAGGCCGCAGTCGCGCTGGAACTGCACGATCTCGGTGATGGCCTTGTCTTCCACCGCGCGCAGCTGCGTGGCGGTGATCTCGCCTTTTGCTTTTTGCTCGCGCGCCTGCAACAGGTAGGCCGGGCGCAGGAAGCTGCCGACATGGTCGGCGCGGAAGGGTGGCAGGGTGCGTGTGGTCATCGGGGCGGTCTCCGTGAGTTTTCTGGTTGAGTGTGGCCAAACCGTGCCTGCAGCGTCAGAGGTCGATCACCAATGAGGCGCTGCGTGCGCGTGAACAGCAGGGTGTGAACTGGTCGTTGGCGGCCTGTTCTTCAGGCGTCAGATACTGGTCACGGTGGTCAGGCACACCTTCCAGCACAGGGGTCAGGCAGGTGCCGCAGACGCCCTGTTCGCAGGACGTGGACAGGTACACGCCCTCGCTCTGCAACGCCTGCGCGGCGGTCTGGTCGGCGTGCACGCGGATCGTGCGGCCGCTGCGTGCCAGCACCAGATCGAAGGCCTGGTCGCCTTGTTGCGGCACCACGGCCGCGCCAAACGATTCCCAGTGGAGGTGGTCTTCAGGCCAGCCGGCGGCGCGTGCGGCGCCCAGCATCGCGTCCATGAAGCCCTGCGGCCCGCACACATACAGGTGCGTGCCCGCCGGTGCTGCGCCCAGCACGGCCGGCAGGCCCAGCCGCTGCCCGGCTGCACCATCGTCCAGGTGGCGGTGCACCTGTGCTGCATAGGGCGCTGCGGCCAGCCGCTGCACGAAGGGCGTGCGCGCCATGTTGCGGGTGCAGTGGTGCAGCTCGAAACTGGCGCCGTCGCGGTGCAGCTGTTCGGCCATGGCCAGCAGCGGTGTGACGCCGATGCCGCCGGCCAGTAGCAGGCTGTGTGCAGCGCCCGCGGCCAGCGTGAAATGGTGGCGTGGCGCGCTGACCTGCAGGCTGCTGCCCACCCCCAGCCAGGCATGCACCGCGGCTGAGCCACCCCGGGACTGCGCTTCACGCAGCACGCCTATGTGCCAGGACGCCGAGCCCGGCGCGTTGCACAGCGAATACGGCCGCACGAAGTTTGTGCCGCCCATGCCGACATGCACGTCGATGTGCGCGCCGGCGGCGAAGTCGGGCAAGGCCCCGCCATCGGCGCGCACCAGCTCCAGCAGCACGATGTCCTGCGCCAGCGTTTCCTTGTGCGCCACGCGCACGTCGATCAAGGGCTCGTTCATGCCGCCGCGGCCTGTGCCGGCAACGGCCGTGGCGCCTGCTCGGCGGCCAGCAGGCGGTCGATCAGGCGGCGCGACTGCATGCCGCCGGCGTCGATGTTCAGGCTCAGCAGCTGGCGTTGCGGGTGGCTGAGCAGGTTGCGCTGCTGCAATTCCAGCAGCGCGCGGTCTTCGGCAAAGATGCGGCCCTGGCCTTCTCGGATCTGCACCGTCAGCGAGTTGTCTTGCGGCTTGAAGTGGCGCGCCATGCCCCAGAAATACCAGATCGATGTGTCGGTCTCGGGCGTGATGAAGTCCACCACGATGGCCGATGCCTTCTTGTCGGCCGGGGCCTGGTGGCCGCCGTGGCCCGCCAGCGCCACACCCACTTCGATCATCACGTGGCTGGGTGGCGTGAAGTGGCAGATCTGCCAGCGGTCCACCTTCTGGTCCACCGGCAGGCCGTTCATGCGCAGCGCCATCTGCCAGAAGGGCGGCGCGCCGACGCCGTTCATGAAGCGGCTGGTGATCACCTCGTCACCGTCCACGCGCGTGGTGCACGGGGACTCGTCGATCTCCTTCTGGCCGATGCTGCTGGCGTGCACGTAGGTCTCGTGCGTCAGGTCCATCAGGTTGTCCACCATCAGCCGGTAGTCGCAGCCGATGTGATACAGGCCGCCGCCATAGGCCCACTCGGGGTTGTCGGCCCAGGGCAGGGCGGGCAGCTTGTTGGCATCGGCCAGCGCCGGGTCGCCCGGCCAGACCCAGACAAAGCCGTGACGCTCGAGCACCGGGAACACGCGGATGGCTGGAAAGCCGCGCACGCGCTGGCCCGGCATGGCGATGGTCTTGCCGTCGCAACCCATCTCGAGCCCGTGATAGCCGCACACCAGCTTGCCGTCGCACACCCGGCCCAGTGACAGCGGCGCGCCGCGGTGCGGGCAAAAGTCTTCCAGCGCTGCCAACTGGTCGTCCGGCCCGCGGTAAAAGGCCATGCGTTCGGCGCAGATCTGCCGGCCCAGCACGCCATGCGGGCTGGTGGCCACCTCGTCGGGTGTGCAGGCGACGTACCAGGCGTTGCGTGGAAACATGGTCGGGCTCGGTGCAGGGCGGGCGCGGGCAGCGTCGGGTGTCGAACGCTGGCGTATTGGATCCAATTATTTGACATCCATCGGCATTTTTGCAACAAAATTGTGTTCAATGGATCCAATCACTTCTGAAAAACACTCTTGCGCCAAAGCGCCTGGCCCGGCCGATCCGCTGGCGGCACGCTCGCTGGTGGCCACGTTGCGCAAGCTCATCATCGATGGCCACTACGCCACCGGCGCCCGCCTGGCCGAGATCACCGTTTCCGAAGCGCTGGGGGTGTCGCGCACGCCGGTGCGGCTGGCCTTTCGCACGCTGGAGCAGGAAGGCCTGCTGGAGAAGGCCGGCAAGCGCGGCTTCACGGTGCGGGCCTTTTCAGAAGACGACGTGTTGTGTGCGCTGGAAGTGCGCGGCGCGCTGGAGGGCCTGGCGGCCCGGCGCCTGGCCGAACGCGGTGTGTCGGCCGCGCAGCACACGGAACTGCAAGCCTGCCTGGACGAAGGCCGTGCAGTGTTGGCCAAGGGCTACCTGACCGAAGCCGACATCACGGTCTGGAGCACGCTCAACGAGCGTTTTCACCGCGTGGTGGTGGAAGGCACCGACAGCCGTGTGATTGCCGACGCCATTGCGCGCAACAACCACCTGCCGTTCGCGGCGGCCGATTCGCTGGTCATCGACCGCGAGGCCTTGCCCAAGGAATTCAACAAGCTGCAACTGGCGCAGATGCAGCACCAGTTGATTGCCGAAGCCTTGCAGCGCCATGAATCAGCGCGTGCCGAGAGCTTGATGCGCGAGCACGCCTACATTGCACTGCGCTACGGTGCGCTGTTCGGCCTCAAGCCCTGGGCGCTGGGTGACGAGCAGCGCGCCGCCGGCCCTATTTCAAGCCGCTGACATAGCTGGCCACGGCCTTGGTTTCAAGCTCGGTCAGGCGTGACGCCACCAGGTGCATCACTGCGTTGTCATTGGTGCGCTCGCGCTGGCTGAACTGCTTGAGTTGCCGCTCGGTGTAGGCCGCATGCTGGCCGGCCACACGCGGCAGCGCCTCGGAGCCCTGGCCCGTGGCACCGTGGCAGCTGGCGCAGGCCGGCACGCCTGAAAAGGTGTTGCCGCGCAGGTAGACAAAACGCCCCACCTGGGCCAGTTCAGGGTCTTCCACCGCGTGCAGATGCACCGGGCGCGACTCAAAATACTTGCCCAGGGCAACAAAATCCGCGGCTCTGAGGTCGTCCACCATCGGCTGCATGGCGCTGCTCTTGCGCTTGCCACTCTTGTAGTCGGCCAGCTGGCGCGCCGTGTAGGCTGCGTGCTGCCCGGCCAGACGCGGGAACACCGGGCTGGAGCTTTCACCTTCGGCACCGTGGCAGATGAAGCACTTGCCCTGCACGATCTCTTCGGCGCGCTTGGCGTCGTCGGCATGCGCGCCCGCGCCGGCCAGGGCCGTCGCGGCGGCGAGCAACAGGGCCTTGAAAGGCTGCAGGGTGAGGGCGGCGGTGATGGGCATGGCTGTCGAATGTTGGGGGTAGAGAGGGGGGTTCAGGCCAGCGCAGCCGACCCCGGCACGGCCTGGTCGGCGGGGTCGGTGCCTGGGTGGTGGTGCGGGTCGGGCCGCTGGTCCACCAGCCGGTCCGTCAGCGCCGCGGCGGCCCAGATGGCGCACAGCGTCACCCAACTGGTGCTGGTGAACACGGCCGCACCGCAAAGGCCCGCACCCGCCGCGCAGCCGCCCGAGAGCATGCCACCAAAGCCCATGGCCATGGCGCCGACCCTGTAGCGGTGCATGCTGGCTCCACGCGCGCAGCCTTCCAGCTTCAGCTCACGAAACAGTGCCGCAGTGAATCGGCGGCATTGAAGCGCCGCCCAGCGTCAGCAACTGGGTGCCGATGATGGCGGCTGCACAGGCAAACAGCCACACCGTGAGCTTGCCAATATGGCGCTTGATGCGGATCAGGCGAGCATCGAGGCGCGCCCTGATCGGCCCCACGACAATGGGCCGCCGCACCACACCCAGGAGACCGCCCGTGAAGCCTTTTGACATCGAAATGCAGCGTCTGAAGTCGATGAGGCACGACAAGGGCGTCATCGAGATCAACATCGACGCGATGGTGTCGACGCGCGTGGTGCGAGACGACCAGGCCGCCACCAGCTGCCTGCGCATGCCCGTGGAACACGCGCGCACGCTGCTCATCTTGCTGAAGCAGCAGTTGGCCGAACTGGACAAGCTGCAGCCGCGCAGCCGGCGGTCCGGGCGCGCCTGACGGGGCGATGGCTTACGACCTGCCGGCGCTGGGTGTAGTCTCGACGCCCCATCGCCAGTCAGGAGCAAGACCATGGTCATCTGTCCCGTCGCCATTGCCGTGGGGTGCAAGAAGTGCCCCATCGTGTCGGTCTGCCCCGTGAAGACGTCGCTCGGTGACTTCAAGCCCGAGCCGCCCAGGGCCGCTGCCAGGCCCGGTGCGTCGAAGAAGAAGTAGACGACGACCCCAGCGCAGGCCTGCCTTGGGCCTTCAGCGGGTTGGTCAAACCCACCTTCCTAGGGGCGCCAGACGCCGACCTTCCAGTTGTCGATGCCGTGTTCGATATAGCGCCCGCAGGCACACCCGCCTGCGGTCCGACGCGGCGCTCGAAACCGAAGCGCAGCGGAGCGCCGCTGCTCGAAAAGTCCGGGCACGATGGGCCGCTGCCACAGGCCGGACCGTCGAGCTGCACGAAGTCGCTGGCCCTCAAGCTGGGCAACGGGTTGAAGTTGTTCACCATCAGCGCCAGGCAGCCGCGGCCGCGGCTGGCCCAGCTGGCGGCCCCGGTCAGCGGCAGCGTGGCCAGCAACAGCCAGCGGCGCAGGGCAGGCATCAGGGGCTGAGCGGAGCGCGAGCGTGCTGTCATGGGGGGTCTCCGGGGGACAATCGGGACGAAGGAAGGGGCGGCAAGGCACTGCAGCCCCATCCACCTTTGCACCGCCATTTCAGCCTGTCCTTGGAGACCTGCATGCACTTCGACAAAGAACTCGACGCCTCGGGCCTGCCCTGCCCCATGCCGATCGTGAAAACCAAGAAGGCGCTGGCCGCGCTGGCCAGCGGGCAGGTGCTGCGCGTGTGGTCCACCGACGGCGGCACGCTGGACGACATGCCCGTCTTTGCGCAGCACACCGGCAACACCCTGCTGGCGTCGGGCGAGGAGGGTGGCCGCTTCTATTTCCTGCTGAAAAAAGCCTGAGCAACACCATGGCCGCAACCCCTGCCGACCTGAGTGGCGTTGTCATTGCCGGCGGTTTTGCCATCGCCTTCGTCTTTGGCGCGGTGGCCTCGAAAGTCAACTTCTGCACCATGGGTGCGCTGTCTGACGTGGTCAACATGGGCCACTGGGGCCGCGTGCGCATGTGGCTGCTGGCCATCGCGGTGGCCATCGCAGGCGCCACGCTGCTGCGCCTGGGCGGCTGGGTGGACCTGCCCAAGGCCGTGGCGCTGCGGCCGCAGCTGCCCCTGTTGTCGCTGGTGGTGGGCGGCTTGCTGTTCGGGGTGGGCATGACGCTGTCTGGCGGCTGCGTGAACAAGAACCTGCTGCGCCTGGGTGGCGGCAGCCTGCGTTCGCTGGTGGTGCTGGTGTTCATGGGCGTGGCGTCGTACATGACGCTGAAGGGCCTGTTCGGCCAATGGCGCGTGGCGCTGCTGGACCCGGTGCGCGTCGATCTCGGCGCCATCGGCTGGCCCGACCAGGGACTGCCCACGGCAGCGGCGCAGCTGCTTGGACTGCCGCAGCAGCAGGCCTTGATGCTCACGGCCGGCGCGCTGGTGCTGGCCCTGCTGGTGTTTGTCTTTCGCGACCGCGGCTTTCGCGCCAACAAGGCGCAGCTGCTGGGTGGCAGCGTGCTCGGCCTGCTGGTGGTGGGCGGCTGGTTCGTCAGCGGCTACCTGGGTTTCGGCGAAAACCCCGAGACGATGGAAAACGTCTACTTCGCTACCAACACGCGCACCGTCGAGTCGCTGAGCTTTGTCGCCCCCGTGGCCTACACGCTGGAATTGCTGATGCTGTGGACCGACAAGTCGTTGCGGCTGAGCTTCGGAATCGCCAGCGTGCTGGGCATGGTGGCCGGTGCTGCGGCCCATGCACTGGCGGCGGGGCGCTTTCGCTGGGAAGGATTTGGATCGCTCGCCGACCTGCGCAGCCAGCTCATCGGCGCCGTGCTGATGGGCTTCGGTGGTGTCACGGCGCTGGGTTGCACCATCGGCCAGGGGCTGACCGGGGTTTCGACGCTGGCCATCGGGTCGTTCGTCGCCATCGCGACCATCGTGGTGGGCTGCGTGGCCACGCTGAAGTGGCTGCTGTGGAAGGCCGAACAAGATGACTGAAGTGCCGGGCGCCGGCCGCGATGCAGCAGCCGCACGTTCCGCGGCAGCACCGTGGCCTGTGGCGCTGGTGGGCGCGGGCCCGGGCGACCCCGAACTGCTGACGCTGAAGGCCGCGCGCCTGATTGCCAGCGCCGAGGTGGTGGTGTACGACAACCTGGTCGGCCCGGGCGTGATGGCGATGGTGAACCCCGCGGCCGAACGCATCTACGCCGGCAAACAGCGTTCCAACCACCACCTGCCACAAGAAACCATCAACGAACTGCTGGTGCGCCTGGCACTTGAAGGCCGGCGCGTGGTGCGCCTGAAGGGCGGCGACCCGTTCATCTTCGGCCGCGGCGGTGAAGAACTGCAGGCGCTGGCCGCGGCCGGCCTGCCCTTTGAAGTGGTGCCCGGCATCACCGCGGCGCACGGTGTTTCAGCGTACAGCGGCATACCGCTGACGCACCGCGACCACTCGCAAGGCTGCATCTTCGTCACCGGGCACCTGCAAGACGGCAGCTGCGACCTGGACTGGCCCGGCCTGGCGCGGCCGCGACAGACGGTGGTCATCTACATGGGCCTGTCGGGCCTGCCCACCATCGCGCGTGAACTGGTGGCGCACGGCCTGCCGCCCGATTGGCCGGTGGCCGTGGTGAGCAAAGGCACGCTGCCCGAGCAGCGCGTGGTGTGCGCCACGCTGGCCACGGTGGCTGATGCGGCTGCTGCGGCCCAGCTGCAGTCGCCGTGCCTGACCATCGTGGGTGAAGTGGTGAAGCTGCGTGAGCAGCTGGACTGGTTCAGCCGGATCTAGAGCGTCGCCGACGGTTGGAAACAGCGCCACCCCTGTGTGGCGGGCGCGCTGGAGGTTGCGGCCAGCTGGCTGGACAGAAGGGCAGGCCATGGCCACTGACGCGTGCACGGCGGCGTTGGTCGGTTCAACGGGGTTGGGGGCTGCTGGGCAAAACGCCGTTTCTGGATTGCCGTCATGGGAGCGGGCTGCGCGACCATCGCAGGATGTATTCATTCACCCCGAAGCCGTCCTTCGACACCGAGCGAAGAGCCCGTGGGATCTCCAGCGCCAATCCCGCCACCGGCTGGGCCGGGGCCCGGTGACGCTGTTGCGCTTTGCTGAAGCTGACGATGGAGCACCGCCTGGGCGATGAGTGCCGGCGGCTACGCGCCCAGCAGCGGCAGGATGTGCTTGCCAAACTTTCCAGCGTGAGTGGCGCTGGCCATGACGATCGCATGGGCGAAGACCAGACCCGCGGCGCCGAGCAAGGCCACGGCAGGCCACTTCAAGCAGCCAGGCAGGACGAGCCGCCTGTGCATGTGGCGGATGAAGAACTCGGCCACCAGCAGGTTGGGACCGAAAAACAAGACGAGCATGGCCAGGTCGAACGGCCCGCTGGCGCCGTCTGCGTGCATGCCAATGCCGCTGGCCCAGTTCGTCCATGCCTGGATCTCGATATCGAACAGCCATGAAGCCAGCACCATCGCGAACAGGCGGATAGCCCACGCGCGATGCCGGTCGAACCTCCTGGCGCGTGCGTGGACGTACGCCATGACCGAGCTGAGCATCATCACCGCACCCCAGACGCCGAATGCGATGGCGGCGGCCCGGCTGAAGGTGCCGTGGGCGAGGATGTACGACATGCCGCCGGCGCCCGCCAGGAAACCTGCGCTGACGTAGATCCGGCCCGTCCATCGGTGCACCTGGCGGTGTCGAATGCGGATCCGGGCTGACAGCAGGATGGGCCAGGCCAGCACCAGCACCGTGCCCATCAGGAAGTGCAGCCCGATGCCGAGATTCGCAATCCATTGCGATGTCGTCGGCATTGGAAGTCCGGTCACCAGCTTCTGCCACTGCTCGAAGTTCTTGATCGTGGCGCCGCTCGCCCGCAACGCGATGTAGCCCCCGAAAACGCCGAGGCCTGCCAGGGTCGCGAGACCGAAGAGGCGCCCGATCCAGCCGAGCGTGCGGTCGTCGAACGGCCGCAACCGCGCGGTGGCCGCTCCCCGTGCGGGCTGGCTTTGCTGGTTCATGGCCGCGGCACCCGTGGCCTGTCGACGCGAGCCGTTCACTCGGGCCGAATGTTCTGATTGAAGCGGAACATGTTGCCCGGGTCGTAGCGCTTCTTGATGCAGGCCAGCCGCCCGTATTGCGGGCCGAATGCGCGGCGGGTCAACTCATCACTGTCTGCATCCTGCCC
>JANOZF010000320.1:0-12806 GCA_031429255.1 Rubrivivax sp.
GAGCTCAGCGAGCCCGCGGCCTGCAAGGCAACTGAGGACATGAGCATGTGCCTGCGCACATGCGATTGCCTCAGTTCGAGGGCGAGCTCAGCGAGCCCGCGGCCTGCAAGGCAACTGAGGACATGAGCATGTGCCTGCGCACATGCGATTGCCTCAGTTCGAGGGCGAGCTCAGCGAGCCCGCGGCCTGCAAGGCAATTGAGGACATGAGCATGTGCCTGCGCACATGCGATTGCCTCAGTTCGAGGGCGAGCTCAGCGAGCCCGCGGCCCGCAAGGCAACTGAGGACATGAGCGTGTGCCTGCGCACACGCGAGTGCCTCCCTTCGAGGGCGGGCTCAGCGAGCCCCGGTTTCGATAGATGAGGATTGCGGTGCTCGGTGCTGGCGCCTGGGGCACGGCCCTGGCTGCCGCAGCCGCGCAACGGCACGATTGCCTGCTCTGGGCGCGCAGCGCCGAACACGTGGCCGCACTGCGCGCAGCGCAGAGGAACGAGCGCTACCTGCCGGAGGTGGATCTGCCGGCCACGCTGTGCTACACGACCGATCACGAAGCGGCGCTGTTGCATGGCCGCCAGGGCCTGACGGTGATTGCAACACCCATGGCAGGGTTGCGAGAGCATTTGCTGACCACTGAGCCGACACAGCCCGCGCTGTGGCTGTGCAAGGGTTTCGAGGCCGGCACCGGTGCGCTCGGCCACGAGATCGCCCGCAACGTGCGTCCGCTGGCAGCATGCGGCGTGCTTTCAGGCCCCAGCTTTGCGCTGGAGGTGGCGCGCGGGCAACCCACGGCCTTGGTGGTGGCCACGGCCGACGCGGCGTTGGCAGAGGCCGCCGTGCAAGCCTTTCACTCGAACAGCCTGCGGCTGTACACCTCTGACGACCTGGCCGGTGTCGAGGTGGGCGGGGCAGTGAAGAACGTGCTGGCCATTGCCACCGGCATCCTCGACGGTTTGCCGCAGGCCGGCCTGAATGCCCGTGCTGCTTTGATCACCCGCGGCCTGGCCGAAATGACCAGCCTGGGGCTGGCACTGGGCGCCCGCGCCGAAACCTTTATGGGCCTGTCGGGGCTGGGCGACCTGGTGCTCACCGCCACCGGCGACCTGTCGCGCAACCGCCGTGTGGGCTTGTTGCTGGCGGCCGGTCAGCCACTGCAGCAGGTGCTGGCATCGCTGGGCCATGTGGCCGAAGGGGTGCTGAGCGCCCCGGTGGTGTTGCACCGGGCTCGTGCACTGGGTGTGGAGATGCCCATCACCCAGGCCGTGGTCGACGTGCTGCAGGGGCGCCTGGCGCCGGGCGACGCCCCACAACGCCTGATGTCGCGGCAGGTGCGCGCCGAGGGCTGGGCTGCTCAGGGTGCGACCAGCGCACCGTCGCACGCTTCAGATCAAGCACCGCCGGCGTAGCCGTTCTGCCGCCAGCCTTCAAACACCGCCACGGCCACGGCATTGCTCAGGTTGAGGCTGCGCTGCCCTTCAAGCATGGGCAGCCGAACCCGCTGATGAGGAGGGAACCCGTTGCGCAGCGGCTCGGGCAGGCCGGCCGTCTCGCTGCCAAACACCATCCAATCGCCCGGCAGCCACGCCACCGTTTCCAGCCGCTGCGAGCCGCGCGTGGTGAAAGCAAAACAGCGCGCGGCTGCAGGATGTTCGCTGGCCTGCAAAGCCGTCCAGCTGCTGTGGCGCTTGACGCGCGCTGTCTCGTGATAGTCCAGCCCCGCACGCCGCAGCAGCTTGTCGTCCATCGAGAAGCCCAGCGGCTCCACCAGATGGAGGGCACTGCCGGTGTTGGCTGCCAGCCGGATCACGTTGCCGGTGTTGGGCGGTATTTCCGGGTTGATGAGCACGATGTTGAACATGGCGGTCAGGGCGTGCGCGCCAGCACCCAGACATCGACGCGGCCCGCACCCGCCCGCAGCAGTTCGGCCGCCGCTTCGCCCACGGTGGCGCCGGTGGTCATCACGTCGTCCACCAGCGCCACGTGCAGGCCTTGCAAGTGCGTGCGCTGTGCCGGCTCCACCAGGAAAGCGGCGCGGAGATTGCGCTGCCGCTCCTGGCGGTTGAGTTCGGCCTGATGGGCGGTGTCCACCGGCCGCGTCAGGACGTCGTGCCAGGCCGGAAGATGCAGTTCGCTGCCGAGTCGCCGGGCCAGTTCCCAGGCCTGGTTGTAGCCGCGCTGGGCCAGCCTGGCTGCCGCCAGCGGAATGGGCAGCAGGGCTTGAGGTAAGGAGGCCTGGCTGGCACGCACGGCGTCGGCCATGCAGCGGGCCAGCGGCTTCGCAAGTTCCGGCTGACCATGAAACTTGAAAGCAACGACCAGGTCATCCCACGGGAATGCGTAGTCGACGGCGCATACGGTGGCGGAAAACACCGGCGGGTTGAGCAGGCACGTGCCACAGTCCGTTGCTGCGTCACCCAGGCGCAGGCCGCAGCGGCGGCAGCGAGGTGTCGGTTGCGCAAACCGCTGCGTGCAGGCCGCGCACAGGCGCGAGGGGCCCCACTGTCGACACACCTCGCACTGGCTGGGCAGTCCCGCGCGTCGCGAAGTGAGGTTGAATCTGAAGGGGGGACGCAAGGGCGGCATCGGCTCAATATACTGGCCTCGATGAAATTCCTGGTCTCCTGTTCATGGTGAGCGCCGAGCTCAGCGGCGGCAAACCTGCCCGCACCATCGACGCGGCCGCTTTGTCGCACATCAACGCGCGCATGCAGGCGGCGGCGCAAGCGCCGTGGCTGCACGCCGAAGCGGGCCGGCGCATGGCACAGCGTCTGCCCGTCATCCGCCTGCAACCGGCCCGTGTGCTGGACTGGTGGTCTTTCAGCGGCGGCAGTGCCGATGTGCTGCTCAAGGCATACCCCAAGACCGAGCTGTTGAGGCTGGAGCCCGCGCCGCACCGCAGCCCGTCGACTGACCCCACACCGCCACGGCCGGTCCCATGGTGGTCGGTGCAACGCTGGCGTGACGCCAAGCCCGCGTCGATGACCGAGACCGATGTGCAGCCGGGGAGCGTGGAGCTGGTATGGGCCAACATGGGCCTGCACCGCTGGGTCGACCCGCAACGGGCACTCCAGTGCTGGCAGCGCGCCTTGGCGGTCGATGGTTTCCTGATGTTTTCGACGCTGGGCCCTGGCTCCTTGTCCATGTTGCAATCGATCTATGCACGGGCTGGCTGGCCGCCACCCTTCGCGCCCTTCGTGGACATGCACGACCTCGGGGACATGCTCGTCGGTGCCGGCTTTGCCGACCCCGTGATGGATCAGGAGCTGTTGACGCTGACCTGGCCCGATGCCCAGGCGGCCTTGAACGAGTTGCGGCAATTGGGTGGCAACGCGCACCCGGCGCGCGGTCAGGGCCTGCGCACGCGCCGTTGGCGTGACGACTTGCTGGGCGCGCTGGCTGAACAAGCCGGCCCCAATGGCCGGGTGGCGTTGACCTTTGAACTGGTCTACGGCCACGCCTTCAAGGCTTTGCCGCGGGCCCGCGTGGCGCCGACCACACATGTGGCCGTTGAAGACCTCCGGCGCATGGCCCAAGGCGGTAGGCCTACCCGCTGACAGGGTCAGGGGCTGGGCTAGAATCAAATGTTGTGAAATGGACGGGCTTGCCCGGCCAACGGGATCAAGCCAAGCTTCCTGGCGCAGGCCCCGACGACGCACCCAACCAGGCGGCGCTTGCTCGACAGAAGCGCCGCATTGAAGACCAGAAGCGCACGATCCGATACATGCCCACCGTCACGGCTCCCCTTCCCTGGCCTGCGCCTCCGTTGGCGGTTGCCCCGTTTGGTCGGCAGTTGCTGGAAATGGGCGCGCCGGGTGGGCCCGCAGCGGTGAGGTGGCGGCTGCGTCGCAATTGCTCTATCAGTCCATCGCAGCTGGGTCTGGTTTACCTGTCGTTGTGCCTGGTGTCGCTGGCCATCGGTGGGTTCTTCCTGGCCCAAGGTGCGCCGTGGGTGCTGGCGTTTGCCGGCGCTGAGTTGTTGGCGCTGGGTGTGGCCCTGCTGGTCTACGCCCGCCATGCCGCCGATCGCGAAGAACTGACGCTGGTGGGTCCGTCGTTGCAGGTTGAGCAGCGCTACGGCAGCCAGGTTCAGCTGACCGACATGGTTGCCGACCGCGTGACGGTTGAACCCTCAGGCGGGCAAGGCTCGCTGGTCAAGCTTTCGTCCAGAGGCCAGACATTGCACGTCGGACGCTACTTGCGGCCCGAGCTGCGGGCCGCTTTTGCCCAGGAATTGCGCATGGCGCTGCGTCACAGGGTGACGCAAGGTGCCTTGACCGAATGAATGTACGAACTGAAGTGAACACGATGATGAACACGACCTCCAGGCCGCAGGCCCTTCTGAACTTTGCATGGCGTCAGGCGGCCAGGCCGCTGATGGGCTTGGCTGCGATGGCGCTTGGCTCGGCAGCCATGGCGGTGAATGACCTGCCGGGTGGCCCGTCCGTGCGGCAACTCGACCTGCACGCGCCGGTCACCAAGATCGGCGAGCAACAGATGCTGCTGCACAACGGCATGCTCATCGTGTGCCTGGTGATCTTCATCGCCGTGTTTGGCGTCATGTTTTATTCGATCCTCAAACACCGCAAGTCGCTGGGCCACAAGTCGGCCAACTTCCACGAAAGCGTGACGGTCGAGATTGTCTGGACCATCGTGCCTTTCGTCATCGTCATCCTGATGGGGGCGGCTGCGACGCGCACGGTGGTGGCGATGAAGGACACCAGCAACGCCGACCTGACCATAAAGGCCACCGGATACCAGTGGAAATGGGGCTACGACTACCTCAAGGGTGAAGGTGAGGGCATCAACTTCCTGGCCACGCTGGACGTTGCGCACCGCACGATGAGCGACAGCGGCAAACCCGCCGGCGACAACTACCTGCTGAAGGTGGACAACGCGGTGGTGGTGCCGGTCAACCAGAAGGTGCGCATCATTACCACCGCCAACGACGTCATCCATGCCTGGATGGTTCCGTCGCTCGGTGTCAAGCAGGACGCCATCCCTGGCTTCGTGCGCGACACCTGGTTCCGTGCTGAAAAGACGGGCGACTACTACGGCCAGTGCGTCGAGTTGTGTGGCAAGGAGCATGCCTACATGCCTATCCACGTGAAGGTGGTCAGCCAGGCTGATTACACCAAGTGGGTGGACGGCAAGAAGAAAGAAATGGCTTCCGCCGCCGATGATCCCAACAAGGTCTGGACGAAGGATGATCTCGTCGCCCGCGGCGAGAAGGTCTACAACGCCAACTGCGCCGCCTGCCACAAGGCCGACGGCAAGGGCGCGGGCCCGATCAAGGCGCTGGACGGCAGTGCCATCGTGCTGAACGACCCGGCAGCGCAGGTGAAGATCCTGCTCAATGGTGCCAACAACGGCGCCATGCCCGCCTGGAAGCAGCTGTCAGACACCGAGCTTGCGGCAGTCATCAGCTACACCAAGAATGCCTGGAGCAACCAGACCGGCAAGTACGTGCAGCCGTCTGAGGTGGCCGCAGCGCGCGCGGGTCAGCCAGTGCAGTTTGCGTTCTCCCCCGGTGGCTCAGCAGCTGCCGCACCTGCGGCTGCCGCGGCCGTGGCGCCGGCGGGCGGTCTGCCTTTGTCGGTTTTGTTTGCCACTGGCAAGTCGGGCCTGGATGCTGCCGCGCAGACCGTGTTGACAGAAGCTGTCGCCTACCTGAAAGCCAACTCCGCCGCCAAGGTGGCGCTGTCGGGCTTTGTCGACTCCACCGGCAGTGCAGCGCAAAACGCCGAGCTGGCGAAGCAGCGTGCCTTCGCCGTTCGTGACGCGCTGACCAAGGCCGGCGTGGCGGCAGACCGCATCGAACTGCGCAAGCCCTCGCAGATCGAAGCTGGCGGCGGCAGCGCGGCTCAGGCCCGCCGTGTCGACATTGGCCCGGCCGGCTGATCCGGTCAGCAGTACAGCCACCCCCGAATCCGAATCGAGTTCCAGGAGCCACCCATGAGTGCAGTCCTTCCCCACGGCGCAGGCCACGCGGCTGATCACGACCACGACCATGACCACCATGCGCCGTACGGCTGGCGGCGCTGGCTGTTCGCCACCAACCACAAGGACATCGGCACGATGTACCTGTTGTTCAGCTTCACGATGCTGATGGTCGGCGGCGTGCTGGCGCTCGGCATCCGGGCTGAGCTGTTTCAGCCTGGCCTGCAGTTCGTCAACCCGGAGCTGTTCAATCAGCTCACCACGATGCACGGTCTGATCATGGTGTTCGGCGCCATCATGCCGGCCTTCGTGGGCTTTGCGAACTGGATGGTGCCGCTGCAGATCGGCGCGGCCGACATGGCCTTCGCGCGCATGAACAACCTCAGCTTCTGGCTGCTCATTCCGGCAGCCTCCATGCTGGTGGGTTCCTTCTTCATGCCCGGTGGTGCACCCGCCGCCGGCTGGACGCTGTATGCGCCGCTGACTCTGCAGATGGGCCCCAGCATGGATGCCGGCATCTTTGCGATGCACATCATGGGCGCGAGTTCCATCATGGGCTCGATCAACATCATCGTCACGATCCTGAACATGCGCGCGCCGGACATGACGTTGATGAAGATGCCGCTGTTCTGCTGGACCTGGCTGATCACCGCCTACCTGCTGATCGCCGTGATGCCCGTGCTGGCGGGTGCCATCACGATGACGCTGACCGATCGTCACTTCGGCACCAGCTTCTTCACGCCCGCGGGTGGTGGTGACCCCGTGATGTACCAGCACATCTTCTGGTTCTTCGGCCATCCCGAGGTCTACATCATGATCCTGCCGGCGTTCGGCATCGTCAGCGCCATCATCCCGGCCTTTGCGCGCAAGCGCCTGTTTGGCTACACGTCGATGGTGTACGCCACGTCGTCGATTGCCATCCTGTCCTTCATCGTGTGGGCACACCACATGTACACCACCGGCATGCCCGTGACGGGACAGTTGTTCTTCATGTACGCGACGATGCTGATCGCGGTGCCCACGGGCGTGAAGGTGTTCAACTGGATCGCCACGATGTGGCGCGGTTCGATGACTTTTGAAACGCCGATGCTGTGGGCGGTTGGCTTCCTGTTCGTGTTCACGATGGGCGGTTTCACCGGGCTGATCTTGGCCATGGCGCCGATCGACATCCAACTGCAGGACACCTACTATGTCGTCGCCCACTTCCATTACGTGCTGGTGGCCGGCTCTCTGTTTGGCTTGTTCGGCGGCGTCTACTTCTGGGGCCCGAAGTGGACCGGTGTGATGTACAGCGAAACGCGCGGCAAGATCCACTTCTGGGCGTCGCTTATTTTCTTCAACATCACCTTTTTCCCGATGCACTTCCTGGGTTTGGCCGGCATGCCTCGGCGCTACGCCGACTATCCAATGCAGTTTGCCGACTTCAATATGGTGGCCTCCATCGGCGCCTTCGGCTTCGGCTTGGCGCAGGTGTACTTCTTCTTCTTCGTGGCGCTGCCCATGATGCGCGGCAAGGGTGAGAAGGCGCCGCAAAAGCCGTGGGAAGGTGCCGAAGGCCTGGAATGGGAAGTGCCTTCGCCGGCGCCGTTCCACACCTTTGAAACACCGCCCAAGCTGGACGTGACGGCCACGCGCGTCATCGGCTGAACTGCGCCGCTGCCGAGACCCTCATGTCATTGACACCGCAGCAGCACAAGGCCAACCTACGCCTGGCCTTGATCCTGGCATCCGTGGCCGTGGTCTTCGCGCTCGGCTTCGTCACCAAGATCGCCTGGCTGGCGAACTGACCCCACACGCCGCGCATTTCGCACGCCTGCCATGGACCCTCGCGTCACAGCCTCTTCAAGCGTCCCCGCTGCAGTCGAACCGGCAGGTCTGCTGGGTGTGCTGGCAGACAACCGGCGCATGGTGGGCAAGCTGCTGGTGGTGGTGCTGTTGATGTTTGGTTTTGGTTATGCGCTGGTGCCGATGTACCGCGCTATCTGCAATGCGCTGGGCATCAACGTGCTCAGCCTGTCTGAACAACGGGTGGCCAATGGCACCTGGTCGGGGCGCAAGGCCGTCAGCAACACCCAGGTCGACCTGAGCCGTACCATCACGGTGGAGTTCGACGCCAATGCCCGGGGACCCTGGGACTTCAAGCCCGCCATGCGGTCGCTGCAGGTTCATCCGGGCGAAATGGCCACTGTGATGTACGAGTTCAAGAACATCCAGAGCCGCACCATGGCTGCGCAGGCCATACCCAGCTACGCGCCGCAGCAGGCGAGCCCGCATTTCAACAAGCTCGAGTGCTTCTGCTTCAACGAATACACGCTCAAGGCTGGTGAGTCCAAGCAGTGGCCGGTGGTGTTCGTCATCGACCCCAAGTTGCCGAAGGACGTGACCACCATCACGCTGTCGTACACCTTCTTTGAAGTGGGCGGCAGGGTGCCTGCGGCGCCTGCGGGCACGGTGGGCGTGAAGGCGGTGCCGGTGTCGGCACCTATGACTCCTGCCAGTCCGAGGCAGGGCACGTGAGCGATCGTCCTTCCGTTACGCAGCGCCCGCTGTCGGTGGTGCAAACCTTCAAGGCGGTGGCCTGGTCTTTTTTCGGCGTGCGGCGTGCGGTCGACTACGAGCGCGACGTGCAAAAACTCAACCCGGTGCACGTGATCATTGCCGGCGTGATTTCAGCGGCGCTGTTCGTGGGCGCCGTGGTGGTGCTGGTGCGATGGGTGGTCAGCAGCGGCGTGGCCACTTGAACTGCGCGCGCTTGCGAGCATTCATTCATTCATTTCAGATTTTCGGGACCGAGGAGCAAGTTCAAGATGTCAGCCAGTACACCAGCGGGAACCACCCCGTACTACTTCATTCCGGCGCCATCGCGTCACCCGGTGCTGGCCGCGTTCGGCCTCTTCCTCGTCATCCTGGGAGCCGGGCAGTGGATCAATGGCGCAGGCTGGGGCGCGTATTCCTTGCTGGCCGGCCTCGTCGTCTGGTTGACGGTGTTGTATCAGTGGTTCCAGCAGGCCATCAGCGAAAGCGAAGGCGGCTTGTACTCCGATCGCATCGACGTGTCGTTCCGCTGGAGCATGAGCTGGTTCATCTTCAGTGAGGTGATGTTCTTCGCGGCGTTTTTCGGCGCGTTGTACTGGGCCCGCGTGCACGCCATTCCGATGCTCGGCAACCTCGACCATCAGGTGCTCTGGCCCGACTTCAAGTCGATCTGGCCGAGTGCTGGCGGCGGCGTCACCGCGTCGCCCGCCGGTACCGTGGAACCGTTTGCCACCATGGGCCCCTGGCCTCTGCCGACGATCAACACCGCGTTGTTGCTGACGTCGGGCGTTACCCTCACCATCGCCCACCACGCCTTGCTGGCGGGCAAGCGCGCCAAGACCATCGCGTGGATGTGGATCACGGTGATCCTTGGTGCCACGTTCGTGTGCGTGCAGGCTTATGAATACATGCACGCCTACCGCGACCTGAACCTCAAGTTGAGCTCAGGCATCTTCGGCTCCACGTTCTTCATGCTCACCGGCTTCCACGGGTTTCACGTGTTCGTGGGCATGCTGATGCTGACCTTCATCACGCTGCGGTTGATGAAGGGCCACTTCACACCGGAACGTCATTTCGGCTTTGAAGGCGCGGCGTGGTACTGGCACTTCGTGGACGTGGTCTGGCTGGGCTTGTACTTCCTGGTCTACTGGTTGTAGGCCCCGGGCGCCAGCCACCCCGCCGTCTGCCCGTGATCACGCCGCTTCAAGCGGCGTGATTGTTTTGGGCCCGCGGAAGGACATATAGGCAAAGTCGATGCTGGCGAGTCAAGAGGCCATCGGGATGCCTGTGGGTCTTACCCAACCCATGTACCAACTCAACAGGATGAACAGGAAAAGGGCTACCGACAGTGCCACCCGCAGTGCCAATGCACGCGCCATGTGCTTGCTGCGATCGTCGGCCCCATCCTTGCCCGGGCGTGCACCCTTGCGCAGCATGAACACACCGGCGCTGGCCAGCGCGCCCAACACGGCTATCAACAGGAGCACCATCACGGTTTTCATTAGAACGGATTATCCGCGTGCATCAGCAGGCTTGCTGAAGCTCCACCGGACGGGCTCATGAAAGCGCGACGCTGGGTGGTGTTCGGCGCGGCGCTGTTGCTGTCCGTGCTCACGGCTCGTCTGGGTTTCTGGCAACTCGACCGTGCCGCGCAGAAAACGTCGTTGCAGCAGGCCTTGAACAAGCAGCGGCAGCGTCCGGCGCTGGCAATGGCTGAACTGGCGACCACCAACGAGCAGGCGACGCAGCAGGTGCACCGCGCGGTGACGTTGCAGGGGCAATGGCTGCCTGAACATACGGTCTACCTTGAAAACCGGCAGATGAACGGTCGAGTCGGCTTCTTTGCCGTCACGCCGCTGAAGTTGGCGGACGGCACCGCGGTGCTGGTGCAACGGGGGTGGTTCGCGCGCGACCTGCTGGACCGCCTGCGCATCGTGGCGCCGCCTGCGCCCGCGGGGTCGCAGTCGGTTCAGGGTCGTATTGCCCTTTCGCCATCCCGCCTGTATGAATTCGAGGGCACAGCAAGCGGGGTCATCCGGCAGAATCTGGACGTGCCAGAGTTCATGCGCGAGACCGGGCTGCCTTTGAGGCCCTTGACGGTGGTGCAAGAAGATGCGGCCGGCAGCGCCGCCGACGGTTTGCTGCGGCAGTGGGCGCCCCCGTCACTGGGCGTCGACAAGCACCACGGTTATGCCTTTCAATGGTTCGCCCTCAGCGCGCTCAGCGCCGGCCTGTGGCTGTGGCTGCAGGTGCTGCAGCCCAGACGAAAGCGCGCAGCCCTGCGCCGCACAGGGCACCAGCACAAGACGAATCCATGACCACCCCTGAACCCGTCTCCCTCACCGTGCACGGTGTCAACGCGCCCGACCTGGCCGACACGGCGGGGGCCCGCCAACGCCGCACGCGCAGCGGCCGCATCAAGATGCTGCTGGTGCTGCTGGTCTGTGCGGCGCCCGTGATCGCGTCTTATTTGACCTACTTCGTCATCAGGCCCGGAAGCCGCAGCAACTACGGCGAACTGGTGCTGCCCACGCGCACGTTGCCAGCGCTGCAACTGAAGCGGCTGGACAGCTCGATGGTGCCAGCGGCCAGCCTGCGTGGGCAATGGCTGCTGGTGGCCGTGAGCCCTTCTGCCTGCAGCGATGCCTGCGAGAAGCAGTTGTTCATGCAGCGACAGCTGCGCGAAATGCTGGGCCGGGAACGCGAACGGGTGGACAAGGTGTGGCTGGTCACCGATGGCGGGCCATTGCCTGCAGCGCTGGCCGAAGCGATGCAGGCAGTTCCGGCCACGACAGTGCTGCGTGCCGACAACGCCGAAGTCGCGCGTTGGCTGGTTCCGGCTGCTGGTCAAAAGCTCCAAGACCACCTGTATGTCGTCGACCCCATGGGTGAATGGATGATGCGCCTGCCTGCAGGCGCCGACCCCAGCCGCGCCAGGCGCGACCTGGACCGGCTGCTGCGCGCCGCTGCGTCCTGGGACCTGCCGGGTCGATGATGGCTTCGGGCGAGCCGCAAGATGGCTGAGCAACCGCTGATCGACCTGGCCCCGCTGGCCAGGCTGGGTCTGCTGGCCTGTGTGCTGGCGCTGTTTCCACTGGCCTGGGTGTGGTTGCGACGGCCCGCGGCAGGCGGTTCGGGCGCGACGCACGACGGGCTGCACCAGCGCCTGCAGACGTTGACGGCGCTGACCCTCTTTCTGACCTTCGACCTGATCGTGTTTGGTGCTTTTACGCGCCTGTCGGACTCTGGCCTGGGCTGCCCCGACTGGCCGGGCTGTTACGGCGAGGTCAGCCCCTGGGGCGCACAGGCCGACATCCAGGCCGCCCACAGCGCCGCGCCGGGAGGGCCCGTCAGTTGGGGCAAGGCCTGGATCGAGATGATCCACCGCTACCTGGCGATGACGGTGGGCATGCTGATCCTTGTCATGGCGGCGGTCGCCTGGCGCGCCCGTCGAAGCTTGCCCTTTTCGCCCTGGTGGCCCACCGTCACGCTGGTTTGGGTGTTGGTGCAGGGCCTGTTTGGCAAGTACACCGTCACCCTCAAGCTGTACCCGGCCGTGGTCAGCCTGCATCTGGTGGGCGGCCTGCTGTTGCTGGTGTTGCTGGCCGCGCAGCACCGGGCCTTCGGGCGCTCGCGCTCGGGCGCGCCCCCAGCGCTGGATGCGGGGACCAGAAGCCTGGCGTGGGCAGGCAGCGCGGTGCTGGCGCTGCAGATCGTGCTGGGCGCCTGGGTCAGCACCAACTACGCGGTGCTGGCCTGCACGGGCTTTCCCACCTGCAATGGGCAGTGGTGGCCCGCGACGGATTTCGGGCACGGCTTCACGCTGCTGCGCGGCCTGGGCGAGGGCGCTGGCGGGCGTGGGCTCACGCTCGAGGCGCTGGTGGCCATCCACATGGCGCACCGCCTGTTTGCGCTGGTGGCCGTGGCAGTGCTCTCGCTGCTGGCCTGGCAGCTGTGGCGCCGCCCGGGCCCGCAGCGGCGTGCGGGTGCCTTGCTGGGTGCGCTGCTGCTGGCCCAGGTGCTGAGTGGCCTGTCAAACGTGGTGCTCGGCTGGCCGCTGGTGGCGGCGCTGGGTCACTCGGCCGGGGCAGCCGGCCTGGTGCTCACGCTGGCGCTGCTGCTGGCGCAGGGCCGCAGGCGCGCAGGCGTGGCTTCAACGCGCGCGGCCTTGGCCTCCTAGAATCAGGCGCTCGCCCATGGCCCAGACACTTGCCGTTCCCCGCCCGCCCGGCACCCGCTGGGGCCAGTACTACGCGCTGACCAAACCGCGGGTGGTGCAGCTCATCGTGTTCTGCGCCGTCATCGGCATGTTGTTGGCTCAGCCCGGCATGCCCGAC
>JANOZF010000321.1:0-2137 GCA_031429255.1 Rubrivivax sp.
CCAGTGCACGAATCCAGCTGCCCAGGCGCGGGCGCCGTCGTGATGCTCGAAGCCCTTGGTGGGGAACTCCGGCCGGTACTTGGCTGTGCTGAACAAGCTCTCCGAAAAGGCGTTGTCGTCGCTCACGCGGGGACGCGAGTAGGACGGCTTGACGCCCAGCCACTGGAGCATGGCCAGCACCGTCGTGGCCTTGAGCGTGGAGCCGTTGTCGCCGTGCAGCACGGGCTTGGTGGTCAGGGCTGCGATGCCTTCGGCCAGCGCGGTGCGGCGCACCAGGTGGGCGGCATGGTCGGAGTCGTCGCTGGCGTGCACCTCCCAGCCGATGATCTTGCGACTGTACAGATCCAAGATGAGGTACAGGTAGAACCACCGGCCGAGCACGTTGGAGGGCAGGTAGGTCATGTCCCAGCACCAGACTTCGCGCGGCGCGCGGGCGATGTGCGTGGTCGGCGGGCGCACGGCCCTGGGCGCCTTGGCGCGGCCGCGGCGCACGTTCTGCCCATGGGCGCGCAGCACGCGCGAGAAGGTCGACTCGCTCGCGAGATAGATCCCTTCGTCGGCCAGCGCCGGAACGATGCGCGCAGGGGGCACGTCGGCGAAACGCGGCTCGTTGGCCGCGCTGAGCACGGCCGCACGCTCGGCCTCACTCACGGCGTTGGCAGGGATGGCCCGGGTGGCCAGCGGCCTGCCATCGCCCGCGACGAGGCCGTCGCTGGCCCTCCAGCGCTGCAGGGTGCGCAGGTCGATGCCCACGATCTGGCATGCCAGATGCAGCCGCGCGCCACTGTCGTGCGCGGTTTGAATTCCAAGGGCAAGGGCTTGGCGATCTTCGAGGCCGATCATTCGGCCTCGCCCATGTTGAAGATCGCCTTGGCTTTTTTTGACAGCACCAGCAAGGCTGCGGTCTCGGCCAGCGCACGGTCCTTGCGCAGCAACTCGCGTTCGAGTTCCTTGATGCGCCGTCGGTCCTGCTTGGTCTGCAGCGGGCTGGCGCGGGCCTCGCCGGGCTCAGCCAGCGCCTGGGTGGCGTTGAGCTGCCAGGTGGCCAGTTGCTGCGCGTACGTGCCGTGCGCGCGACACCATGCGCTCTTGCTGGCCTCGTCCATGGACGCCGTGGTCAGCACGGCTTCAAACCGTCCCGCCGCCGTCCAGACACGATCGCCGCCGGGCTTGCTCATCGACTCACTGCGCCAGCGCGCCAGCGTATCCACGCCGATGCCAATCTCACGCGAGACGTCGTCCAACGCCGCGCTCTGCGGCGGCAGCAACCGCGCCACCGATCTGTCTTTGAATGCTTGTCCGTATCGTGCCAATGTGTACTCTCGTCGCCCCCTGCTTGTTGAAACAGGTTCCAGAAATGCCGGCCGAACTCGGTGCGGCAAAAGGCCGTGGATTTGTGGACGATGCGCTGCGCGCACCGGCCGGCTTGCCGTGGACAACGCGTTGCGTTGCCCACCGCGCCGACCTTCGCCCACAAGCTCCACCGCCTCCCACCACTATGTGAGAGCCGCAAGCCCAGATACAAGAACTAAAGGAACGACAACCATTCTGGCGCGGGGGGGTCGACACGAGGCGGTGGGCACTGCGATTGCGGCGAATGAAAGCAGTCTTTGTTTCGAAGCGGCAGTCAGCGCCCCATCGCTGCCGCCAGTGCCGCCGGTACACCGGCCTGCTACCAGCGCCCGAAATGGGTCAACCACCGGTGCCGGGGCGCGCCAGCCTCGAAGCGACAAGGTCGAGCAGATCGTTGCTACTCGGGGGCTTGCCAACGCCGAACCGCGTTGCGTCCCACCGCCTTGGCCTCGTAGAGTGCACGATCGGCACGCGCCAGCGCCGCATCGGCGTGGGCATCAGAAGCGGTCAGCACGGCGATGCCGATACTGAGTGTGACGCTGATCGCGCCACCGGTGAAGTGCAGGGGATCCAGAGAAACCTGAAGGCGCAGGCGTTCAGCCAATGCCTCAGCTTCATCGACGGTAGTGTCCGGAAGTAGCACCGTGAAGTCCTCGCCCCCCGTGCGACCGAGGACATCTCCCAGTCTCGTGTGCCCGTTGACCACTTGTGCAACATGCCGGAGCACGGCATCGCCAGCGGCGTGACCCCAGTTGTCGTTGACATCCTTGAAGTGATCCAGGTC
>JANOZF010000322.1:0-5432 GCA_031429255.1 Rubrivivax sp.
GCCTCTCAAGCCGATCTGGAAGAAAAAAAGGTCAGCTTCACCAAGTTGTCGGAGCACGCCTATGCCTACACCGCAGAAGGCGACCCCAACACCGGCATCATCATCGGTGACGACGCGGTGCTGGTGGCCGACACACAGGCCACGCCAGCGATGGCCGCCGACGTCATCCGCCGCATCCGCGAAGTCACCGACAAGCCCATCAAGTACGTGGTGCTGACGCACTATCACGCGGTTCGGGTGCTGGGCGCCAGCGCCTACCAGCCGCAGCAGATCCTGGCCAGCCAGGACACGTATGACCTCATCGTCGAGCGTGGCGAGGCCGACAAGGCCAGCGAAATCGGCCGCTTTCCGCGCCTGTTCCGCAATGTCGAGACGGTGCCTGCGGGCATGACCTGGCCCACCATCACCTTTCAGGGCAAGATGACCTTGTGGCTGGGCAAGCTGGAAGTGCAGCTGCTGCAGCTGGGCCGTGGCCACACCAAGGGCGACACCGTGGTGTGGTTGCCGCAAGACCGGGTGCTGCTGTCGGGCGACTTGGTGGAATTCGACGCCACGCCTTATGCCGGCGACGCCTACTTCAAGGACTGGCCGCAGACGCTGGCCAACCTGGCGGCACTCAAGCCGCAGTCGCTGGTGCCCGGCCGTGGGCCGGCGCTGGTGGGCGAAGCGCAGGTGGCGCAGGGGCTGGAGTCGACGCGGGCCTTTGTCTCCGACCTGTACGCCAGCGTGAAGGCCGGCGCCGCCGCGGGCAAGGACCTGAAGACGGTGTACCGCGACACCTGCGCCGCGCTGAAACCCACCTACGGCCAGTGGGTCATCTTCGACCACTGCATGCCCTTTGACGTGACCCGCGCCTACGACGAAGCCACGCAGCACGCCGACCCGCGCATCTGGACCGCCGAGCGCGACCGGCAGATGTGGGAAGCGCTGGAAAGCTGAAACCGGCAGCGCGTCCACATGGTCACCAACGCCCGCGCCCAGGTCAACGCCCACGACGCCGCCACGTCCGGTGAAGAGTCCGCAGCCCTGGGCTACGGCACCGACGGCTGCACCATCCAGAACCACGGGTTCGCCTACCGGCGCAGCCCCGACCAGGACGCGTCCACGCCAGCACACCACGCGGTGGTGGTGGTGGGTGCCGGCCCGGTGGGCCTGAGCCTGGCCATCGACCTGGCGCAACGCGGCCAGCAGGTGCTGGTGCTGGACAACGACAACAAGCTGTCGGTGGGTTCGCGCGCCATCTGTTTTGCCAAGCGCACGCTGGAGGTCTGGGACCGCCTGGGCGTGGGCGACGCCATGTGTGCCAAGGGCGTGGAATGGAACGTGGGCAAGGTGTTTTTCGGCGACGAGCGCCTGTACCAGTTCAACCTGCTGCCCGAGCCCGGGCACGAGCGGCCGGCCTTCATCAACCTGCAGCAGTACTACGCCGAGGCCTATCTGGCGGTGCGGGCGGCCGAACTGCCGAACATCGAGATTCGGTGGCGCAACGAAGTGCTTGCCATCGAACAAGATGAGGGTGGCGTGCGGCTGGGCGTGGACACGCCCGATGGCCATTACGGCTTGACGGCCGACTACGTGGCGGCCTGCGACGGCTCGCGTTCACCGCTGCGAGCCTTGTTGGGCCAGGAAAGCAAGGGCCGCGTCTTCCGCGACCGTTTTCTGATTGCCGACGTGCGCATGCAGGCCGACTTTCCGGCCGAACGCTGGTTCTGGTTCGACCCACCGTTCCACCGCAACCAGAGTGTGCTGCTGCACCGCCAGCCCGACGGTGTGTGGCGCATCGACTTCCAGCTCGGCTGGGACGCCGACCCTGAAGAAGAGAAGAAGCCCGAACGCATCAAGCCGCGCGTGGACGCGATGATGAAACAGGCGCTGGGCCGCGAGGTGGCTTATGAACTGGACTGGGCCAGCGTCTACACCTTCGCCTGCCTGCGCATGGACCGCTTTCGCCACGGGCGCGTGCTGTTTGCCGGCGATGCGGCGCACGGTGTGTCGCCCTTCGGCGCGCGTGGCGCGAATTCGGGTGTGCAGGACGCCGAGAACCTGGCCTGGAAACTGGTGGCCGTGCTGCAAGGCCAGGCGCCCGATGCATTGCTGGACAGCTACGACAGCGAACGCGTGGCCGCGGCCGACGAGAACCTGCTGAACTCCACCCGCGCCACCGACTTCATCACGCCCAAGAGCGACATCAGCCGCCTGTTCCGCAACGCGGTGCTGCAGTTGTCCAAGCACCACGCCTTTGCGCGCACGCTGGTCAACAGCGGGCGCCTGTCGGTGCCGGCCACGCTGCAGGCCTCGCCTTTGAACACCCCCGACGTGGATGCCTTCGAAGGCTCGATGGTGCCCGGTGCACCCGCGGCGGACGCACCGGTGCAGCTGCGCGACGGCCGTGCCGGCTGGTTGTTGCGCCACATCGGCCCCGGGTTCACGCTGCTGCAGGCATCGGGCGGCCCGGCGCCGGTAGCACGCGCTGCGTTGCAGGTTCCGGCGCTGGACGGCGTGCCGATCAAGTCTGTGCACGTGGCGCTGCAGGGCTCGGCGGCGGAGGTGCAGCGCGGCGCCGACCTCGTCGACGCCGAAGGACTGTTGGCCCGCCGCTACGACCTGCGCCGTGGCACGGCGGTGTTGCTGCGCCCCGACCAGCATGTGTGCGCCCGCTGGCGCCAACCCACGGTGCAGGCGGTGCACGAAGCCGTGCAGCGCGCGCTGGCGCTGAACTGAAGGACGTTTGCAATGGACCTGGTGACGCAACCCAACCTGTCGGCGCCCGACGAGTTCTACGAGGCGTTGATCGACACCCACAAAGACCTCAGCAGCGAGCAGAGCCATGCGCTGAATGCGCGCCTGGTGTTGCTGCTGGCCAACCACATCGGCGCCTTGCCCGTGCTGCGCCAGGCGCTGCAGGCCGCGCGCGACGCGCAGCCATGACACGGGCATCAACAGTGCTGCCGCCGCTGCCAACCAGCCCGCGCACGCCCCGCGGCACAGGAGACACGCGATGACTGAAGCGCCTTCCCGTTCATATCAAAGTGGCTTTGGCAACAGCTTTGCCAGCGAAGCGGTGCCGGGGGCGCTGCCGGTGGGCCGCAACAGCCCGCAGCAGGTGGCACACGGCCTGTATGCCGAGCTGCTGTCGGGCAGTGCGTTCACCGCGCCGCGCCACTGCAACCAGCGCAGCTGGCTGTACCGCCGCCAGCCTTCGGTGGTGGTGGGCGCTTATCGCCCGCTGCCGCATGCATGGTGGAAGACCGGTGCCGCCAGCGGCGTGCCTGCGCCGCCCGACCCGATGCGCTGGCACCCGGTGCCCATACCCGATGCGCCGACCGACTTCATCGGCGGCATCCGCACCGTGGTGGTCAACGGCGACGCCGACGCGCAGACGGGCATGGCGGCGCACCTGTACCTGGCCAACCGGTCGATGCAGCAGCGGGCGCTGGTGAATGCCGATGGCGAGATGCTGCTGGTGCCGCAGCAGGGCCTGCTCACCATCACCACCGAGCTGGGTGTGCTGGACGTGGCGCCCGGCGAGATTGCGCTGCTGCCGCGCGGCATGGCCTTTTCGGTGGCGGTGCACGGGCCGTCGCGCGGCTACATCTGCGAGAACCACGGCGCGGCTTTCAGGCTGCCCGAGCTGGGGCCCATCGGCAGCAACGGCCTGGCCAACGCACGTGATTTCCAGGCACCGGTGGCCGCCTTCGACGCCGAAGCGGGTGCCTTTGAAATCGTCAAGAAATACAGCGGCGCTCTGTGGAGCGCGCGCTCTGCGCACAGCCCGTTCAACGTCGTTGCCTGGCACGGCACGCTGGCGCCGCTGAAGTACAACACGGCGCACTTCATGACCATCGGCTCGATCAGCTTCGACCACCCCGACCCGTCGATCTTCACGGTGCTGACCTCTCCCAGCGACACACCGGGCACCGCCAATTGTGATTTCGTGATCTTCCCGCCGCGCTGGATGGTGATGGAAAACACCTTCCGCCCGCCCTGGTACCACCGCAACCTGATGAGCGAATTCATGGGCCTGGTGCTGGGCCAGTACGACGCCAAGCCCGAGGGCTTCAAGCCCGGCGGCATGAGCCTGCACAACGGCATGGTGCCGCACGGCCCCGACCGCGAGGCCTTCGACAAGGCCAGCCAGGCCACGCTGGCGCCGCACAAGCTGGACCACACGCTGGCCTTCATGTTCGAGAGCCGCTGGCGCTTTGTGCCCACCGAATTCGCGATGAATGGCGGCGCACGCGACGACGGTTACGCCCGTTGCTGGGACGGCCTGGCCGACCACTTCACCGGGCCGGCCTGACCGGGCCGGCTTGACCCGCCACACCCCAGCGACTGCTGGCTGATCGAACGGCATCGACTGAGCGCATGAACACCGACTCCACCCACGAACCCGCGCTGCAGAGCTGGGTTGCATCGGCCAACGCCGCCGATACCGATTTCCCGATCCAGAACCTGCCCTTCGGACGCTTCAGGCGGGCCGACACGGCTGAGCCCTGGCGCATCGGTGTGGCCATCGGCGACCAGGTGCTGGACCTGCGGCATGGGGCGGCCATCGGCGGCTGGCCGGATGCGGTGGCGCAGGCGATCCAGCCGCTGGCCGCAGGCGATCTGAAGGCTTTCATGGCATTCGGCCCAGCAGCGCGCCGCCTGGTGCGCCTGGCCCTGTCAAGGGCCCTTCAGGGGGGCAGTGCGTTGCAGTCTGTGTTGGGTCCGTGCCTGGTGCCCCAGTCGGCAGTGCAGATGGCCTTGCCCTGCGAGATCGGCGACTACACCGACTTCTACACCGGCATCCACCACGCCACCACCGTCGGTCAACTGTTCAGGCCCGACAACCCGCTGCTGCCGAACTACAAGTGGGTGCCCATCGGCTACCACGGGCGCGCCTCGTCCATCGTGGTCAGCGGCCACCCGATACGGCGCCCGCGGGGACAGACGAAAACCGCAGCCGAGGCGCCGGTGTTTGGCCCCTGCCAGCGTCTGGACTACGAACTCGAACTGGGCTTCCTGGTCGGCAGCGCCAACGCCCTGGGTGAACCCGTGCCCATTGCACAGGCGGCCGACCATCTGTTCGGGGTGACGCTGTTCAACGACTGGTCGGCACGCGACATCCAGGCCTGGGAATACCAGCCGTTGGGTCCCTTTCTGTCGAAGAACTTCGCCAGCACGATGTCGCCCTGGGTGGTGACGATGGAAGCGCTGGCGCCGTTTCGTTCGCCGCTGCTGCGGCCCGCTGGCGACCCGCCACCGTTGCCGTACCTGAACGACGCCACCGAACTGGCGCAGGGCAGCCTGGACATCACGCTCGAAGTCTGGCTGCAGACGGCAGCAATGTGCCAAGCCGGGCTGGCTGCCGTGCGGCTGAGCGCTGGCCATGCACGCGAAGCCGCCTACTGGACACCCGCGCAACTGTTGGCGCACCACACCTCGGGCGG